>JASGFZ010000063.1:0-13045 GCA_047605345.1 Flavihumibacter sp. | reverse complement strand
GACCCCCATTGCCGTAGCCAAGCTCAACCTGGAAACCCTGCAGAAGCACAAGCTGGAAGAAAGCCGGCAGCAGAAGCTGATCCGCATGACCCTGCAGGAAACCAACCGCCTGAACGACCTTACCAATAATATCCTGATCTCTTCGCAGCTCGAAGCCGGCGGCTATAAAAAGGTATTTGAAGAGACCGATCTTTCGCAGCTTTGCCACGCGCAGCTGCAACTCATGCAAAGCCGCTATCCCGATAACCGGTTTGAATCGGCTATTGAAAGCAATGTAAAGGGGCAGGTAGACGCGCTGCTTATCCAGATACTGATCAATAACCTGCTGGACAATGCCGTGAAATATGCGCCGAAAAACGAACCGATTGTGCTTGGATTGGAGCGGAAGCCCGGCGAAGTCGTCATAAAAGTGTCAGATCTGGGACCGGGTATCCCGAAAGAGGAAAAAACAAGGATCTTTCAGCGGTTTTACCGGATTGGTAATGAATCGGTACGCAAAACAAAGGGTACGGGCCTGGGCCTGTATCTCTGTAGAAAAATTGCCGCCGACCATCATGGTTCGGTGACGGTGAGCGACAACCTGCCAAATGGAACGATTTTTACCATAAACCTGCCTTTGCAAGATGCCTGACAAAAGATCGATATTATTGGTTGAAGACGAAGAGAACCTGCACGAATCGCTGAAGCTGAACCTGGAGCTGGAAGGGTATGATGTAACCGGCGCTTTTGACGGCATGACTGCTTTAAAAGCCATACAGCAGGAATATTTCGATTTGCTGGTGCTCGATATCATGCTGCCCGAAATGGATGGCCTGTCGGTAATGGAGCGCATCCGGATCCAGAACAACCAGGTGCCGATCCTGATTTTGAGCGCCCGCAATACGAGCGCCGACCGTATCACGGGGCTGAAAAAAGGGGCCGACGATTACCTTACCAAACCTTTTGAGCTGGAAGAATTGCTGCTGCGGGTCAAGAAGCTCATCGATAAGAATATTCGCCTGCAGGATAAAGACAGCATTGGCGATGTATATGTTTTCGGCAACAATACCGTTGACTTTGCCGCGCAGGAAGCCACCACCGGAAAAGGAGAAAAAATCCAGCTGAGCAAAAAAGAAGCCATGCTGCTGAAGCTGCTTTTTGAAAACAGCAATGAGGTAGTGACGAGAGAAAAGATCCTCCAGACCGTATGGGGTTACAATGTGTATCCGACAACCCGCACCATCGACAATTTCATTCTCAATTTTCGCAAGTATTTTGAAGAAGACAGCCGCCGTCCGAAATATTTTCATTCGGTGCGCGGCGTTGGTTATAAATACACCACGGGTTAAAGCGCCCTGATTTTGCCGATCAGCGCTGTTGCGCGGTCAAGCAATTCGGGTTGTACCTGGTGACTTGCCGCCGGCAGGTAGAGTATCCAGTCGCAGGTATGCCATATCTCCTGCAGGTCGTTTACCGCGTCGGCTGCCAGCCCGCGGGCTGCCAGTTGCTGCAACACCACCGGCTGTTGCTGGGCCGATCCGGGCAGCGACAATACTTCGGTAACCACTTCCCACAAACCGGTTTGTATGCCGTGAAAAAAAGCAGTGGCTTCATTGTGCTGCAGGGCGGTACGTGCAGCCAGCAACGGGTCGTGCACCGGCGCGGGGGGTGCAGGCGCCGGTTCAACCGGGGCGGCAGCGGCGTTTTCTCCGGGCTTTTTCTTCATCACCATAAACAGCAGCAGGCCCAGCAACAAAGGCGTGACAGCCAGGGTGGCGATCAGCCAGGTATTGGTTTTGTGCGGGGCTGTTTGTTTATTGGGTGGATCTCTTCTCGGTGGCTGACCGGCTTCCACCAGCATGGAAACCGTATCGGTATGCAGGGTTTCGTATTTCGCCTTCGCCGGATCGAAATAGCTGAATTCGACCGCCGGCAATAGTATGCGGCCGGTGATTTCGGGCGTAATGGAATAGTGAAAGACTTTGGTGCCGGTCATCGGCGTAACCGTTTTATCGATGCTGTCGGTAACAGCGGGGTCCATGATGTGTAACCCCTCGGGCAGCTTCCATTCAGGTGCCGTAATTAGGGGCAGGTTTCCCGCGCCGGTTACACACAGATCGTACTGAACAGGCTCTCCTGTTTTTGTAGCGGCGGCAAGCAGCCGGCCGCTGACCGAGAACCGCCCCACGGCGCCGTTGAAGCTTTCCGGTGCATTTTTGGGCAAAGGCTTGATGTGAACGGTTTGCGGTTCGCTGCCAAGGGTCAACTCATGGTCTTCGGGCGTTCCGCTGGGGCGATCGAAAAAGCCTTCAAACAGCCGTTCGAAAGCCGACTGGTTGGAGCGTGTGGTGTTTTCGTCGTCGCTGCGCAAAAAATGGATCTTGTTATAGAGAACAGTCGGTTCCAGCACAAAATCACCTTCCTGCAAAGGAATAAGCTGGGTTTTGCGAATGATATGCGACATGAATTTTTTGCCGTCTTTTGTTTCCACCTGCGGCGACAGCCGGTCGGGTTCAACCATGTCATACACGCTGAAGCCATTGAGTGAAGGCCGCTGTATAACCCTCGATTCAGACCGGAGCCGGGTGTATAATTTATAGGTAGAAACGATGGGCTCGCCTACATAGGCCGTTTTCTTATCAAGCGCCAGCGTCACTTTGAGGTTGTTCTTTATTTTTTCAGCGGCATTGTCTTTGGGTTTCAGTATATACTCCTCTTCGGCTGTTTGGCGGTACGCGCTGATGCCGGGATTGCGCGGATAGGGATTGGCTGTTTTCGCCTGCCTGTCGCGTACCTCAATCGTCAGCTTGTTGGATACCATTTTCTGGCCGTTGACCAGTGCGCTGGCGCCGGGCAGCAGCAGGTTGCCTTTTTTCAGGGGTTGCAGCACATAGGTGATGCCGGAATAATGGCTGTATTCACCATTCGTGATAGTGGTTCCTTCCGAATGGATGGGTCCCTGCAACACCTTGAAATCGCGCATGGGCGGGAGCCTGAACTGTTCAATGGATTTCGCATTGTCGATCGTATAGGTAACCTGCAATACGTCGTTCTGCCGTATTTGCAAACTATTGGGAACGGTGCTGAATTTTACCTGCGCAATAACCATGAATGGCGCAGCCAAAAACAATATAAACAGGTATCCGAAAGAAGCTGGTTTCATAAAGGATCAAAGATCGCCCAGCTGCGGGCGTAAAACGATGTCTTCTACACAGGCGCCGGCACTGACTGTAGCAGCGGCAAAAACCATGCGGGCTATGTCGTCGGCTTCCATAAGACGTTTCGGATCAACACCCGATCCTGCCCAGGAATCAGTGTAGGCCGCGCCCGGCATTACCGATGTGACCCTGATATGATGGGGTTTCATTTCCTCGCGCAGGTTACGGCTGAAACCCAGCAGTGCGTGTTTGCTGATGCTATAGGCGCCGCCATTGGGATAAGCCTGCAGCGAAGCAATGGAGCAGATATTGAAGATATGCCCCCGGCGTTGCGCCATCATTGCCGGCAGCAATTGCCTGGTTACCTGGTAGGCGCTTATCAGGTTCTGCTGCAGCATGGCTTCCAGTTGGCCATCGGCCTCTTCGTGAATGCTGCCGGGAATGAATTGCCCTGCATTGTTGACCAGCACGTCGGGTGTTCCCTGCTCCAGCACCCAGTGGCACCAGGCCGCCACTTCGTTTTTTAACGAAAATCCGCAGGCTTCGCTTTCACGATTGCCTGCGGATAGTCGGTTTGCATTTCCTGCAGTGTATGGTAGAGCGCCGTTTCGCCACGGCTGCCCAGCAGCACCGTATTGCTGCCGGCTGCAAAAGCCCGGGCGATCGATTTTCCAATTCCTTTACTGGCGCCTGTAACAACAATCATCATGCGCGTAAAGGTACCATCTCAGCTCATTGCTTGTTCTTTTTTCCGTTTGCTGTACCGAAAATAAGCCGTGTTTATGGCGATGGCCACCAACAGGATACCCGCCCAGGTAAAGGCTGCGGTCATGGTATCGGGCTTTTTTTCACCGGCAACCATATCGGCCAGGGTCCAGTCGCTCTGAAGGTGCGTGCCATCTATGAAATCGGTATAGCTGTCGCCATCGGTGAACCGGGTTTGCGCAATAATGGCCGGCAGCTCGTTTTTGATAGCGGCCAACTGGTCGATGGTAGCCACGGCATTGATCTTGATAACGCCGGTATTGCCCAGCAACCGCAGGTTATAGTTCAGTATCTCTTCGTCGCTGCCGTTGGCTTTGATGCGGCTGGCCCAATACAGCGCTTTTTTATAAGCATCGTAATAGGGCACCATCACCCAACCCGTTACTTCAAGGGTATTGTATCCCATGTCGATACGGGTGGCATTGCTTTGCCGCATGTTGCGTTGTAAAACCGACAGCAGCTCGTCGTGGTCGAGCGAGCTGTTTGGGTTATCGGCCACATGACCGAATGCACCATAGCTGATCACGAAGCTGTGGTCGTTTCCCAGGTTGGTAGCGCGAAAGCCTTTTCTGACCAGCATGCCGGCAACATCTGTATCCGGCATATTGCCCCAAAGCTCTTCCAGCAGGAAACGCGCCTGGTCGGCTTCAATAAAGAGAAAGCCTTCGGGTACCGCCAGGTCAATATGCCCGTCGGCGAGCGAAATGTGCCCGGTTTTGAAAACGAGTTTTTTGTCGACCGAATCAAGCTGCCGGTTAAGCGAAACAATGAGGGCGTTCATTTCTTCATCAGGCAAACTGTGGTCGGGGCTGGCGGCTGTGCCTGATACGCACAGAACGGCCAGGGTGGTAAATAGAAGGGTTCGCATGGTGTTTTCGGTTTAGGGTATTGCGATCGGGGTTGAAGATAGAACGGAATGTTGGGCCTTGCAATATCTTTGCACTGATTATGAAGGCTTATCGCTATCTTTTTTTTGATCTGGATCATACTTTGTGGGATTTTGACAGTAATGCGAAGCAAACGCTGGAAGAACTACATCGTACTCTTTCGCTGCACGACCGGGGAATTACGGATTTTGAGCATTTTTACCGTACCTACCTTTTGCACAACGACCGGCTGTGGGACCGTTACCGCAAGGGCTTTATCAAGGTAGATGAGCTGCGGTGGAAGCGCATGTGGCATACCCTGCTCGAGTTTAAGATCGGCGATGATAAGCTGGCGCGTGAAATGAGCGATGAATTCCTGCTGCGCCTGCCTTCACGCCGGCTGGTGTTTCCCCATTCCATTGAACTGCTCAAGTACCTGCGCAACAAAGGGTATGAACTGCACCTGATCACAAATGGCTTTGAGAAAACCCAGCACGAAAAAATAAAAAATGCAGGTATGGCCGCCTATTTCGGTCATGTGATCACTTCCGAAGGCAGCAACAGCCTCAAGCCGCACAAAGAGATATTTGACTATGCTTTTAAGGTTACGGGTGCGAGCCCCGAAAACAGCATCATGATCGGCGACAGCATCGATGCCGACATAATAGGTGCGGCCAATGCAGGCATGGACCAGGTATATGTAAATCATACCCACAGCGCCACTGATTTCAAACCTACCTATACGGTGTATTCGCTGAAAGAGATGGAAGCGATTTTCTGATGGTGCCAGGCACTTTGCGAAGGCGTAAAGCATCATATTGGACCAATTCTTCCCAAAAGGGTGCCTATCAAAACATATCCGCCCAGCTTGATAAACTGAAAAGCACTAATCAGTACACGGAACTTTACAAAAAGGATGTCAATGAAAACAAGTAGCGTCGTATTTGGGGGCCTGGCTATGGTGGTTACCCTGTTTTTGTGTTCGTGTACCGATCAACGGCTAACTAAGCAGGAGTTGACGTTTATCGTTCCCCCGGACACTATGCCGGCGGTGAAACCTGCCATACCAGGCGAGCCGCCGCCGCCGCCGCCGAAAAGGGCGTATTACTTTCCAGTCAATTTCGTCATCGACTCTGTTGGGAGGGTTTTCTACTACCAGCAGCCATTTAAGCGAAATGATGATGAAATAACGGACTGGAATACTCCTCCCAATTTCATTCACTTGAGTCCGCAAGCGCTGGTAGAAGTCCCTGATCAAGATATTGAACAAGTCCTGAAATCAAAGATTTTGACTTTAGGTGAACAGAAGCGCTATGTTGCGATTGGATGTGAAACCGATACTGTCGTTTCTAAGGGATTATATAATCTCCTGCAGGCTATGAAAAACGAGGGCAATCACATAAAGTGGAAATTCCGAAAAGTGACGCAGGAGGAAAGGATTGTGCTAGGCTTCAAAAAGCGCCAACAGCCCTACAACCCACAAGAAATTCAATGGGATTCATCGCAAATAAGGTTTTCAACTTCAAATGATGAGTAGAGTAAAGCCCGTCTTTTTGTTGGTATGGCTATCCTGCGCCACTTGTTGTTTCGCACGAAGGCAGACTGGGACAGCAGTTACGTAACAGCGTATTCTGAATTGGAAAGGATGTTGTCGGGAGAACTGGCACCTTCCTTCAAAAGAGCTGTCTTTATCACGGAAAACGCCTTTTTTAGATAACAAACTTATATACGAAAAGTATGACGAACATATAAGGAAACTGGCAGTGCTTGCCAATTATTGGAATGTATTTGAACCTTTACAGGGATACCGATTTGAGGTGGTTTGCATTAGACGGACACGAAAGACTTTCATGTCCGTCTAATGCAAACCACCTCACTCGACCCTAATAATTTTTCATAAATGGATGTTCCTTCGCTTGGGGATCAATATGCACTAATTTTCATGTAAGTCAAAACGCTTTCTTTTTGGGAGAATGAGGGCTTTGGGATTTGAACTGACCATCACTTTTTTTTGCCTCGCTGATCCATTGCAAATACATTTTTTCTGGCATCTCTCTATATCCAAGTGTTGCCAAATAAATATAGGCGCTGCTCATTAGTTGATAAGTCACCTCCTGTTTCGGGTCATTTAATTGTTTTTGTTTCAAGTATATTTTTTGAAGGGTTTCAGCCTTTTGCAACAAAGCCATTGGATTGTTTGGATGATACATTAAGGCCAATTCGCAGCATTTTAAGATGAATCCGTCGTCGATCTCTTTAGTCTGAATTTCATACCCTTTTGCTAAGTCGGTAAGACAAAGGGCTATGGATTGTACATTGCTTAGCGTGTCCATATATAGTCCGCTTCTAATGGCGTCTGGTGTGACGTATCCGCTGGCCATGATCCAGGCATCGGTTGGGAAGCTGGCACTGGTTAACTCCGAGTTATACCAGCCATAATGTAAACTATAATTGCGGATGTAAAGATGGCTTGGTGCCAGTGATAGCCAACATTTTGTTGAAGTAATCTTATCGGAAATGATTTTGTAGAGATAGGTTAGGCTATGACAATTTCCCGTTCGGGAAGAAAGCAGTTTAGAAACGAACATATTAGACCAATCCATTTTTCCAAATGGATCTGAATGGTTATATGAATAGGGCACTACTCTTTTAAGGCCATTGCCATTACTCCCTACAATAATTGTAGTATCGAACAATGTGTTGAAGATAGATAGATTCGTCCTAAAATTCGCACTATCGGCGAATTTATAATTTCCAATACTTTGAAGCTGTGCATTTTGCAAGCATAATTCTGTCAGATAGTTTGTTATTCTATCGAAATTTTCTTTTGATAGACTATTTCCGTAGTACGCATTTTCTACCAGAAATACTGCGTCTGAAAAGCTCCCGTTGGATTGTGCCAGCTTGTTTAATGAATCAAATGCCGCGTTGTAATTTGTTACAACGCTTTTTGAATTTGTCAACGCCTGACTATAGCAATGATGGATGGGCCAGAGAAGGCAGATCGAAATTAGAACGGCAAAATTTGTTAAACTCAACTTCATTGTTAACTTATATGAGGGGAGCGCATTTTCATCCACGAATCCAAATCAGCATGAGAGTTATCCTCTCTCCATAATTTTTACAGGTGAAGTGGCTGTTTCCTCTAGTACCCTGAACTACAGATAAAATGGCATTCTTGCTCAAGTTCAAAATCGTCCAAGCAGTTTTCGTACGCATTCAGGTAATAGGTCCTTTTATACCAGGACATCAAAACAAAATACCTGAAGAGACGCTCCCATATTTTAGGATCGAGTTCAAAAAGCAGTGTTCCGTCTTGACCAAATTCACCCAACCTATTTGCCCCATTTTTGGATTTGAAGATTACATTCTTTTTTTTCTCCGTCATTTTGGACGAAGTCGAGTTTTAGTAGCTCAATAATTTCGGTTTTGCTACTGTCTGTTAATTCGAGTATTGATTCAGCTAATTTTCGGAAGTCAGCTTCATTGCCCAATAGGCATAGATTTGGACCTTCAAAACTGAAGATCGTTTCATTTGTAAATTTTATTTTCATTGCCTAAGACTGAAGGTCAGGGTTATCCTTATAATATTGTTTTATTTTCTTATCGTATTCCAGTTTCTCTTTCTCGTACTGTTTAAGGTCTTTTTGGTACTGCTCCAGTTTTCTCTCATACTCTTTTTGTTCTCCATACTGCTTTAACAGTTTCATCAAACTTTCGTTTGAAAACGGGTTTAGGATGGCGGGGTTAAAATCTTTGCCATATATCTTTCCATCAGGGATCTGAATTCCATCCGGTGTCCAGTTTTCCCAGGGATTGTTCTTACTGCCGCCTCTTTTTAAGTCCCAGTGGCCTTTGGGATGTTGTTCGTCTGCTTTGTGCCACCTTAGTATGTCACCGTCTTCATTTTCCAATCGCGTGGCACCCTTTTCTTTTAGCTTTTCATATCCTTTTACGCCGGGCTTGAGGGGTTGTACGGTCCATTCGCCCGCAAAAGGTGGTGGGGGATAGGTGGTGGCATCATTGGGGTCTATGGTGGATTCGTCAATTGTGCTGGTACGGGAAATTTGGGGTGCTATTGGCGGCAATGGAGTATAGGGAACTGGCGGAAGGGTAGGGGTTTGCGGCATAGCGAGATTCCCAGGCATGGCAGGTGGGAGGGGCGGTAATGGCTGAACGGGTGCTACGGGCCTTGGAATCGTTAAGACTGGACGGGGGATAAAAAACCGTGGTAAGATGAGCTCTTCTGCTCCATCCAAGTCGGTGGCCCAAATGGGCTTATTCCCGGCATATTGATACGGTGAATAGAAAGGAAACTGACTGGTCAATGGATCCACGCTTAAAAATCTGGAACTAACTGTATTATCCAGTCTTTGTGCGGTTTCCTTTTCCGGCAAAAGCCTCACTACTTGCTTGGTGCGCACATTTACCAACGCGGTGCCAATCTGTTGCACATCATCTTTGTCAAACTGCTCTTCGTATTTTCCGTTCGATAGTGTGAGGACATTCCCTTTTTTCCCAATGCTTTCAAAAGGGTTTTTATCCTGGCCAAAGGCAAATAGCGAAAGGAGGAGGGCAAAAATTGTCGGATATAAGGGTTTATTCCACATAGGCTAAGTTTTGGTATGTCTGTTCAATCTTTTGGTTTATTATATAAAGTCGATTTTTGTTTCCGCAATTGCTCGACTTCTTTTTTCATTGCTTCTTGTTCCTGCCTGTTTATTTCTCGCTTCCTTTCAACTTCGATGCTCGCTAACCACCGTTCGTATGCTTCTTTCGGCATTTCCTGGAATCCTGAATGTAATACTCTCTCCTGCCAATATTGCGCGGACTCATACGCTTTTTGGAGGCTCGCGTATCTCGAGATCATCTCTTCCGGTGGGTTTCCCAGAAGGCTTGCCTCATACCTGAATTTGTAGGTGGCATGATTGGCTTTTATCATTAAGGCAGTAATGTTGGTGGGGTCGAGTTCAAGAATCTTGTTGATCATCTGTTCTGAAACAGGATCAAATCCATTTATTTTTACTTCATAAGATTGCAGCAAGTCTGTAAGGCACTGTGCAAACAGCTTCCTCGATGACAGAGAGTCCAGGTATGTTCTGTTCTTATAGGCAGTGGCGTTGACATTTGTTGATTGCATGAGCCAGGCAATGGATACCAGGTTTCCGTTGGTTGTCTCGAAATTGTATTGCCTGCCCTTTTTGTCGAAGAACTGTATAAAGGAATGGTTCGGTGAAAGGGAGAGATAGGCTTTAGCACCTACTTGCTCTGCGAGACATAAGTATAACAAAGGGAAACTGCGGCATTGCCCAGAATTTGTTTCGAGCACTTTGGTCACAAACATTTTCGTCCATTCCTTCTCTCCTAAGTAGTCGTCAAAATCATAACGAAGCTTATCAATGGTAATGGATCGATTTGTTTTCGCATTGTACAAGGTGGTTGGTTTCCTGAACAGTCGTTGTATAGCATAATTGAGCGCCAGGTTGTTTTTGTTGTCCAGGCCTTCCTGTTTTAGTATTTCCTGTACTACCATCGCTCTTTGCTGCATCGCGCGGCTAAACTCCTGAAATGAGTAAGGCTTATCGTAATAAGCGGATTCTACCAGGTAAACCGCTTTGGTTATGGAAAAGCTGTCTGGATTTAGCTGTAATAATTGATGAAAGCTATTCAGGAATGGCTGCGCTATGGCGTTGATGGCCTCCCTAGAGGTGGGTTGGTACTCTTCCGGGAGAAGGGTTCTAAGCTCTGCCTGTTGTTGCCTTTTAGACATCGATGGGCCTGGTAGCGTCATCCCTCCCTGTTGCATCATTCGCAGGTTCTGTTCCTTATAGGGATCATGTGGGGCCAGGGGATTTGCACGGCCGGGCGTAAAGCCGGCAGCCTGGCTGGAATTGGCGATACTAATAGGCTGAAAGGCTTGAAATTTGGGCGTTGCGGGTTGTGCAGTGGTAGTAAAGCTGCATGTATTAAATAAAATGCAAAAGTATATTGCTTTTCTCCACCGGAACTTGGTGCCCAGCAAGATCCAAAACTCTAGCACTCTTATCCTGGGAATTAGGCGCAATCGTGGATTGAAGGATTCTGTAGTATGAGCAACAACCATTTGGGATAAGGGTTATATATCGAAAAGTAGGGGGAAAAATGGAGAAAAGCAAGTATGAACAGCCATTATAAAGTAGCCAGCACGGTAACACCACCCTTCACGTGCTCATTAAGCGACACATTGACCCTGGTGCCAACTGGCAGCAGTACATCGACCCGGCTGCCGAACTTGATGAAACCCAACTCTTCGTTCTGCTTCACTTTCATGCCGGGCTGCAGGTAGTTGACGATGCGCTTCGCGAGCGCGCCGGCGATCTGTTTTACGAGGATTTCCGTGTTGCCTTTTTTAATCACCACACTGTGGCGCTCATTTTCGGTAGATGATTTCGGATCCCAGGCTACGAGGTATTTCCCTTTGTGGTACTGGCTATATACCACCTCGCCCGATACAGGGTTGCGGTTTACATGTACGTTCGCGGGACTCATAAAAATACTCACCTGCAGGCGCCGGTCTTTGAAATATTCCACGTCGGTGATTTCTTCAATCACCACTACCTTGCCATCGGCCGGGCAGATAACCTGGTTTTCGGCTACCGTCATTATCCGGTTAGGAATACGGAAAAAAGAAATGATGAACAGCAGCAATCCAAAAAGAGCCACCAGCAGCAGCCAGCTCAGCCAGGGTAAGGCAGCGCTGATAAAGAAAAACGAAAGCAGGTTCAGTACCGCAAACACAAGCGTGGCAATTGCTATCGTTTTATAACCTTCTTTGTGGATCGTCATGTTGGGTTTATTGAAATGCAAAAGTAAGGGCCAATCAGTATATTGCGGCCATGAGTGAATGGCTGCACCTGGCTGATTTCCTATCGCCTGTAGACTTGGCGGTGATCAGCGGCGACGAACCATACCGACCCGGACAAATGGCCCGTCATGTATCAATATATACAGAAGAAATGTTTCCCGACCTGGAAGAAGCGCAGCTGGTTATTATTGGCTGTGCCGAAGAACGGGGGCTGGCGATGGGCCGGCCGGCCGGCGCCGCACCCGATACCATCCGCGCGCAATTCTATAAAACCTATTACTGGCATTCGGAAGTGACCATTGCCGACCTGGGCAATGTCAGGATCGGTGCTTCTTTAAGCGATACCTATGCCGCGCTCAAGCTGCTGGTAAAAGAGCTGACCGGCGCCGGCAAAACCGTTATTATCCTGGGCGGGGCGCACGACCTGACGCTTCCCCAGTACCATGCATACGCCGACCGGGAGCAGATCATCGAAGCGGCCTGCATCGACGCCAAGATCGACCTCGATATGGAAGCCCTGCCACAGGCAGAGCATTTCCTGATGGAAATGCTGACCGGCGAGCCCAATTTCGTCAGGCACTACAGCCATATTGCGTTTCAAAGCTATTATGTGCAGCCTTATATGCTGGAAAACATGGATAAGCTCCGGTTCGATTGTTTCCGCGTGGGCCAGGTCAAAGCACATATCGAGGAAATGGAGCCGGTGGTTCGCAACTGCAGCCTGGTGAGCTTCGATCTTTCTGCCATGGCGCATGCATTTGCGCCGGGTTCAGCCATCTCGCCTAATGGACTCACCGGCGAAGAGGCCTGTACCATCGCCCGTTATGCCGGCATGAGCACACAGGTGAACAGCTTTGGCATTTATGGCTACCAGCCGGCAAAAGACAACGAAGAACTTACCGCCAAGCAGGCGGCGCAAATGATCTGGTATTTTATCGATGGCCGGCACCGTGGCAACCGCGAAGCGACGTTCAGCGACCGGAATGCCTTTTTTGAATACAATGTGGCTTTTGCCGAGCTGGAAACGATCTTTCTCCAGAGTAAAAAAACCGACCGCTGGTGGATGCAGTTGCCGAATGAGCAATTTATTCCCTGCACATATAAAGACTATATCCAGGCCACGCACAACGATCTGCCCGAAAGATGGCTGCGTGCCATGGAAAGAAACGCCTGATTATGCAAGTACCGAAATACAGTTATTGGTCGCTGCTGGCCGGCATTTGCCTGCTGGCCGCCTGTTCACCCTGGTCGAAGCTGGCGAAAACAACCCTGGCGGGAAAAGAAGGGTTGCAAACGGCGCACCTGGGCGTATTGGTGGTGGATGCCGATAAGAATAAAACCCTTTGCGACTACCAGTCGGCCAAATTGTTTATCCCTGCCAGCAACACCAAGCTGCTGAGCATGTACGCCGCCTTGAAATTGCTGGGCGACTC
>JASGFZ010000062.1:0-13086 GCA_047605345.1 Flavihumibacter sp. | reverse complement strand
TGCCGGTATTAGTGGACAAAGAGCAGTCTGTAGAAAATGCCACCCATCATGGCCGACCCGATACTCGATGGATCGGGACCGATCTTTTTCTGCAGCGGATACAGTTTTGCATTCACCATGCCGCCGGTAATACCCGGCTGCACGCGCACGCTGTTGCCGTCATCACTGATCGTGCAGCCCTGCCAGTACCGGCTCAGGTCAACCAGTATGCCGTCGGTGATGGCCTGCCCCGAGAGGCTGGTGCCCCCGGCCCTGAATACAACCGGTGTATGAGTACGGGCGGCAATGCTGAACAACCGGCCTACCTCCTCTTCGCTGACCGGCAATACCACCACGCGGGGAATCAGTTGATAGAAGCCCGCATCAGATGCATACGATACCCGGTCGACCAGTCTTGTTTTCATTCTCTGCGGCGGAAGAAACGCCGCCAGCTGCTGCAACAAATCCATACAGCAAATTACTACAATGACGGGTTAATAAGGCGACGGACTTACAGAAGTCCATCCCCCGTCGATGACAAGGGTTTGCCCTGTGATGTGCCGGGCCGCATCAGACAGCAGGAAGCAGGCAGCCGATGCGATGTCTGCCGCCATGGCCGGCCGGCCCATCGGGGTGATGCGCGACCAGGTAGATAAATACGCCGGATCACCAGCGGTTCGTTCTGTCATGGTAGCGCCCGGTGCAATGGTATTGACGGTGATCTTGTACTTCGATAATTCTATCACCAGGTTTTTGGCCAGCATTTCGAGGGCCGCCTTGGTCATGCCGTAAGCAGCCAGGTTTTCATGCGCCTGGTGACCGGTTACCGACGACATAAAAAGAATGGACCCGCCTGCCGTTTGCGCTTTCATATACCGCGCCGCGGCCTGCGCCAGGAAAAAGCTGCCGCCGATATTGGTGTGCAGCACCTTGTACAACGATTCGGCGGGGTACTGAAGAAAATCGCCGAACAGGGTAATGCCAGCATTGGCAACAGCCATATCGATCCGGCCGGTTTGCTGCACGATGGTGCTGGTCATCTGCTGTACAAAATCAGGGTCGCCCGCATCGCCGGCCATAACGCGGCAGTCGCCGCCTGCGGCGGTTATTTTTCCGGCGGCGGCTGTTGCCTGTACCGCATCGATATCGTTCAGGTACACAATAGCACCCTGCATCGCCAGCTGCCGGGCAATTTCAAACCCGATGCCCAGGCCGGCGCCCGTCACCACCGCGGTTTTACCGGTAAATCCATTTGTCATCTGCCTTATTTAATGAGAATCCCGCAGCACTTCGCTGCCGGATTTTCCTTTCAAAAAATCAAAATCAGCGCCGAGGTGCGCCTGCTCCACATGGTGGGTGTATAATTTCGCATACCCACGCTGAAACGGTTTGGCCTGCGGCTGCCATTGCCGGCGGCGTTCTTCCAATACCTGTTCGTTCACCAGCAGGTCGAGCATACCGGCTTTTACATTCAGCCGGATGAGATCACCATCGCATACAAAAGCGAGCGCACCGCCGGCGGCCGCTTCGGGCGATACATGCAATACCACCGTTCCGAAACCGGTACCGCTCATTCTGCCGTCTGAAATGCGTACCATATCGGTAACACCCTGCTCCAGCAGTTTTTTGGGAAGCCCCATATTGCCTACTTCGGGCATGCCGGGATAACCCAGCGGTCCCACGTTTTTCAGTACCAGCACGCTGCTGGCGTCTACGGGCAGGTCGGGATCGTCGATCCGGTTTTTATAATCCTCGATGTTTTCAAATACTACGGCGGGGCCGGTATGCTGCAGCAGGTGCGCGCTGGCGGCTGCCGGTTTGATCACGGCGCCATCCACGCAAAGGTTTCCTTTGAGCACTGCCATACCCGCCGAAAACAGGAATGGTTCGGCCGCCGTGCTGATAACGGCGGGGTTATAGCTGGCTGCCGTGGCAATATGCCGCCTCACCGTATCGCCGGCGGCGGTGCGAATATCGAGGTGCAGCCATTCCCTGATCGAGGCCATCACTGCGGGCAGGCCACCGGCATAATAAAAGTCTTCCATAAAGTATTTGCCGGCAGGCTGCAGGTTGGCGACCAGGGGCATATCTGCCGAAAGGCGGCCGATATCATCCAGCGTCAGCGGCACTCCCATACGGCCGGCAATGGCCAGGAGGTGGATGGCAAAATTCGTAGAGCCGCCGATGGCCGCGTTCACACGTATCGCATTTTCAAAGGCCTCACGGGTAAGTATAGCCGAAAGTCGCTGGCCTTCTTGCACCATCGCCACGATGCGCCGGCCACTTAGCTGGGCCAGCCTTTTCCGGTGGGCGTCGGCAGCAGGAATCGCCGCATTGCCCGGCAGGGTAATGCCCAGCGCCTCCACCATGCAGGCCATGCTGCTGGCGGTGCCCATGACAGCGCAATGGCCGCGGCTGCGGCACATGCCCGCTTCGGCCAGGTTGAATGCTTCTTCACTCAGCACACCGGTGCGGTAGTCTTCCGAAAAACGCCAGAGATCGGATGTGCCGATGTCTTTTCCCCGGAATTTACCGGTCAGCATGGCGCCACCCGATACCACGATCGACGGAATATCCACACTGCAGGCGCCCATGACGAGGGCGGGGGTGGTTTTATCGCAACCGCAAAGCAATACCACCCCATCGATCGGGTTGGCGCGGATCGATTCTTCCACGTCCATACTCACCAGGTTCCGGTAGAGCATGGCGGTGGGTTTGATGAGGGTTTCGCCGAGCGACATCACGGGAAATTCGAGCGGAAAGCCGCCGGCTTCCAGCACACCGCGTTTTACCGATTCGGCCAGCTCGCGGAAATGTGCATTGCAGGGCGTCAGCTCCGACCAGGTATTGCAGATACCGATCACCGGCCTGCCGTCGAATGCATCTTCGGGAAAACCCTGGTTTTTCATCCAGGCGCGGTAAATGAAGCCGTCTTTCCCTTTTTTTCCAAACCATTGCCGGCTGCGTAATGACATAAGCAATCGTCGTTTGGCACCGAATATACAAAATCGGCAAAGCGAATGGCCTCACAGGTTTGCACCAGGGGCGTTTTTACCCGGCAGCCATTTAACGATGGCGCTGGTAAAAGGCGCGAGCACATCCCACACTTTACGGTCCATATCATGACCGGCTTCGCCGGCATCTATTACCCGGCATCGTCCGATTACTTTGTTCATCAAATCATCGAGCGGCTTTATGCCGGTGACTTTTTCAACGATGCCTGCAACGCGCCCGGCGTACACATGTGCGATGATTTCGATGGTAAGCGAAGGAATGCCGAAATCCAGCCGGCGGCCCTGTACCCGCTCGAATTCCCTCAGAACAATTTCGGCCAGCATCTTCGACCGCGCTTCCATATCGGGCGCCAGAAAAGCCTCGAGGGCACCATTGTTTTTTATATGCAGTGAATGGGGATTGTACTGCACTTCAATAATATGGCCGTTCAGTTCGTGTTGTTGCAGCATGTGTTAATCGCTGTTTTTTCTTTTCTTCGCTGCTATCTCTTTTTGCAGCCGGTGGTTGATATCGATGGCGGCACCTTCAAAAGCATATATGCGGGTGCCCCATTCGCGCGCGTACGGGTTTGCGATGGAATCGGCCACCCATCCCCTGCTGAAAAACGGACCGGTGAACGTCATTTCCCGGTTGTTGTCATCCGCCTCTTTAACACGTACCAGGTTTTTATACGGCGTATCGAGCCGGAACCAGTTGATATAGTCGGCATTGAATGATACCGCTCTGATGCCCGCGCGGCTATAATAGTTGATGGCGCCGGCCTGGCCATAGTTATCACACAGAACAAGGGTGTTGCCGGTAGCCGACAGCAGTTTGTAGATGCTGTCTGTTTTTTGTGCCAGCTCCCGCCAGCCGAGCATGTCTGCAAAATCCTGCGGCAGCAGGTGGTCTTTGCCGTCTTCCCAACGCAGCAGGCCGAGTTGCCGGTACGTAGTTACGTGCGCACGTATATACGCGGGGCTCCTGTTTGGAAATGCGACCTGGTACATCAGGTAGAAAGCGACCAGCGGCAACGCAAAAAATACCGGCTGCAGGTATCGGAGAATGCCTTTTGCAAGCCGTTTTTCGAGGTACACGGCGCCGAAGGAAAAATAGACCGGATACAGTCCGATAGCATAATAGCCCTTTGCTTTCAGCCAGATGAACAGCGCCAGGGTAAACAGCAACGACCAGCAGAAAACCCGGAAAGGTTGAAAGGGCTTATACACTGCCAGGCGAAGATTGCGGCAGCCAATACCGGTAATCCGCCAAAGAAAAACAACAGCTGCTCTCTTACGAAAGAGGCGGTGTTCATATATCGACCAGCTGGGTGTCGGCCAGCAATTTCATATGGTGTACCACCGGGAAACCCTGGTGGTATTGCCACAACAGGTTGGGCATGATCAGTACGAGCGCCAGCGCCATGGATCCATACAGTGCTTTTTGAGCGAACAGCTTCCGGTGCGGGGTAAGCAGCAGTGCAGGCAGCAATCCGGCCACGGCAAAAACAATATTGTATTTATTCAGGAAACCGGCAGCGAAACAAACAGCGGCGGCATACAGGAATTTTGTCGCCGGCTGCCGGCAATAGCAGATGACAAAAAAATAAAGCGTGGTCCAGCATAACACATCGGGCGAGTTGGGCTGAAAGAGCAGGTTCAGCCGCAACAAAGAAGAGAGCAGCAAACAGGTTGCGGCCAGCAGCAGGGCCATCCAGCGGCCACCCAGCAGCCGCACGGCCTTCCACACCACAACGATGGTGAGCGCGCCGAAGAGCGCGGGAAAAATCGTACCCAAAATACGGAAGCGCCCAGGTGGTTAACCAGCCAGGCAATCCAGGAGGTAACCGGCGGTACCGACAGGTATCCCCAGGCAAGGTGATGGCCCTGGTCGAGATGCAGGTATTCATCTCTCTGCAGGTCGTATCCGGGCGATACCAGCCAGTAGCTCAACAGGAATTTAGCCAGTACAAAAAGCGTTAGTGCAATGGTCCTTTTGTTCAGGGAGGTTTGAATGGACGTCATTTTATGATGTCTGCAGGGATCAGGTCTTCCCTGATTTTACCGTCTGCCACATGCACGAAATAATTGTGGCTGTTTTCATTCTGGGCCACCGAACGCACCGGTTTTCCGTTTACAAACACCAGGCCCGCCATATCATCGCATGCATAACCGGGCATCATCTCCTTTTTGAGGATCGCATCGAAATACATAGGCCGGCGGCTGGGTTCACCATGGTAGTGCGGGGAATGGCTGAAGGGCAAAAAGCCCAGGCATTGTACAATCGTGAGCTTGCCCGGCCGTGAATCGGTCGATCCTTCCTTAAACCAGCACAGGGAGCCGGCGCTTCCACCGGCAAGCACGATGCCTTTTTCATAGGCTTTCTTTAAAACGGTATCGATGCCCTGGTTTTTCCAGATGCCCATCATGTTCAGGGTATTGCCCCCGCCAACGATGATCGCATCCATGCCCAGCAGGGTTTCTTCAAAAGATACGGTGGTGGTATAAGAGCTGATATAGGTTCTCAGCACATAGGGCCGCAGCGCTTCGTCTTCGCAGAGCGCATACCAGTTGAGGATGGTATTGGGGTTATCGCCGGTAGCCGTTGGAACGAAGCAGATCTTCGGGTTGGTTTTGCCGGTGAGCTGCGCGATATAGCGCAGAAATACTTTATTGAATCCGCCGCCAAAGGCAAAGATGGTTTTGTTCACGCCCGGCAGGCTGTCTGTTTCCATTGCTTTTAGCTGTAAAGTAGCAAAAGAAAGTACGCATACTGATAACCGTAATAAAATTTGTCGCATCCGGTAAGGTACAATAAATGAGAAGGCAACAGAGGGGTGCTGTTGCCTTTCAAAGACTTTAATCCCGGACGGCTAAAGTGCTGTGATCTCAAATAAACGGTGCAGGTTTACGGTTTTACATGGATAAATTGGACAAGAAACGGATGAACTGGTTTTTGGACAATGGACTGGTGGTTTTCTATTGGATGCGCTGGATTTCATTTGTAAAGAAATGATCATTTATTTCCCCGGGCAATCGAACATCTTATGATTCCGTTGTCATATTTCAACTACGGGATAATACTGAAAATCAGTCACTTCGGAAAATACGCCCAAATTCGTAAAATTACGATGCAGGGTGTTTTCACCCTTTTTTACCCGTCGGGTGGCACCCGACGGGTGGAGGCCGGCTTTGCGGCATTTTTGTATCTTTAGAAGCGAAAATGAGGACTTTGTTGACCATAATGCTTTGCCTGCTGGTGAAGCTGGCGGTATCGCAGCACCCGGGTAGCTGGATCACGCCGGCGGCCTGGAACCTGTCTGCCCCCATAAACATCGGCAGCCTGGGAAAAGCAACGAAAGTTTCACTGTACGGTATTGCCGGCATGCAGTCGGGTATGTTCAACTATGCAACGCTCTCGGCCGTTGCCGTAAAACCCTTAAACAGGAACTGGTTCGCCTTTGGCGGCGTTACCACCGCCATGCCCTATACAAGTTGTACGGTTTGTTTACCCGGAAAATACCGCAACAACGGCTACCAGGTGCAGGGCGGTCTTATGTACATGAACGAGGCAAGGACTTTCTCCATTTCAGGCAGCGTTCGTTATAGCCAGTCGTCCTTCCCACTGTATGGCCCCGCCTACTACGCCCCCTCTCCGCACGGCAACCTCCTGCCATAAACCCATTTCCCCCGAACCTTAATTTTTTTTTATGTTTTATAAATGTTATTTTAACATTTATAAAAAAAGTCCTAATATTATTTAAAGATTGCCGCAACGATCCCATGTTATGGGGTCTTTTTTAGGCAGTTTTAAATAAGTGTATTACTGACATTTATTAACGATTAAAACAAATACGCCATGTACTGATCTGCATCATTTTATTCTCCCTTTTTTAATCAAAACTCAAACTAAAAAGCACTGCTATGCGATTGCTTCACCAACTCATACCGAACGGTAAGTGGCTGCTGCTGTTCGTTCCCCTCTTCTTTCTGCTCGCGCCTTTCACGGGCCTTGCGCAAGACAACCTGCAAACCTTTGCCGGGCAAATCACCGACTCATCAAAAACACCGGTAACCGCCGCCTCGATTGTCATAAAAAACACCAGCCGCGGCACCCAAACCGATGCCCAGGGTAATTTCAGCATCCGCGCCAAAGCGGGTGAAACATTGGTAATAACAGCCCTGGGCTTTGAAGAGCACGCGCTGGTATTGGGATCAAACACGTCACTGGCTATTTCGCTTGCCAAAGCAGTGAGCGCCATGAATGAAGTGGTGGTGATCGGTTACGGCACCCAAAGAAAAGGAGATGTTACCAGCTCGGTGGCTACTGTTAAATCGGAGAATTTTGTAAAGGCGCCTGTTCTGGATGCCGGCCAGTTGCTACAGGGTAAAGTGGCGGGCCTTTCGGTATCTGCACCCAGCGGCGATCCCACTTCAGGCACCCAGATCCTGCTGCGCGGCAGCACCACCCTGGTAGGCGCCAATTCTACGCCGCTGGTGCTGATCGACGGCATTCCCGGCGACCTCAAAACCGTGGCACCCGAAGACATCGAAACCATCGATGTACTGAAAGATGGTTCTGCCGCGGCCATCTACGGAACAAGGGGCACCAATGGCGTTATCATTGTAACCACTAAAAGGGCCAATGGCGGAAATATCAACACCGTTGATTACAGTGGCTCCCTGAGCACACAAACCATTGCGCGCAAGCTGGATATGCTGACAGCGGCAGACTACCGCGCACAGATTGCAGCCGGCACAAGAGATGCATCCTGGGACAAAGGGGCTTCCACCGACTGGTTAAAAGAGGTCACCCGCACACCCGTAAGCCATATACACAACCTCAGTTTCAGGGGCGGCTCCAGTAAAACCAACTACCTCGCCAACCTGAACTACCGCGGGCTGCAGGGCATATTTCTCAAATCAGACAACCAGACCTTTAACGGCCGCATTGAAGTGAACCACAGCATGCTGAACGATAAGCTGAAGCTGAATATGGGCATATTAAGTTCACAGAACCGCTACCAAACAACGGGCGACGGCTTTAGCTTCAATGGCTACACGTACCGGCAGGCGCTTATTTACAACCCCACCTCGCCGCTTAAAATGCCAACGTCAACTGGTATTTAGAACCGGGCATGTTCACCTATGAGAACCCCTTGTCGAGGCTTATGGAAAGCAATGGCGAAAACCGCAACCAGAATACCCGCTACAATGCCAATATCAGCTTTTTGCCGGCAAAGGGCCTCAAGCTGAACGCACTGATGTCGTACACCAAATGGAACGAAAGCCGCGGCTATGCCGAAACCAAAAAACATATTTCCACCCTGCGCGACAACCGCAACGGCTATGCATCTGTGGGCGCCGCCGAAAACATCAGCCGCCTGCTGGAGCTAACGGCGCAGTATAGCCGCACATTTGGTGAGCACCAGTTTAGCGTTTTAGGCGGCTACGGTTACCAGGACAACGATTACCATAACCAGTGGATACAAAACTGGGACTTCCCCACCGATATCTTCGGTTACAACAATATCGGCATCGGCAAGGCCCTCGCCGAAGGATTGGCCAATACCGGCAGCTACCGGGAAGAAACCAACCTGATCAGTTTTTTCGGCCGCGCCACCTATAGCTACAAAGACCGTTATTTATTGATGGCCAGCCTGCGTCATGAAGCCGCCAGCCAGCTGTATGGTACAGCCAAACCCTGGGGTAATTTTCCCGCGGTGTCGGTGGGCTGGCGCATCAGCAACGAAGCCTTTATGGAGCACAGCATTTTCGACGACCTGAAACTGCGCGCCGGTTACGGCGTAACCGGTTCCCAGCCCAATTCTGTTTTTCTGGGCCTGAGCACCCTCGCCTACTCCGGCTGGTTCTATACCAATGGCGTATGGGTGAACAACCTGATTCCTGCCCGCAACCCGAACCCCAATCTCCGCTGGGAAGAAAAACATGAAACCAATATCGGCATCGACTTCAGCCTGCTCAAAAACCGGATCAGCGGCAGCATCGATGTGTATAACCGCGAAATCAAAGGACTGCTATACGACTTCTCTGTGCCCACACCCCCGAACACCTATAATGTTACCCGCGCCAATGTGGGTAAGATGCAGAACAAGGGCATCGAAGCCATCGTAAATATCATCCCGGTGCAAACCAAAGACTTCACCTGGCAAACCAGCTTCAACTTCTCTGCCAACAGCAATAAGCTGGTAACCCTGAGCAACGAACTCTACCAGTTCAGCAGCGATTTCTTTACCACCGGCGGCACGGGCGAACCGATCCAAACCTATACCAGCCGGGTAACCATTGGTAAAGCCATCGGGGATTTTTATGGTTTCAAGGTGATTGATGTGGATGCCAATGGCAAATGGATATACCAGAACGCAGAAGGCAAGGCGGTTCCCTATGATGAATTTACGCACGCGCCTGAAGACAAACAGGTGCTCGGCAACGGCCTTCCCCGTTATTATGCCGGATGGAATAACAACCTGCGCTACAAAAAATTCGACCTGGCCATTACCATGCGGGGCGCGTTTAAATACCAGATACTGAATTTCCAGCGCATGTATTATGAAAACACCAATATAGAGCAATACAACCGACTCAAATCCGCTTATGACCCTGTATTCGGCAAGGCCGTGCTGAGCAAAGAGATGCCGCTGGAATTCAACAGCTATTATGTGGAGAACGGCGATTTCTGGAAAATCGACAATATTGTGCTGGGATACAATATCTCCAACCTGAAATCGAAATTCCTGCATTCGGCACGGGTCTATGTCAGCACCATGAACAGCTTCATCATCACGGGTTACAAGGGTATCGATCCCGAAGTAAACCGTCTCGGGCTGAGCCCGGGCCTTGATGATCGCGACAAATATCCCAGCACCAGAACCTACACCCTGGGTATTAATCTTTCCTTCTAAAATGCCTGCACATGAAAAAGTTCATTCAATACAGCTTTATCGTTATTGCGCTGGTTTGCGTAAGTGGTATTTCGTGTACCAAGCTGAAAAGCACCAGCTACAATGAAATCATAGAAAGCGACTTTGTACCGACAGAAGACGATCTCGGCTCATTCGTGGGATCTGCGTATGTCAATTGGCGTTATTTACTGCTTTTCTGGAACGGCCTTCATCGCGCCCAGGAAAATACCGCCGATGAAATGGTGATCCCCGCACGCCCCAACGGCTGGGTAGACGGCGGCATCTTCCGCCGGCTCCATGAGCACAAGTGGACCTCGGAAGACGATGTAGTGAGAAATTCCTGGGACCGTGCTTATGCCGGTATCACCAACTGTAATCGCATTATTTACCAGATCGAAACCGACCGCATCCCCATCGGCGATCTGAAAGAAACCACCGTAGCCGAGTTAAAAGTATTGCGGGCCTCTTTTTATTATGTATTATGCGATCTCTACGGCAATGTTCCCATTGTGTCAAAATGGGATGTGGAAGATGGATATGTGCCCGACCAAAACACACGCAGGGAAGTATATGATTTCATCGTCAGCGAGATCAAAGACAATATGGACAAGCTAAGCGAAGAGGCAGGCCAGCCCATGTATGCCCGCTTCAACAAGTGGGCCGCCAAAACCCTGCTGGCGAAAGTGTACCTGAACGCCGAAATATTCTCGGGTACAGCGGCCTGGAATGAGTGTATCCAGCAATGCAACGACATCATCGCATCCGGCAAATACCAGTTGGAATCGAACCAGAAAAATGCGTTCATCACCGAAAACCAGAACTCAAAAGAGATCATTTTCGCGCTGCCGATCGACGAAAACTATACAAAAGACTGGAATAGCTTCGATATTCATATGCAGACCCTGCAGCCTGCCAACCAGGCCACTTATAACCTGAAATCGGCGCCCTGGGGCGGAATCTGCGCCACGCCGCAGTTTATCAGCAGTTATGATCCCGACGACCGTCGCCTGATCGACAACTATATCTACGGCCAGCAGTATTCCTCTACCGGCGAACCGCTGAACTGTACCATGGGCTCCTACACCGGGAAACCGCTCGCTTACGTGAATGAAGTGCCCGGCATCGACGAATCACAGGAGATACACGGTTACCGTTTGGGTAAATTCGAAATCGCCATGGGCTCCAATGTGATGCTGAACAACGACTGGCCGCTGTTCCGCTATGCCGATGTGCTGATGATGAAAGCAGAGTCATTGCTGCGCACGGGCCAGGGTGCAGAAGCGGCTGCCATCGTAACGACTATCCGTAGCCGCAGTTTTCCCGATCATCCCGAAAAAGCGGCCGTTACCGCTGCACAGCTGATGGGCGGCAGCACCTATAACTATGGCCTGAGAAATCACCTGACCAGCTCAGTGGAAGGTGGCGCCGATATCCCCTATGGCCGGTTCCTCGATGAACTGGGCTGGGAATTTGCACAGGAAGCCCGTCGCCGGCAGGACATGATCCGCTTCCATGCATTCACCCGCAAATCATGGCTGTCGCACTCACCGAACGGCGATTACCGCGCACTGTTTCCCATACCTGCATCGGCCATGCGCACCAATAATAAGCTTGTACAAAACCCCGGGTATTGATGAAACACTGGTTGTTTTTCCTGCTGCTGGGCGCTGCCGCCCCTGCATACGCCCAAAAAGATTCGGCATTCCTGTTCGCCTATTCTTCACCGGCGAGCGACTACCAGAGCGGGCTGCATTTCGCCCGCAGCAACGACGGCGACCATTGGTCTTCTATCGGCAACGGCTTCAGCTATGTTCGTTCCGACTACGGCCGCTGGGGGCTGGAAAAAAGAATGTATGCACCTTCGCTGTTCCGGGGGCCCGATAACAGGTGGCATTGTGTATGGCAGCTCAACGACCGCGAGCCCCTGTTCGCCTATGTGGAAAGCGCCGACCTCATTACCTGGGGTCGGCAGCAGTATCCCTTTTTCGATCAAACGGGCACCTGCCTCGAGCCCGGCATACGCTATAACGAAGCGACAGGCCAATACGATATCGCGTTCAAAAACAAAAAGGGAAACCATTACCAGACCACTACCCGCGATGGAAAAACATTTTCACCGGCCGCCACCGCCGACGAAAAATATTTTTCCGCCGTGCGCAGCAGGATCAACCTGGAAGGAATATCCATAGAAGGCCAGGTAATACGGGTACCCGTTTCCGTTATAGAGAAGCTGGAAACCCATGCGCGCCTGTGGGCCGAAAAGCTGGCGCGCGAGGAGAACAGCTTCAACGACAGCGCACTGGCCGGCAAAACAACCCCGCTAACGGCCACCATCACCCGAAGCAGCGAAGCGCCCAGGCAGATATCCGACAAGCTGATCGGTATCTTTTTCGAAGACATCAACTATGCCGCCGACGGCGGGCTCTACGCCGAAATGCTGCAGAACCGTGATTTCGAATACCACCCTGCCGACCGCGAATACCGCGACAGCAGCTGGAACGCGCTTCATTCGTGGAAAACCACCGGCGCCGGCACCCGGCTCGGCATCGATTCACTGCAGCCCCTGCACCCCAACAACAAACACTACGCGGTACTTACCACCCGCGAAGCCGGCGGTGGCCTGGTGAATACCGGGTGGACGGCATTTCGGTGAGCAAGGGCGGCACCTATCTTTTTTCACTGGCGCAGCGCTCTAACGGAAAAGCACAAACTCTGAAAATCAGGCTGACCGATCGCACGGGAAAAATACTGGCAGCGGGCAACCTCATCACCCGCCCCGGGGGCTGGCAAAAGCAGGAGATCCGGCTAACGGCCATGGCTACCGGCAGCGGCGCGCAGCTGGAGATCATACCGGCCCTGCCGGGTACCCTCCATCTCGACATGGTATCGTTGTTTCCCGAAAAAACCTTCCGGAACCGCCGCAACGGGTTAAGAAAAGACCTGGCCGAAACCGTCGCCGCCATTCGTCCGCGATTCATCCGCTTTCCCGGCGGCTGCCTGGCACACGGCGACGGCCTGCAGAATATCTACCGCTGGAAAAACACCATTGGTTTGCTGGAAGAGAGAGTTCCCCAGCGAAACATCTGGGGTTATCACCAGTCGATGGGGCTGGGCTATTTTGAATATTTCCAGTTTTGTGAAGACATCGGCGCCGAACCCCTGCCCGTGGTAGCTGCCGGTGTGCCCTGCCA
>JASGFZ010000061.1:0-13176 GCA_047605345.1 Flavihumibacter sp. | reverse complement strand
GTATCGGCATCGACCGCCTGTGCATGATGATGACCAACCAGCCTTCTATCCAGGACGTACTCCTGTTTCCGCAAATGCGCCCGGAAGCCTGATCGGCTTACAGGAACAAATCTGTCATCAGGTTTTGTGCAGGGTTAACCGCATACCCGCTGAAATCGGTTACGCCGGCTGCCGCCAGCACTTCTTCGTCGATAAAGAAGTTTCCTGTGCAGGTCGCTGAAGGCCGTTTCAATATTTCATAGGCGGCATCGGCAACAATAGCTGCCGTACGGCTGCGCTGCATCAGGAAATCGCCACCCAGCAAATTGTTCACGGCGGCGGTGGCAATCGTAGTGCGCGGCCACAAACCGTTGGCAGCGATAGAGAACGGCTTAAGCTCTTCGGCCAGTCCCAGCGCCACCATACTCATACCGTATTTGCTCATGGTATAAGCCAGGTGCGGCGCAAACCAGCGCGGATCCAGGTTCAGCGGGGGGGAAAGATTGAGAATATGCGGGTTAACGCCGGTTTTCAGGTGGGGAATACAGGCCCTCGAAACGAAGAAAGTGCCCCGCACATTGATATCGTGCATAAGGTCCCAGCGCTTGGGTTCGGTTTCTTCCGTAGGAGTAAGGCTGATGGCGCTTGCGTTATTTACGAGGATATCAATACCCCCGAAATGCTCCACCATAGTACGAACCGCAGCATCTATACTGTCTTCATATCGTATATCTACCTGTAGCGGAAGTACGTCGGGCGCACCTGCATTGCGGATTTCTGCAGCAGCCGTGTGAATGGTGCCTTCCAGGCGGGGATGGGGTTCCACAGTTTTGGCAGCGATGGCGATTTTAGCGCCCGCGGCCCCCAGTTTCAGGGCGATGGCTTTTCCGATACCGCGGCTGCCGCCGGTGATTAAAATCCGTTTGTTGGCAAATGGCATAGCGATGTATGTTTTCTGAAAGTTAGTGGCATTCTTTCAATTGCCATCACCGTATTACTACCAAAACAGGGGTATTTCATGAAGCCGCCAGATTCAGCAATTGTGCTCTTGTAACGGCTCGGGGGTTTTATACTTTTGTATTGACGAAAGCAACAAACCAAATCCAAATCCAGATCCAGAAAATCCGAATCCAGGTCCAAATCCAAAAAACCAGTAATCCAAATCCGGGAAACCACGATCCAAATCCAGAAAAACCGTTCACTGGCTGAATAAAATCCAAATCCAAAGAGAACGCAAATCTGAACCAATCCGTATCCTCTTGAAGACTGAAATTTGTACCTATTGAATGACCGTTTGTGTTGTCTGAACCGTACAAAAAATTGGGGCACCGAAAGGTGCCCTTTTTTATGGCTATTGTAACCATGTTTTCATATTGACGAATTCCCGGATACCGGCCGCAGACAACTCCCGCCCATAACCGGATTTTTTGATACCGCCGAATGGCAGGCGGGGGTCCGACTTTACCATACTGTTGATAAACACGGCGCCTGTCGACATTTCGCTGGCAAACCGGAAAGCGCGGTCGGTATCGCGCGACCATACGCTGCCGCCCAGGCCGAAACGGGAATGATTGGCCAACTGCAGGGCATGTGCTTCGTCTTCTGCCCTGGTAACCGCCATCAGCGGACCAAACGTTTCCTCATCGAACGCCGCCATGCCCGGCGCTACCTGCCCCAACAGGATCGGCGCTGCATTACAACCCTCAAAATCACCGCCATGCAATAACCGTGCACCCGCCGCCAGCGAACTGTCCAGCTGCGCCCGCAGGGTATCGGCCAGGTCGGGACGGGCCAGCGGCCCCATATTGGTACCGGCCGCCAACGGATCGCCCTGCCTGACGGCGCCGATATGCTGCAACGACGCTGCGATAAACGCATCGTACAGCTCCTGCACCACGATAAATCTCTTTGCAGCAATGCAGGATTGTCCCGCGTTCTGCAGCCGCGCCTGCACCGCCGTTTTCGCCGCAAGGGCCAAATCGGCATCGGCCAGCACCACAAAAGCATCTGACCCTCCCAGCTCCAATACCGATTTCTTGATTTGTGCCCCCGCAATCGCCGCCACCGACACGCCCGCCTGCTCGCTGCCGGTAAGGCTTACCGCCTGCACGGCATCGTACCGGAGAATGGATTCAACCTGGTCGCTCTTCACCAGCAGGGTCTGGAAAAGTCCTGCCGGCGCACCTGCTTCTTCAAATACCGTTTGAATGGCCAGTGCGCAGCCGCTCACATTCGACGCATGCTTCAGCAAAGCCGCATTTCCCGCCATCAGCGTGGGCGCCGCAAAGCGAAATACCTGCCAGAAAGGAAAGTTCCAGGGCATGATCGCCAACACCGCGCCGATCGGTTGGTAACGGATAAGACTATGCGAATAATCTGTTTGAACCAGTTCGTCTTTCAAAAACCCCTCGGCTTCCTGCGCGTAGTATTCGCAAACCCAGGCGCATTTTTCCACTTCCGCAATGCTTTCGGTGATGGTTTTACCCATTTCGCGGGTGATGAGGCGGCCCAGTTCCTCTTTTTTCTGCTGCAATACCGCAGCGGCCTGCTGCAGCACCACAGCCCGCTCGCTGAACGAGCGCATCGACCAGTCGTTGAATACCGACTGCGAGCGGGTCACCGCTGCTTCAACAGCAGCGGCATCCATGGCTTCGTATTCAGCGAATGTTTCGCCGGTATAAGGATATATTGATTGAAACGGCATATAACTGTATCACCAAATTTTATGCCCGGCAATTTTATGGGTTTCCATGCGATCGAGCTGCATCTCATATTTCAGCTGCAGCTGCTGCAGCTTGGCTGTTTCCACCGCATTTTGCGTGGTGATCAGCTCCACGCTGGTAATGAGCCCCTCTTTGAAACGCACCTGAGCCAGCTGATAGGCCCGTTCGGCCTGGGTTACCAGGATATCCTGGTTGCCTGATTTTGCTTCAAGGGTATGGAAATGTTCGTTCACACGTTCCAGCTCTTGGGTGATCGTTTTTTCAAGGGTGGTCAATGACTGTTTTGCCGCATCGATGCTAACCTGGTTCAGCTTCGCCTGCAGTTTCTGCCGACCGCCACTGTAAATGGGTACGCTCAGGCCAACACTGGCCATTGCATTGGGACGCCATTGGGTGATCACCGGCTGGTAACCGTTCTTGATGCCGCCACTCAGCGACCCGAAAACGCTCGGTTTGTAATTGTATTTGATGGAAGCGTTTTCCAGCTGCAGCAGGTTGAGCTGCTGGTTGATCTGTTCCGCTTCCAGGCTTTTGGCCAACACATTATCTGCATGTTGAATCAGGTCGAAATCATTGTTCTCGGTGGGTTGCACCTGACCATGCTGGTCGCTGCCCGTGAGCAGTTTCAATACGATATACTGCTGCTCCTGTTGCGAACTGAGGTCTTTCAATGTATTCTGCGCATTGGCTATGCGCACCTGGGTGGTAAGCAGGTCGTATTCCAGCGCATCGCCGTTTTTCAGTTTTGCCTGGATCAGCTTTTCGTTTTCCTGCAACACCCTGATCTGGTCCTGCTGCACCTGTATGGCTTTGTTGCCGAAAAGGATCGAATAATAAGCCTGTGCCGTTTGATAGGCCACCGCATTACGGCTCAGGTCGATGGCGCTGCTTTGCAGTTGCTTATTGGCCTGGCTCAACATCAGCTGGCTGCGGGTTTTACCGAAATCGGCGATCACCTGCCGCAGGCTCACGGAAAAATTGTAGTTGTCATAAGGGGCAAACTGCAATTTCTGCCCGTTGAAATTAAAGCTGGGCACAGGCGCCATCAGCGACACCGATCCGTCGCCGCTGATAACCGGTTTGTAATTGGTTTTGATCAGCTCGTCCTGCACATCGTTCGACTTGAGCTGTATTTCCAGTTCCGTGATTTTGGGATAATTGGCGACCGACTGGGCGATCAGCTTTTTCAGCTGGCCGTCTTTCAGCACCAGGCTGTCCTGCGCTGTTGTTTTCAGCGCTGCCAGCAACAATAAACTATATATAATCGGCTTCATATTATTTCGGTTGATGTTGTACGTTAGTGGGCTGCCTCCAGGGCTTCTTTGATGGCTTTTTCATCGGCCGGATCCTTCTTTTTTGTTCTCAGGAAGAATACGAGCGGCAATACGGCGATAAAGAAAATGCCGACCAGGTGAAAGGTATCGAGGTAAGCCAGGTAATAGGATTGTTTGTCAATGGTCATATCGATCAGCTTCTGTGCTTTAGCAGTGGCGCCGGCGGCATCGCCGGTGCGTGCTGCAATCCCCTGGCTGATCGAAGTGAGCCTTTCCACATAGGCGGGCGACCCGTCGTAAGCGTTCGACACCATATCAATACGGTGTTGCGCATAACGGTGTGCGATATAGTTATTCGCCATCGCGATACCGAATGCACCGCCAATTTGCCTGATCATATTGTTGAGCGAAATGCCCGCGGCATATTCATTGGGTTTCAGCCCCGCAACAGCCTGGTTGATCAGCGGCAGCTGCGCCATGGAAATACCCATCGCCCGTAACATCAGCGCAGGGAAGAAATCCCACTTGCCCGCATCGGGCGGCATGGCCGCACTCATCCAGCTATATATGGCAAACAGGATAAAGCCGACGACCAAAAAGGGAATAGGTGATACGCCTTTGCTCATCATCCGGCCGATAACCGGCATCATGAATACCCCCACCAGCGTAGGCGGCAGCAGGCTCAGGCCGGTTTCCAGCGGCGTATAACCCAGCACCCGCTGTGCCAGCACCGGGTACACGAATACAGAGGTAAACAGACCCAAGCCGGCAACAAAGGTGAAGATGGTGGTGAAGGCATAACTCCGGTGGCCCATCACCCGCAGGTTTACCACGGGGTCTTTAATACTGAGCTCATACCAGATAAAACCAACTACACCGATAATCGCAATAACCGTGCAAATGCGAATGGCATTGCTGGCAAACCAGTCTTCCGATTCACCGCGTTCAAGTACAAACTGCAAACAGCCGATACCCGCCATCAGCAGTGCGATGCCGATATAATCGATCCGTATATTGGCTTTATTCCTGCCCTCGTCTTCTTTTTTCTCCACATAAAAATAGGCCAGGATGGTAGCAACGATACCCACCGGAATATTAACCGTGAAGATCATCGGCCACGAATAGTGATCGATGAGGTAACCGCCGAGTGTAGGGCCCAGGGTAGGGCCCAGCACCAATCCCATGCCGAACATACCTGCAGCCATGGGTCTTTCTTTCGGCTCGAAAGCGTCGAACAGTATGGCCTGTGAGGTAGACAGCAGCGCGCCGCCACCAATGCCCTGTACAAAACGCCAAACGATGATCTCCACCAGCCCGGTCGACTCTGCGCAGAGATAGGAGGCGATCGTGAAGATGATCATCGACACGATATAATAATTTTTTCGGCCGAAATAATCGGCCAGGAAGCCCGTCATCGGGATGATGATCACGTTGGCGATGGCATAAGCCGTGATCACCCAGCTCACATCTTCGATATTGACACCGAGGCTCCCCGCCATTTCATTCAGTCCCACGTTTACGATAGACGTGTCGATCAGTTCCATGACCGCCGCCGTTACCGTAGTGAGTACGATGATGAATTTGGCAAATCCTTTGGGACCTGACATGGAACTTATTTTACGGGTACAACCACCTCGGCACTGAGTCCGGCGCGGAGAATCGACTTGTATTTGGCAGCGTCATTGATCGCGATCTTTACCGGCACGCGCTGGGTAACTTTTACGAAGTTGCCGCTGGCGTTATCGGGTGGAAGCAGGGCGAAACGCGCACCGGTGGCTTCGCTGAGGCTTTCAATAGTGCCTTTGAGCGGAACGTTTTCGTAGGCGTCGAGACTGATCTCTACTTCCTGGCCGGGGTGCAGTTTCCGGATCTGGCTTTCCTTGAAATTGGCAACGATCCAGTACGTGGTGTCGTTCACGATGGTGAAGAGCGGCGAGCCTGCCTGCACATACTGACCCAGCGAAACGTTCTTGCGGCCGATCTTTCCCGCCTGCGGTGCATAAACTTTGGTATAAGAAAGCTTCAGCTTCTGTTGCTCGATCTGCGCTTTGCGAACAGCAATGCCCGCTTCTGCTTTTTTAACGGCCGCCTGCAACACGCTGATGCGGCTTTCTGCCGTGGCAAGGTCGTTCCTGTTATTGGCGATGGTCTTCTCTGCCGTTTCGTAATTGAATTTGCTGTCTTCCAGTTGCCGGGCCGTGATGGCGTTTTCGGCAAAGAGATTCTTATCGCGGTTATAGTCTTTCAGCGCTTTGTCCAGCCGTACCTGGCTGATCTCTATATTACCACGGTTGGTGCGGGTGGAGATGTTCGCGTTGTTCAGCGAAGCTTTGGCGTTTTCGAGATCGGCAACAGCGGCGTTGTAATCGGCCTCCATTTGCAGCAGCTGTGATTGCAGCTCGGCATCATCGAGCTCTACGACCAGCTGGTTGGCTTTTACCGAATCATAGTCGTTGACAACGATTGATTTTACATAACCCGATACGCGCGGCAGCACAGGCACCAGCTGGGTTTCGACCTGTGCATTATCGGTCGATTCATGGCTGATGGCAAAGCTTATTTTGCGGTAGGCGAAAAAAGCAGCTACCAGCAAAACAACGCTTAAGATGATAACCCGCAGGGGTGATTTCTTTTTTTCAGTTGGTTCCATTGTTGGCTTTTGTAGATTGTATGTGTAGATTGGTTATACTTTAACGAGATAGCTGCGCAGCAGCTGACGGATATGACTTTTCACGCGGTTGCGGAAACTTTCATCATCATAAGGATTGACGTGTTCATCCATGGCAGATAATTTTCTGACCATGCTCTCATTGACGAGCACCTGGAGAATGGTGCCCATCAGGGTGGCGATGGTGAGCTCTACATCCACCGGCCGGAACTGGCCGGCCTCTATGCCTTTATTGATAATCTGGCGCATGATGCTGACATTGCCCAGGAATATTTCACCCATGGTTTCATGAAAATGGCAGCGCTGCTGCATGCTCATTTCACGCATGATGGTAAGGCTTAGGCCGCGGCGCTCGAACAACCGGTCGGTGTACCCGTCGGCAAATGCATCCACCTTTTCGATATAACTCATATCGGGGTTGTCCAGCAGTTGCTGCAATTTGTCGCGCAGGAAAGAAACCTTGCGGTCAATCAGCTTTTCAAACAATCCCTCTTTGTTGCCGAAATAATAGTTCACCATGGCCAGGTTTACGCTGGCCAGCTGGCAGATCTCCCGCACCGATGAACCTTCGTACCCTTTCAGGGCGAAGAGCTGTTCGGCAGCGTCAAGAATAATCTCTTTCTTATCAGGTTTTGCACTCATAACCACCATTCAATTAAAGCCCAAAACTAAACAATCGTTTAAATCAAACGTCTGTTTAACTATCATTTTACAAAAACTCCCTTCCTAAAACAGGTCTGGATCGATTACTTTCGGGTATGAACCACCGTTCCAAACTTCTGCTGCCGGCTCTTTTATTATTGGTATTCAATGTATTAAAGGGCCAAACACCGCGCGAAACCGCTGTTTTGAAAGCAATGCCGGCACTTGACAACATGATGACCGACTATGCAGCCGGCCGGCATTTTCCCGGGATGGTCTGGGGTATTGTGCTCGACGGCAAGCTGATCCACAGCGGGAAATACGGGTATGCCAACCTGGAGAAAAAGCTGCCTGCCGACGCCTCATCCGATTTTCGCATTGCTTCCATGTCAAAGAGCTTTACCGCCATGGCCATCCTGAAACTGCGCGATGCCGGCAAACTCAGGCTCGACGACCCCGTAAGCCTTTATATACCCGAAATGACCCGCCAACCCTACCTGCAAACCGATGCAGCACCGGTAACCATACGGCACCTGCTGACCCATGCAGCGGGTTTCCCGGAAGACAATCCCTGGGGCGACCGGCAACTGGCCGTGCCCGACGACTCCCTGATAGCGCTGATCGGCCGCGGTATTTCTTTCTCCACCAACCCCGGCACGGGCTATGAATACTCCAACCTCGGGTTTGCCATGCTCGGGTATATCATCAAAAAGGTTAGCGGCGAATCCTACCAACCTATATTACGCGGAGATACTCCGGCCACTCGGCATGCGCAACACCTATTGGGAATACAATGACGTGCCGGTCAACCAGCTCGCACAGGGTTACCGGTGGATCAACAACCAATGGGTAAAACAGCCAATGCTGCACGACGGCGCCTACGGCGCCATGGGCGGACTGATCACCACCCTGGAAGATTTTGCACGCTATGTGGCTTTTCATGAAAATGCCTACCCATCCCGCCCGGGCGACGATAACGGCGTGGTGAAACGCAGCTCGGTGCGCGAAATGCATTTTCCCTGGAATTTTAACGCCCTCAATACCGCTTTCAAATACGGCGACCGGCCCTGCCCTTCGGTAAGCGCTTATGCCTACGGACTGCGCTGGGAAAAAGACTGCGACCAGCGTGTTGCACTGGGCCATAGCGGCGGCCTGCCGGGCTTTGGCTCCAACTGGCGCTTTCTGCCCGAGTTCGGTATCGGCATCATCTGCTTTGCGAACCTGACCTATGCACCGGCGGGCGCCATCAACATTACCGCCCTTGACAGGGTGATCAGCGAAAGCGGGTTGAAAGCGCGTACCCTGCCGGCGTCACCCATCCTGGAGCAACGGAAACAACAGCTTGCAGCCCTGCTGCCCGACTGGAAAAATGCGCCCGCAACCGGCATTTTTGCCGATAATTTCTTCCTCGATTATTTCCCCGACAGCCTTCGCAAAGAAGCGACCGGCATTTTTGCTAAAGCCGGTAAAATACAGTCGGTATCGGCTGTTGAGGCGGAAAACAACCTGCGGGGCGGCTTTACCCTCCAGGGCGAGAAGGCCAATATATGGGTCTATTTCACCCTGACTCCCCAAAACCCTGCGCTGATCCAGGAATACCACATTCAGCTGGTGCCGCGCTAAACGCCGGTCGGCTCAGGATTGTTTGGGCTTATCGGGTTTTAGCTGCCGCGGAAGAACAGTCGGCGGCAGGAAGCCCCGGCGACGCATGGTGTCGGATTTGTATTTACCATCCGGCTTCCCCGCAGGTGGTGCAGGCGAAGCGGCCGGAGGCGGCAACGGCTCACCACCACGGCGGGCGGCTGAATCGCGGGCGATACGCAAGGAATCCCTTTTGGTAGAATCGGGCGGCAGCACATTGAAACCACCTTTCGGCACCGCCAGCGAGCCTATATTTTCTTTCAGCACATACCAGTTAAACGACTGGTCGGCTTCCAGCCCGCCCGCTGCATGAACGATCTTATCGGGCTGGTGGATATCAACCGGCTTATCGGTGTAAAATAGCTGCTTATCCTGATCCCACCATAATTCGCTTGTACGCATGGTATCATGGCGCAGGTTGAATACCACCACACTGTCGCGCAATAATACTTTGCCTTCGTTTTCCCGGTAGCGGCCATATTTGGCCGACAGCTCGCTCTCCACTTTGGTGCTGTCGTTAAAAAAATCGACGTGTAACGATTTTGGAAATTCTATATACGGCGTATCCACCACGTAGCGGTCCATCACCGGGGCGGTGAGCCGGGCTTTCACAATACCGCCCTGGCTGAGATAGCTCTCCACCTGCAGCGCCTGTTCTACCGCATCGCGCTTTTCCGTAAGCTTTTTAATGTCTTCAAGGCTGTTTTCGCAGGATGAGAACAGCAGGAAGGCAAAAAGCGTATAACGATACAGGTTAGTCATGAAAGCAGCGACGCACGATGGTCAGGCGGTTTGATTGTGTTTACTGATTGCATACAGTCCCTTGAAAATCAGGTCCTGATCGGCAAATATCCTGTTTTTCAAATGGGGCACAAAATAGCCGGAATTACCCCCGGTTAACAGCACGTTAAAGTTATCGTACCGTTCTGCATAGGCATCGACAAAGCCGTCGATCTCTTTTGCCATGCCCAGTATAACCCCGCTGGTAATATTGGTTTCGGTATCATAGCCAACGAGCGGAAAATTCCAGTCTTCTTCCACCAGCGGAAGCTTTGCCGTATAATCGCGCAGGCTTTTGAACCGCATATCCATACCCGGTGAAATGCCGCCACCCAGAAATTCGTTCCGGTAATTGATAAAATTATACGTGATGCAGGTGCCCAGCGCAATGGCGAGGTTATTCTTACCGGGAAAAAGATTTACCGCCGCCGCGCAGATTGCCAGCCGGTCGGCCCCGATGGTAGAAGGTTTGCCCACCGGCGTAGTAAACGGTAATTTCGACGTATTGCTCAGCAGATGAAACCGGGTGCGTGCCGCCAATAATGCTTCCACCGCAGGCGGATGATTGACAACCGAAGAAAGTATGCTGTATCGCGGCTGCAGGCGATCGATCAACGCTTCCAATGCATGTACATCATCGTGCAATACACCCTGCTCTACCAGCTCACCATCGCTGAAAAATGCAAGTTTCTGTCGTGTGTTACCGAAGTCCAGGCAAAGAGTGCTATTCATAATCAGATATCCAGGTCAAGAGATGAAAGGTTTTTGAAATGGCCGTTCTGTTTCACTTTCGTTTTCAGCTCTTCGACCGATTTCAATACAGTAAGCACTTTCGTAAGGTGCCGTTTCAGGTATTCCTGTCTTTGCTCTTCCCATAACAGCCCGAGCAACTCATATTCTTCTTCAAGGTTCAAACCTGCGTGATGCGCTACATCGTAGCTTAACAACAGCTCGTCTTTCTGCGCAAACTCTTTGCGCACATCCAGCAGCCGGTGCATTTCGCGGATGCCGCCAACCACCCAGTTCATCAGCTCCCTGATACCCATGCCCCGGTTATTATCGGGATAGGTTACAATAGCGCCGCTGTACAATTTACCGGGTATTTCCTTAATGGTTTCGAGTATGCGAAACACATCGCCGCCCCTGGTCCTGATATCCATCTCCCCGTTATCATACTCTTTCGTGATTTCGGTTATGCTCACCAGGGTGCCCAGCTCGCCCAGTTGCTGGTTGATAACGGTGGGAATACCGAAGGGCTTTTTTGTTTCGGTGCATTCACGGATCAGTTGCTTGTAACGCGGCTCGAAAATATGGAGGTTAAGGTCTTCGCCGGGATAAACCACAATACCCAACGGAAATATGGGAATAAAATTCGTCATGCATTGCAATATTCGTTCTGTAAAGGTTACAAAAATCAGCGAATATAGGTTCCCGGGAAACAACCTGTGCGCCGCCGCGCATACGCATGCCCGGTTACGCAAGGGCAACCGTTACAGCAGGAACAAACAGAAGGTGGCACCTCCTGCCTAAACATCAGTCCATATCGCAACCAATGGGCGCTCCCGGCGGCATTTCTGCATGCTGGGTGGGCATGGCTTTATCAGGCGCCGCCATGCGATCGAGCACCAGTGCGTAATGCGCCAGCAGCCGCTGGTCTTGCGTCACTTTCTGCTGCGCTTCCACCCACGACTTCAGCTTTTTCAGCGTAAGAACGCCGGCGGCGCGCGCCGCTGTATTGCATTTTTCGTCGACCGACCAATGCAGCAGGTAGGTCAGCAACACCTGCTCTGTTTGCAACTGCACCAGGCCTTCCATGCCGGTTTTACGTTTTGCCCGGAAAGTGGCGTTGATCAGTTTATCAGCCATTTCGGCCGACGACAAGCCGCCGGTAGCGGCCTGCTCTTCGAGGCGACTGAGCCGCTCGGGGTGAAAAAGGAAAGAGAATGGAAAGTCGGCCGCTGCTTCCGCCGGGCTCAATGCGTCGAACGGCAGACCCGTTCTTTTTTTGAAGAGCTCGCGTGTAAAATCATAAGCAGCAGGGCGCGGCGGAATCAATGCCGTTATTTTATCGGGCAATGCCAGGAAAGCCGGGTCAATACATTGTATCACGGCATCCAATGCACGCAGCTGGTCGGCCTTACTAACGGCAACGGGTAGTGGCTGGTTGTCGCCCCTTACCGAATAGCGGTAGCTGACACCACCGATAACCTTGGTTACCGCTTCCAGCTGGTAGCGATGGTAGAAATAAACCGGCACCAGCGCATCTTCCAGGAATGCCATCGGTGTACCCGGACGAATACTGTTCTCTCCAAACTGCTGCAGCGCCAGGGCCCTGGTTTTCATCATGGCACCCAGCTCGGTTACCACATCTTTACCATTGTCCCACAAATGCGTTTGCGGATGGGCGCTGCCCGCCGGCCGCGCATCCCGGTCGCTGAGGAACAACAAATTCTTTGCAATGCCGTCACGGAGGGTTTTGTCGAGCCAGGCAGCTTCATCGGTGCCCGGCGGCAGGTCGTTGTATCCCCAGGTAATGGCCAGCTTGTCCCACTCGCCGATCTTGTCGTCGTACGCATTGGCAAGGCTGATCTTTCCGTCGGCGCCGATGCTGACCTGCGGCTGCGGGTAATCCATCACGCTGATATTGCCGTAGGCGCTGGCGATATAGTTGTGGGCCAGGCCCAGGGTATGCCCTACTTCGTGCGCAGCGAGCTGCCGCAGGCGGGCAAGCGCCATTTGCAGCATGGGATCGCTGGAAGGCAGGTCTTTCGCAAAAGGGGAGAGCAGGCCCTGCGAAATAAGGTAGTCCTGGCGTACGCGCAGCGAGCCGAGGGTTACATTGCCTTTGATGATTTCGCCGGTGCGGGGATCCGATACCGAAGCGCCGAAACTCCAGCCGCGGGTGCTGCGATGCACCCAGTTGATCATGTTGTAGCGGATATCCATCGGGTCTGCACTATCGGGCAGTACTTCCACCCTGAAAGCATCTTTATAACCGGCGGCGGTGAATGCCTGGTTCCACCAGCGCGCACCGTCCAGCAGCGCCGAGCGGATGGGTTCGGGTGTTCCGTTATCGAGGTAATAAACGATGGGCTTTACCGGCTCGCTCAGAGCAGCGGTTGGATCTTTCTTCTGCAGCCGATGGCGGTTGATGACGAATTTCTCAATGGGCGACGACACCGGTGTGCTGTAATCGAAATACGAGGAGCCGAAATAACCCGCGCGGGGATCCAGCACCCGGGGCTTGTAATCGTTATCGGGCAGCTGCACCAGCGAATGGTGCATGCGCAGCGTAATGGCATCCGGCGACGCCGCAACACCTGCCACATAAGCGCCTACGCCGCCTTCATTATTGACCAGTGTAACGCTTGCCTCCATTTCGGTATTGAGCGGAAAATTCTTTGTAGTGGGGAAGTAGAGGGCCGAACGGGATTTATCGACCGTAAAATTGCCCTGCTTCATGCCCCTG
>JASGFZ010000060.1:0-13251 GCA_047605345.1 Flavihumibacter sp. | reverse complement strand
CGAGTGTGCGTTGCCGTTGGATCTCTTCCAGCCTGATCCATCCTTCCGTTTGCCGGCTGCGCACCTGCAGCCAGGTCTGCTTGCCTGATTTCCTGGTGAGCGACGGCGTCCATTTCTTATAACCGCCAGAGGGTGTTTTCGGCGGCGTGATATAATCGCCAAACAGCAGGTGCTGGATGGTTTTCCCATCGGGCTTATCGTATATCCTGACTTCGGGAAACACCGCGAACCCATGCCCCTGGGCAGCGATCCCGCTGAGTATATCTGCCGGCATATTGTCGATTGTCCTGCAATCTAAACCAGCTTCGCATACCGGCAGGCGGGTCTTTTTCCCGCTACCGCGCAACCAAGCTGCGCAGTTTGTCGTTTCGAATCTTGTTGTATTCGTCAGGCAATATGCAAGCGGCTGATAACCAATGGTCAAAAAAAATCTTTTTACTACGCAGGTCGGTTACAGGGGCAGGAGGGCATTTTTGTTCTGCCGTCGATACAAAATAGGACCGGCGGTGTATTGGATGACGGCACCCTGCTTTAATGCAGGGTGCTTAAATGAAAAAAGATGAAAACAGTTATTACCGGAAAAGAACTGCTGGAAGCAGGTTTCACCGAGGGACCGGTTATCGGTTTCGCATTGGATGTATTGGGAAAAAATTCGCCGGAGACGGAAGCCACTCCGACGCCGGCATTGTTGAAAAAGCTGCACGATTATCCCGAAAGCTTTCTCGACGATCCGGTGTTGGCGCCAATTGCGCAGAAACTGGTGGAAGCCGCTGCCGCTCCCGCAGATGATACGATTGCATTAAAGCCCTCGCCCGGCGAATATGCGATATATGGTACCGGTTTCATTGAAGAGGGTGCGCGGAAACAAATGAACACTGCGATGCAGTTACCGGTAACCGTGGGCGGGGCCCTGATGCCCGACGCCCACCAGGGATACGGCCTGCCCATAGGCGGTGTGCTGGCTACGCAAAATGCTGTGATTCCCTATGGTGTAGGCGTCGATATCGGCTGCCGGATGGCATTATCGGTCTACGACATTCCCGAAACGCATTTCAACGAAAATCTGTCGAAATACAAACGTGAATTGATCGCCCAAACACAGTTCGGCGCCGGCGCAGGCTTTCCGGCCAAGCACCGGCGGGACCATGCCGTATTGCAAAACGGGCTGTTCAGCACCGATCCGTTCATTGCCGCGCTGAAAGACAAAGCCTGGGCGCAACTGGGTTCGTCGGGCGGCGGTAACCATTTTGTTGAATTCGGTGTGATCGAATTTGCCGAAGACAATGCGCTGGAAGGCATCGCCAAAGGCCGGTACCTGGCGCTGCTGTCGCACTCGGGCTCAAGGGGATTGGGCGCCACCATTGCGGGTCATTATACCCGGCTGGCCAAAGAACAGTGCAAGCTGCCGCAGGAAGCCGCCAACCTGGCTTACCTGCCGCTGGATACCGATGCCGGCCGCGGATACTGGGCAGCGATGAACCTGGCGGGCGATTATGCATCGGCCTGCCACGAAATCATCCATGCAAAAATGACTAAAGCCATTGGCGCAACCCGCCTGGCCACCGTCGAAAACCACCACAACTTCGCCTGGAAAGAACGCTGGAAGGGAGAAGAAGTGATCGTTCACCGGAAAGGCGCCACACCGGCGGGCAAGGGCGTATTGGGAATTATCCCGGGATCGATGACGGCGCCCGGCTTCCTGGTGCGCGGCAGGGGTGCAGAAGAAGCGATCCAGTCTGCCTCGCACGGCGCGGGGCGGCAAATGAGCCGCACACAAGCCACCAAATCAATCAGTAGGGAACAATTGCGGGCTGAGCTGAAAGCGCATGAAGTGATGCTGATCGGTGCAGGGCTCGATGAAGCACCCATGGCCTATAAGGATATCCGTAAAGTAATGGCCGCACAAACCGACCTGGTAGATACGCTCGCTACTTTTACCCCGCGGATGGTGCGGATGGCCGACGACGGAAGTCGCGAGGATTAATGTTTGAGATCTGCCTGCTGGTAACGGAGAAATGCATTCTTCAGCCGCAGGCGGATCTTTTTTTCCAGTGAGCGTGGCGCCAATACCTGCATACTTTCGCCGAAACCCAGTATCTCTCTTTCCAGCTCATAGTTCAGTACTACATCGATGCGAATGATGACGCCTTTTTCATCTTCACGCATCACTACCTGTGAATGATGCAGGGGTTTGGTGAGCACATACGGTGCATTGGCCGCGTCTACTTTCAATATGACTTTATAGGCACGGTCTTTTTCCGTTTTGGTAATACCGATCAGGTCGTCGAAATAGCGGTTAAAATCAACACCCTGGTATTCCTGGTATTTTTCGCGCGGAACTCAGTTACGGAGATCATGCGGTCGAGCGCCAGGGTGAGCAGTCCGGCCGATTCTCTCTTTCGTTACCAGGAACCAGCGGTTGCGGTATTCTTTCAGCAGGTAAGGAAAATAAACGGCGGTACGCGGCTCTCTGGCCTTAAACGATTTGTATTCGATCTGCACGGCTTTCTTGTGCAATATAGCCTGGTACAAAGGAGATATGAATTCAAGTCCTTTGAGCAGGCGATTATGCTCGAGCTGTATGCACGACCGCTGTTTTTTGTTTCCGCTGTTCAGGGCGTTCTCCAGCCTCGCGATCATATCGGTCATTTCTTCAAAATGCGCAAACCCGTTCAATTGCTGCAACAGGCCTACCGCTTCTTTCATGGTGTTGAGGTCCGTTTGGCTGATAGGCGAGCGCATGATGCTGTAACCAGCATCTTCATACCAGTAATACTTGCGCTCCTTTACAATAATGGGGGCATTGTAGCCAAGCTTGTCACTGCGCATAAGCTGGATATCGGCCTGAACGGTTCGCTTACTCACGCCCGATTGTATCCCTTCGTATTCTTCCAGCCGGGCTGAAATTTTTTCTACCAGGTCGTCGAGGGTCCATTTTCGGTACCGGTTGCGCAAACATTCATCGATGGTCCGGTAGCGGATCAGCGCCAGTTTATTGATCGACATAGTGTGCAGATATTACCTGCTAAATATACGCTTCGGTTTTCTATTGCGCAATGCTGCTGCGCAGTTTGTCGCGACGGGTCAGCCAGCGGCGAATAGGCTCATCCACCAGCTTCAGCACGGCCCACGAGAACGCGATCAGCCCGATGGTGCCGGCCACCGTGATCCAGGCCATTTCAGCCACCGACGGGTTACAGGCTTTGAGGTAGTCGCCAAACCACCAGATGTACCAGTAATGGGTCATGTACAGCGGATAAGATATATCGCCCGAGAAGCGGCATATCTTTTCGAAAGCGGGTTTCAGGGTGGCGCCGATACCCAAACATATCAGCAGCGGGGAATAGATAATGGCCAGCAGCGGATCGTAGATATAATCAAAGGCGGTATAGGGCACCACGAATAACAGTGCCGACAATACAGCCAGTCCTGGGAAGCCCAGCTTATTAGGGATTTTCCATCCCGACCGGTAGATCAGCAAACCCATCAAAAAAGAGAACGACACACGCGGCATGCCCACCCAACAACCTGCCTTACCCCAACCGTTAAGCAAACCAAAAGGAACCGAAGCCGCGTATATCAACCAGCGTGCACTCACCACCACCAATACCCAAAGCAGCTTTTTCGATATTCTGCACAACAGCAAGGCATAAACTATATTGGCCACATACTCCCAAAACAACGACCACGATGGTGCGTTCATGCCAAAAAGATTATACAGGCGATTATCCATGACCGGAAAAGGAATAAGCAGAAAAGTAGCCAGGAATAAAAGAAACAATTGGCTATTTGTTTCAGTAAACGGATTCAGCCCAAAGGGGTCGCAGAAATAGGTGACAAATCCCAGGATGCCGCCAAACACCACCAATGGATGCAGGCGGATGAGGCGCCGTTTGAAGAAGGCCCAGGTGCCCATCTCTTTCACGCGGTTGTCGTACGCGTATCCTATCACAAAACCCGACAAACAGAAGAAAAAATCAACGGCAAGAAAACCGTGCGATACCGGGCTGTCGGCATAATCGGGAAAAACAAATTCCATGAAGTGAAAAACCACCACGGCTATGGCGGCAATACCCCTGAGCCCGTCGAGGATTTTAATGTGCGGTCTGGTTGGCTGCATCATGTTCCAAATCTACGGGTTCGGATCAGCCGCTCAGTGCGTCGATATATTTTTGAATATATTCTGATACAAATTTTCGTTTGTACTGCATGATAAAGCGCGGATGTTCCAGCGCCACCAGCCTGTCGAAAAATTTATATTCCCGGTTAAGCGCCTGGAGCGCCTTTTCATTTTTGCCGGCACCCATGCAATACACCGTATCTGTTTTCATACCCAGTGCAATCAGCTTTCTGATGCTCTTCACCATAAACGGTTTGACCATTTGCTGAAGTGCTGCGCTGTCGTAATAATTGTAGTTTACCTCACCGCCTTTCTCTGTTTGGGATACAAAGCCCAGCGGGCAGGGTGAATTGATGTACACCGCACCATAAAAAGCAGCGGGGCCGCCAAAGGCATTGATCATGGCATAGATGAATTCTGCCGAAGGTTCATGCGAGGCCTTGCCGGTGTAAGCAATGCCCAGCTCCGACTGCAGGCGTTTGGTGTCGGTAAAGGGGATGCCGGTGATGCCGCCGCCATGCCTTCCCGGGTTGATACCCAGCAACAACCGCCTGGGGCGGTCATCGTTGTAATAGCGATCGCAAAACTGTTGCAGTATCGGCAGCACGGCGGGCGATTCCCGGAAAGGATTCATGATGCGGATGCCTGGAGGAAGGGGGCCGCGGTACGACAACTGCCGGTGAAACTGCATGATCCGCTCTCCTAAAGTAGCTGCCATGGCGATCATTTCAGAGCGTCGGCAGCGCGGATCCAGCGCACCGACAGGTCGGGTGTTTTCATGTTTTTATCAAGCGGGTACATCGGGCGGTTGATGCGCTTATAGGGCAGGCGGTGCAGGTCCTGGTCAACGCCGCCGGGCGTGAGCGCCAGCAGCCAGTCGGCCCGCATGGCATAGAGCTCCGGTTCAAGGTAACCGATCTTCACCACCACGATATCGGCGCCGCGCGGGTTCAGCCCCAGGCGGGTAAAATCTGCTTCCCTGTGATAGGGCTTGCGTTTTTTGGTGACGATCACCGACACGGTTCCCACTTTCACCACCACTTCCACTTCGGCGTCGCGATCACCTTTTTCTATCGCGGTAACGGTGCCTTTGAGGGTAAGCGGCGGCGCATAACGGTGATCCACAGCCGCGCCCACCAAACCTTCCACCTCATTGCCTACGCCTGTCTGCAACGCCTTTTCCACCAGGTCGGGGCCGGGGATGGAGGCGTAGATCAGGGTGGGGCCATTCAGGTCGTCGAACTCTTTTCTTTTCAGGATCTGCTGGAGGGTCCAGGTTACGTCGCCGGCACCACCAGCGGTGGGGTTATCGCCCGAATCGCTGATAAAGAAAGGATGTACTTCACTGGCGATGGCTTTATCGAGACAATATTTGAGATCACCGGTGGGCGCTACAAATTGAAATTCATCGCGGGCTGCCCAGAAACGTTGTGCAAGGTCTTTGGCTGCCGCTTCTACTTTTTGCTTGTCATCGCCCGTTACCATTACTACTGCATGGTTACGCGGCTCGTCGGCCCAGGCATACCCGATCCAGATCGCCGCATCGATAATTCCTTCCTGGCTGGCAGCCGGCGCCACCGCGGCGTACAAAGAGCGGCCCGGTTCTATGCGTGCTGGTCTTTTCACCCGGCAATAAAATCGGGATGGGTATATAGGCTTTGAATTTCGGTTTACCCTTACCGTTAGCCAGGCGCTCCAGCAGCAGGCGAACGGCACGCTCTTTGGTTTCCATCGCATCTTCATGCGGCGCCATGCGGTAACAGGTGATCAGGTCGGCATTTTCGGCGAGGCGTTTGGATACATTGCCGTGAAGGTCCATCGAAGTGGAGATCAGCACTTTCGGTCCAACGATCTTCCGAATGCGGGTGATCATATCTCCTTCGGGGTCATCGAGCCCCACCACGCTCATCGCGCCGTGTATATCGAACCAGATACCATCGTAAGGGCCGTTTTTCTTCAGTGAATCGAGCAGCTTGCCCAGCAGGGATTCATAGGCCTGGCGGGTAACCGCGCCGCCGGGCAGCGACTTTCCGATTACGGCGGGCAGCCAGCGGGCCTGTTGCCGCAGGGGACCATCCGCTTGTTTCAGAAACGGATAGTAGTCGAAAATCTCGGCCCCGTAGCGGGCATGAAAAGCCGGTTCTTCGGTGCGGGCAGGCGAAAAAGTGCTGGACTCTATACCAAGCCCGGCAATAGCCACGCGGGGCAGCTGCTGCGCAACCACGGGGGCACAAAAAGAGCAAAAATGACGGGTAAAAACTGCTTCATACGTGAATGTACGTTTTTACCCGTCAGGTACCACCCGTCGGGTGGATTTTAGTCCATGCGTACGATGCGGGGCCGGAAGCGGCCCACGACATCCACCAGGTCGGTTTGCGCGCTCATGACGGTATCGATGTCTTTGTAGGCCATCGGCGCCTCGTCTACGCCGCCGCCGATCAGGCTTACGCCGGCGGCTTCCAGGGTTTGCCGCAATTGCTTTTGTGTAATGCTTTCATTGGCCTGGCGCCGGCTCATCAGCCGGCCTGCGCCATGGGAAGCAGACTGCACCGAAGCGGCCATCCCTTTTCCTTTCACGATATAACCGGGTGTGCACATGGAGCCGGGAACAACACCGAGAACGCTTTCGCCTGCCGGGGTGGCGCCCTTGCGATGCACGATCCGCTCCGCACCATCCACCTGTTCTTTCCACGCAAAATTGTGGTGGTTCTCCACCCGCCGCAGCGGGCGAACACCAAGGGCGCGGGTGATCTTGTCGTGGATCACCTGGTGACAGGCAGCAGCATAATCGCCGGCCAGGTTCATGGCCGCCCAGTATTCAACGCCTTCCGCTTCCTGCAACGAAAGCCAGGCCAGTTGTTTCACTTCCTGCGGCAGCCGCCTTTTGCTGATCGCTATACGGGTATAGTGATTGGCGATATAAGCACCCAGCGCACGCGAGCCGCTGTGTGTGAGCAGCGCGAGGTAATTGCCCGGTGGCACACCCAATACGCTGTCTGCGGCATCGATCGTTACTTCACCGAATTCGGCAAAATGATTTCCGGAACCGGAGCTGCCCAATTGTTTCCAGGCGCGGGTGTGCATCTTCCTTAACAGCGGCAGTGAAAAGAACAAAGGGTGATCCATCACCGCGTGATCGGCCGGGCGTTGAAACTGCGCGCTGCTGCCGAAGCGGGTCGACTCTTCGAGGGTTCGTCTGAAGAAACGCTCTTTTTGTTTCAGCACGCGGCTGCTTTCGGGATAAATGCTCAGGCACATCCGGCAACCGATATCAACGCCTACGCCATAAGGAATCACCGCATTGTCGGTGGCCAATACGCCGCCTATCGGTAATCCATAACCGCTGTGGGCATCGGGCATCAGGGCCGCCGCCACGCTCACCGGTAATTTGGCCGCCTGGTACATCTGGTGCATCGCACCGTCTTCGATAAAACGCTTTCCGAAAACCGCAAAGCTGATTCCCTGCTGGTTGAGGGAATAGCTGGCTTCGGCCGGCGTTTCATCTTTTACCGGCACCTTCGCTGTTATCTTCCTCTTTTTCATACTTCCTTATTTAATTGTTCAACACTTCATGCCGCCTGAAGCCCAGCACCGGTTTGTATTGTTGTTCGGTGCCGGCGGTTTCCGCATGCATGATCTCTGCCAGGGTCATCGGCTGCACCACGTTCCTGTTCAGTTTCAGGTGATCGCTTAACCGCTGGGCTTTGGTGACATCCAGTTTCCCGAAATCATAACGCGCGATCAGCCTGCCCTGGCGTTGCAAAGCCGGATCGATGCGCGTCAGCTCGCTGTTGAAAGTGCAGATCAGTTGCACGTTCAGGAAATCAGCCAGCAGGCCATCGGCGATGTTCAGCAAGGCCGACACGGCCGAGTTATTGTCGTGGCGACGATCTACAATCACCTTTTCCGCATCTTCAATCACGAGCACCGAGTTGGGATAGTCCACCAGCAGCTCAATGAAAGAAGGGTCCAGCAGGTTGGCGGCCATATTGGTCGACAGGAACAACACGCGCTTTTTGATCTTTGCGACCAGGTAGCGCAGGTAAGTTGTTTTACCGGTACCGGGAAGCCCGTGCAACAACACTACCCCCTTGTCGTTCTTGTTTCGCAACCGTTGCCGGATGCGCTCGTCAACCGCCTGGAAATCATCGGGATAATACAGGCCTATATCCAGCTTCGCCGGTTTGATGGGCATCGCCTGTAGATAAAAACCGCTCCCGTTGTTCAGGATGATATTGATCTCCCGTGGCTGCCGCCGTTCTTTCTGCTTGTGCAATACAACCGTTGCAGCCAGCGCATCGGCAAGCGCTTCCTGTGTTGTATCGAAATAAATATTGCAGTAGTTGCGCTCCAATTCCACTACCACCGCTTCTTTCATAACGATGATGACCACATCGCTTTCAAAGGTTTTCTTTTCACGGCAATACCAGTTTCTCCGAAATACCCTTTCTATGTTTTTATCAAACAGTTTTTCGATAGCGGCAACCGCCTTGTCTTTTTCTACGGTGTTTATAAACCGCAGGTTGGGCAATGCCTTAAACCGGTGCAGGAACAGCATTCGAGCCGAAATGTATCCATCGGCAAACAAATGGTCCAGGCCAATTATATTTTGTGTATCTATCTTGTTCATCGTTAAAAAATTCAGACAATAAAAAACCCCGCTGAAGGCGGGGTATATGCTGTATGCAGTTTATTGCTTTAATACACGCAGGCAGGCCCCGCCCCTTTCCAAACAGCCGGAAAGCTGTTCAGTTGGTTGCTGATATGAAGTTGAAGCTTGCGCATTTTTGATAGTTGAAAGGCAAAGTTGTAAAAAATATTTTGTTGTTTGTTTGAATTATCAAAAAATATTTTTCAGCTTTGCATTCGCAAAAGAAAATCACATGCGCCTTTTTAATCAACAACACAGTATCATAACACGCAGCTGGAAGAGCTGTTGTAGTGGGGCGCGCTTTGAAAAGTAAAAAGTCAACAATCAACAATCAAAATAGAGCCCTGCCGTGTTGCAGGGCTTTTTTTTGTGCCATGGTTTGTAGCTCAGTGGCAGAGCGCCGGTTTTTGGCACCGGATGCCGGGGTTCGAATCCCTGCAAACCAACCAGTAAAAGCTTGTCTCGCGACAAGACGGATACCGGCTGTTATTGTCAATCCAGGGACGCGTATCAGCAGCGCGCCGGTGCGGGCATGGTAATGTACCGTATGCCATTGCCGAAGCAGTACCTATCCGCCAACATGTGTTGGAGGTTCGATTCCTCCTCCCGATGAAAAGGGATAGCTTAATGGTGGAGCAATGTTTACCCGGGTTCGAATCCCGGTCACGCTTGAAAACCGTGATAGCTCAAGTGGACGAGAGCACTACACTCAGGATGTAGCGAAACAAAAGGAGAACAGCACTTCTTTACCAAAGCTGGCCAACATACGAACCGGGGGAACCGGCAACCTGCTGTAACCATGGCAGGAACCTGTTCGCGCCCCGAAAGCCTGCAGTGCAGGAACAGGAAGAACATACACCGTACAAGCTACCGGTAATGAGCAACCGAAATACCGGTGCCAGCAAAGCAGCCGATACGACGAAACGCTTTTTCTTCCCGCATTCCGCCCAGGGCCGTTACCCGGTTCGTTTTTTAAAGAGACTTAAAACAACAAATATGAAACAGGTAAAACTGAATGCCTGGCAGGTAGGACTGGTATTCAAGAACGGCGCCTACTGCTACATGATCCGGGAAGGAACTTACTGGATCTGGAACAAAAGCGTGAACATCTACGAGATGACACAACCCTTCACGCCGCCCGTGGAACTGAACATCCTGCTGGCCGATACCGCATTGGCCGGCTTGCTGGAAGTGGTGGAAGTAAATGACAAGGAAATTGCCCTGCAGTATGAAAACGGTTTGTTCAAACAGGTATTGACACCCGGCCGGTACGCCTACTGGAAAGGGCCCGCCAGCTACCGGTTCGTGAAAGCCGATCTCACAAAGATCGAGATCACCGAGCCCATCGAAAGAAACATACTGACCAGCGCCAAACTGGCGCCCTATGTTCGCAGCTATACCGTAGAGAACCAGGAAAAAGCCTTGCTGTTCATCGACGGGCAATACAGCAGGGAACTGCCACCCGGCGTTTATTACTGGTGGAAAAACGCCATCAGCATCAACGTGGGTAAAGCAGACACCCGGCAACTGCAACTGGAGATCAACGGACAGGAAATCCTGACCCGCGATAAAGCCGCTTTGCGGGTGAACGCCTGGGCGCAATACAAAGTGACCGATATCAGGAAAGCCCTGTTGGAAAACAAGGACTATGAACGGCAATTGTATATCAGCATCCAGCTGGCGTTACGGGAATACCTGGCTGCTTATGCGCTGGATGAGTTGCTCGATAAAAAAGAGGCGGCTGCGCAAACCATTGCCGGCCGCATCGATACCGGCACGCTGGGGGTAACCCTGATGGCCGTGGGCATCCGCGACATCATTCTGCCGGGCGACGTAAAGGAGATCATGAACCAGGTGCTGGTGGCCGAGAAAAAAGCACAGGCCAACGTGATCGCCAGGCGGGAAGAAACAGCGAGCACCCGGAGCATGCTGAACACCGCCAAACTGATGGAAGACAATGCGATGCTATGGAAGCTGAAAGAAATGGAATACGTGGAGAAAATCGCCGACAAGATCAACACCATCAGCGTAAACGGTAACGGGCAACTGATTGAACAGCTGAAACAACTGTTCACCGGCGCCAAATAACAGATGGTTGCAGCTCAAACTGCAGCCATCTTTTTATTTACCCGGCGGCAACCGGTTGTACCGCCGCAACAATTCCAGCACCTGTGATTTCGGAATGGCATTCATCTCGTGCCCTTTAAACCCTTTGACGCTTTTCGCCATGAACAAAGAATTAAGGATCGCTTCTTCGGCGGCTTCAATAGCCGCCATGAACAAAGGCGATACCGCATCGTTGCTTACAAATACCTGTGGTGTTGTCAACGGTTCCGACTGGTGGCTCACGCGCAGTTGCGTTGCCGTAGAAAACGCTATCACATAATCGCCGCTGCCATTGGATGCAATACCACCGGTTCTCGCCAATCCCATGAAGGCACGTTTGGCCAGTCGCCCGAGATTACGGCTGTCGAGCGGCGCATCGGTAGCCACCACGATCATGCACGATCCATCTACATCCTGCAATATTTTACTGCTGTAATCAAACTGTTTTAATTCTTTTCCCACCGGCACGCCGTCGATCTGCAACACCCCGCCAAAATTGGTTTGAACCAGCACACCTACGGTGTAGCCACCCAGCGACGCCGGCAGCTTCCGCGAAGCGGTGCCGATGCCGCCTTTGAAACCAAAGCAGCTAGTGCCGGTACCCGCGCCCACCGATCCTTCAGCGACCGGACCCGAAGCAGCGGTCTGTATCGCCTTCAGCACATCTTCTTCTTTTACATGCTGCCCCCTGATATCATTCAGCCAGCCATCGTTGGTTTCGCCTACCACTGCGTTGACTGATTGCACATTTTCATTGCCGGGCTGCCGCAGGGTGTGATGAATAACGGCATTCATGGCAACAGGCACGCCCAGGGTATTGGTGAGCACCACCGGCGTTTCGAGGTTGCCCAGTTCCATCACCTGCGTGGCGCCTGCCAGCTTACCGAACCCATTGCCCACATATACAGCCGCCGGAGCTTTCTGCTGAAATATATTCCCGCTGTGCGGCAGGATAGCGGTTACACCTGTTCGCACCGAGTCGCCTTTGATCAGGGTCACCTGCCCCACCAATACACCCTCCACATCAGTGATGGCATTTTCTTTTCCGGGCTTCAATACGCCGGTCTGTAATCCGCGGCTGCGAAGTATATCGCGTTGTTGCGCCGTAGCGAGAAAAGGGAATAACGTAAGGCCCCAAAAAAACAGGTAGCTGCGCATGACTGAAAAATGATACTTACTATTTACCCGATAAGGTTTGCATGAAAAAATCAGCGACCGCCTGGTCCAGTTCCAGCGCGTGGCTGTACTTCATCCAGTGGTGCGTATCGCCCACAATCACCTTGGTTTGCAACGGCACTTTCAATGCTTCCAGCCTTTTCACCAGGTCGGTACTTTGGTTGAAAGGCACGTTGCGGTCGTCGTCGGCATGGATGATCAGCACCGGCGATGTCCAGCTCTTTACATAAGCCACGGGCGAAGACCGGAACGCCGTTTCAATGGCCTGGTCGAGGTCGGGAATTTTTTCATAGCCGCTGTTCTGCTCAGGTAATCCGCCCAATACCGACCAGTCGTGCACGCCGTGAATATCAACGCCCGCAGCAAAAAGTTTTGAATCTTTCGCCAGGGCCATGGCCGTCAGGTAGCCGCCATAAGAGCCGCCGTAAACCCCGATCTTCGCGGGGTCAACAAAAGGCTGTTGCTGCAACCATTGTCCGGCGGCCTTGATATCCTGGTATTCCGACGCGCCGAGGGGACCGGCGGCCGCCGGAAAATGAAAGCGATATCCATAGCCGATGCCCAGCCGGTAGTTCACCGACAGCACCACGAACCCCTGGCTGGCCAGGTATTGATTCGTCGCATATCCATTGGCGTAATAATCGGAATAATGCCAGCCGAGCAGCATCTGCCGCATGGGGCCGCCGTGTATATAAATAACGGCTGGCTTCCGGGCTGCGCCGCCTTTGGGCTCAAACAGCTGTGCGTGCACTTCCATGCCGTCGGGCGCGGTGAAAACAACCTGTTTCGGCGTTACCAGCGATGTTCCCGGGAAACTGGCGGGAATCATTTTCTCTCCTATCAGCCGCCATTTTTTTGCGGCGGATGGCATCACCGCGGGCAGGGGTGGCCGCTGGGCGGTGGCGCTGATCAGGGCGAGCTCGCCGCCCACCGGCACCGGGCTCCATTCCAATCCGTCGCCGGGGGTCAGCACTTCCACACCGGGTTTGTCGACCGCCACGCGGCAAACATGCCTGCGGTCAATGTCGAGCGGATCGGGACCCGTATTGGCCGCGAAATAAAGCCATTTGCCGTCAGGCGATACACGGATATGCTCGGCCATGAATTTACCGGGTGTCAGTAAAACGGGCTCACCACCCGCAGGATCCATGGAATAGAGGTGCGGCCATCCGTCGGCATAAGAAAGGAAACAGATCCG
>JASGFZ010000059.1:0-13304 GCA_047605345.1 Flavihumibacter sp. | reverse complement strand
GGTATGGGTTTGCAATATGTTTTTTTCAAAAAAGCGCTCGATCGCCTGCAGATCCGGCCGCAGATATTTTATGCCGGCAAATTCAAAAGCGCCACCGAGCCTTTCCGCGAAGAACATATGACCGATCCGAACCGGTTGCAGTCGCGCGTGCTGCTGGAAGACCTCTACCAGCATTTCCTCGATGCCATTGCAAAAAGCAGGTCGCTGGATACAGCTGGGCTTCGCCGGCTGGCCGGTACAGGCGCCATTCGTTCGGCAGAAGACGCGGTGAAGGCAGGGCTTTGCGACGGTATGCGGTATGAAGACGAAGTGAAGGAAGAGATCAGAAGCAAAAGCAGCGGCAAAAGCATAGACAATATCTCGTTTATGTCGATGGCCAAATATGCGTCGGCGGTATCGTATAAAGGAAGCGGCAAGGATCGCATTGCGCTGATTTATGCCGCCGGTGATATTGTAGACGGCACCGGCAGTTACGAACAGATAGGAGGAGATCGTTTCAGGCGGTTTATCCGCAAGGCGCGGCTCGACAAAGACACCCGGGCGATTGTTATCCGCATTAACAGCGGCGGCGGCAGCGCCATGGCCAGCGAGAATATGTGGCGGGAAATCGCCCTGGCGAAAAAAGACAAACCGGTGGTGGTGAGCTATGGCGATGTGGCTGCTTCGGGCGGTTATTATATGGCCTGCAATGCCGACAGCATTTTTGCCCTGCCCAACACGATTACCGGCTCTATCGGGGTGTTTTCGATCATTCCCAATTTGCAGGGCTTTCTTGATGAAAAGCTGGGCGTTACTTTCGACGGCGTGGAAACAGGTCCTTTTGCGAACAGTCCCAGTATAGCCGAGCCACTCACCGACCTGGAAAAAAAGTTCATGCAGGAAAGTGTTGACAGCATTTACCATACCTTTTTAACGCGGGTAGCCGATGGCCGCCGGCTGCAGGTGGCCGATGTGGACAGTATCGGGCAGGGGCGCGTATGGACCGGCAACCGCGCCATCAAAATCGGCCTCGTGGATCGTATTGGCACGCTCGACGACGCACTGGCGGCGGCGGCGAAGCTGGCTAAAATTGATGCATACCGGGTTCGTGAATACCCGGAACCCCTGAACTTCATGGAAAAATGGAAAAGCGCTTATGAGAAGAAAGCAGAATCGGCCGGGCTGAAGCATGCGCTGGGCAAAGAATTATTTACCTGGTACCGGGAACTAGAACAGGTTCGCAGTACTTTCGGTCAGGCGCAAGCGAAAATGCCTTTCCGCTTACAAGTTTATTAATAATTTCATGTCGCAACCTTACAGTCAGTTCAGGGCCATGCTTGCCATTACCCGGGCAAGCCTGCAGGCAATGTTCAGGAGTCCCAATGCCATTCTGTTCAGTATTTTTTTTCCGCTGATATTTATCCTTGTGTTCGGTTTCATAGGCAACAACGGAGCACCCGGTTTCTCCATTGCCATGAATAAAAATGCCGACACCGCCAATGCTGTTTACCAGGGGCTCCGGTCGGCGCCGAATATCCGGTTCGTGGCAGAAAAAGACAGTGCGACGCTGGCAGCCGACCTGGTGAAAGGAAGGATTACCGGTGAAGTGGATATCAGGCCGAATACCGACTCTGCCGTTCACGCCAGGTACCTGGTTTATTTTCGCGCCACCACCGCCAGCGCCGACAAATACGCCATCTTTCTGCCCATGCTGGAAAATGTGATAAACCGGATCGATAAATCGCTGCTGGTTAACCAGCCGACCATCGCCGCCACCAAAACCGATATACAGGAGGTAAGGGAATACCGCAACATTGATTTTATCCTGCCCGGTCAGCTGGGGTTTTCACTGCTTAGCATGGGCGTATTCGGGGTCGCCTTTTTGTTTTTCAACCTGCGGCAACAGCTGGTCATCAAAAGAATGTTTGCTACACCGGTCAGCAAAACATCCATAGTGGTGGGGGAGGGCATCAGCCGGGTGATCTTCCAGCTGATCACCGCCATCATTATTGTAGCGCTGGGTCATTACGCGTTTAAGTTCACCCTTGTTCACGGGCTGCTCACTTTTGCAGAGATCCTGGTGCTGAGCTTTATTGCGTTACTGGTATTTATGGGCTTTGGCTTTATTGTAAGCGGGCTGGCAAAAAACGACAGCAGCATTCCGCCGCTGGCCAACCTGATAACCATGCCGCAGTTCCTGCTGGCCGGCACTTTTTTTTCCATATCGGCCTTTCCCGCCTGGCTGCAGCCGATATGCCGGCTGCTGCCGTTGACTTTTTTCAACGACGCCATGCGAAAGATCGCTTTTGAAGGCGCCCACCTGACCGATTGCTGGCCACAGATTTTCAGCTTACTGGGCTGGGGTGTGGTGATTTATGCCGCTGCCATTAAAATTTTCCGTTGGGAATAGCACTATGAAAATACTCAAACTGGCGCTGATCAGCGCCGTCGCTTTTTTCCTGTTATTGCTGGCATTCAGTTTGCTTATCCCATCGCGGGTGCGCATTTCAAGGGCGGTTGACACCGGGGCGTCGCGCCAGGCGTTGCTGCCGCTGGTAACCACCAAAGCCGGTTGGGAGAAATGGAACAGCCTTGCGAAGCCGGCGGCCGGTGGCGACCTGGTGATCACGGCAACTTCCGATTCGCTGGTGCTTGCCCGTTTTGAATCGAAAGGCCACCGGCTAGAAAACGGGATCGCCATTTATGAAATAAAGCCGGGAACCCTGACGGTGCAATGGTATATGGATTTCCATTTGTCCTGGTACCCCTGGGAAAAATTCGGCAGCATACTTTATGACAAGCAATTCGGCCCCGTAATGCAGGATGACCTGAAACAATTAAGCACATTAGCCAATTCATCTTTTAATCAACCATAAACAGCACGTATGAAATACCTCGTTCTGGCATTTGTAGCCCTCAGCACTATTATTCCCGCCTGCGCCCAGGAGCGCAAGAGTCCGCATGAAACCGTGAAAGACGGGAACGTGTCGGTAGCCTATGGCCGCCCTTATAAAAAGGGAAGGGATATCTTCGGCAGTCTGGAGCCTTATGGAAAAGTATGGCGTGCCGGCGCCGATGAAGCCACCGAAATTACTTTTGCGGCCGACGGCAGCCTGGGTGGCAAGCCGGTGAAGGCAGGCACTTACACCTTGTTTGCGATCCCGAAAAAGACAACTGGACCATTATCCTGAACAGCCAGTTGAAGCAATGGGGCGCCTACGACTACGACAAAAACAAAGACAAGAATGTACTGGAAGTAAAAGTACCGGTAAAAAACCTGTCGTCGCCCGTAGAGCAGTTTACGATCAGCTTCTCGGGAGGGAACATGGTGTTGGCCTGGGATAAAACCGAGGTCTCGGTCCCTGTTAAATAATCAATTATTGTTATGTATTTTGGACTGCACCCGATAAGGGTGCAGTTTTTGTTGGGGCATGGTGCAACGGCCGGGCAGCGGGAATTGTCAATAAGCCGGCTATATGATCAATGAACAGCAACTGGTGCGCGACTGCCTGAAAGGCAAGGCATCAGCGCAGCAGATGCTCTATGAGCAGTACGCAGCGCTGATGCTGGGGGTTTGCTACCGGTACACCAAATCTGTTCAGGACGCGGAAGATGTACTCCAGGAAGGGTTTGTAAAGGTGTTCCAATACCTGACCCAGTTCAGGGGAGAAGGTGACCTGGGCGCCTGGATCAGGCGGATCATGGTTACCACGGCCATCAATTACCTGAAGAAGAACAGTAAATACCAGTACGATCTTTCCTTTACTGCCGAGGACAGCAGTTTTTTACACCCTGTTTCGCCCGACAACCCCGTGGTGAGCCTGGATGCAAAACAACTGGCTGACCTGATACGGCAGCTTCCGCCTGGCTACCAAACCATTTTTAACCTGCATGCGGTGGAGGGCTATTCGCATGTTGAAATCAGTGCGATGCTGGGAATTCATGAAGGGACTTCCCGTTCGCAATATGCCCGGGCCCGCAGCCTGCTCATCACCTGGCTGCAAAAAGAATCCGAACCGTCAAAAATAACTCGCTATGCCCGATCATGAGTTTGATAAAACCATAGGCGAGAAAGCAGGTTTATTGCTTTTGGAGCCTTCTCCCGAAGTATGGGAAGCGGTTGCTGCCCGGCTGAAGGAAAAGAAGCGCCGTCGCGCGCTTATATGGTGGTTTTCCGGCGTGTCGTTGCTGCTCATATCGCTGGGCGCTGCATGGCAGCTGCAATATCGGGATGGGTATGAACAAAGCCCCAACCAGTTGAATATACCCGTAGCCCGAACAGTACCGCCCACATCCGAACAACCGAAAAAAGCCCCTCTGCTGTAGAAAAGCAACCGGCTCCCCGCGAAACAGCATTCGTGCAGGCAACAGCCGAAAACAGCAACAACCGGGAACAGCAACAGCTGAAAACAGCAATAACCGAAAACAGCAACAACCGAAAACAGCAACAGTCACCTGAAACCGGCGGACCGACTCAGCATATTGCAGAGCGCAATAAATTTTATGCAAAAAAAGCCAACGCTACGCCATATACCGTTGCCGATCTGTATGAAAACGAGACAGAATTGCCGGCCGGGCCCAGTCCTTACCTGGCTGCTTATCTTAATCCCGCCGCACCTGCTGAAGTGAAGGCTGCAAAAATCGCCCGGCCTGCTGCACCTGCATTGAGTACCCGGGCCGCGGTTCAACAGCTCACAAAAGCCCGTTACCGGAAATGGGAATATGCATTCGATCTGAAAGCAGGTTATTCCTCCCTGCAAAACAGTCTTTTTGATAAATTCAGGTCTTCCACGCCCGAATACCAGGCAAGCTATGCAGCGCCTGGTCCCACCAACATGGCGGCGCCCCAGGTAAACCTGAATTTTGTGCAAAGAAAGCCGTCGGTTGTAAAAGCCGGTCCCGCTTTTATGGCCCAGTACCAGGTGAGCCGGCTGCTGAGCAAGCAGCTGCGCCTTGGCCTGGGATTGCAATATGCCGTCAGCTCCAATGAAATCAGGTTTGGCGCAGTGCTTGATTCGGCTGCCGCCATGACCGGCAACCAGTTTTTATTCGCAATAGAGGCGCGCCCCGGCTCTTCCATAAAAACAAATGATTTCAGGAATGTTTTTCATTCTGTCCGCGTGCCGGTTGAACTGTCGTGGAATTTTGACAAAAAGGAACGTTGGTTCCTGAACAGCGGTGTCAGCTTCGGTGTATTGGCCGGTACAGACGCCTACCAGGTCAGCAATTTTTCGGGATATTATTACCGCGACGACCAGCGCTTCAATAAATTCCAGGCAGCTTTATTCACCGGTGTTTATTATACCCTGCAACCACATTCCAGATTGCCTTTATCGGTAGGACCAACCGTGCAGTACGACCTGGGCAATATCAGCAATACCGGCGATGGCAGGAAAATGCTTTTCCTTGGTGTGGGCGCCCGGGTAAAACTCAGACCCGGCCCTTAGGGCTGGATAAAGCGAAGGTTACGCAATATGCCTTCGTATTTGGCCCTTTTGAGCGGTGAATTTTTAAAAACTTTTTTGAAGTTATCGGCACCCAGCGTTTCCCATTCTGACAGGGTCATTTGCTGCAGCGCGGGCAGAAGGGCGAATGCCGGCTCCTGGTGCGGTTTGGAAAAACGGTTCCAGGGGCAAACATCCTGGCAGGTATCGCAACCGAAAGCCCAGTTGTCGAATTTGCCCTTTTGTTCTTCCGGGATAAACGCTTCTTTCAATTCTATGGTGAAATAAGAAATGCACTGGTTGGCTGCGATGGAACCGTCGGGCCTGATCGCATTGGTAGGGCAGGCATCAATGCAACGGGTGCAGCTGCCGCAAAAATCACCGACGAAAGCGGGGTCGGGCTCCAATAAAAGGTCTGTAATCAGGGTGGCGATAAAAAAGAAAGAACCGGCTTTGCGGTTAATAAGGTTGGCATTTTTCCCTATCCAGCCCAGCCCGCTTTCACGGGCCCAGGCCCTTTCCAGCACGGGCGCAGAGTCAACAAACCCGCGACCCTGTACATCACCTGCCCGCTCGCGCAGCCGGAACAGCAAGGTATTCAGCTTGGTGCGGATCACTTCATGGTAATCTTCGCCATAAGCGTATTTGGCAATTTTCGGTACGTGGTCTGCCTGTTTTACCGGCGGGTAATAATTGTACAGCAGCGTAATGACCGATTTGGCGCCCGGCACCAGTTTGCCGGGATCAACCCGCAGGTCAAAATTGTTTTCCAGGTATTTCATGGTGCCCTGAAACCCCTGGTTCAGCCAGTTTTCCAGGAAACGTTCGTCTTCTTCCAGCCGGCGCGAGCGGGCTATGCCGCAATGCATAAAACCCAGCTCAAGGGCCATTTCCTTTATTTCGGCACTGGTAACGTCCACGTATGCAAAATACTTTCATAAAGTCATTTTTTTGTGTAATTTTCTTGCACTAAACCCCATCTCATGATGCCTGCTCCGCTAAAACCCGCTCTGCCCTTTATACAAATAACAGGTTTTCCTGATTTTCTCGCCATCTGTACAATAAGCCAGCCTGATTTCTTCGTTATTGCTTAAACCTGCCTATGCTGCCTTCTGCCAGAATACTGTTTGCGCTGCTGTTTTGTGTATTAACAGCTGCCGCGCAAGACAAAACGCCGGTTAAATTCGGAAAGATCACCCCGGCCGATTTCACCGTTCCCATGCCTGCATTCGATTCGGGCGCTCATGCCATTGTACTTGCCGATGTGGGCAGCTCCTGGATAAAACCCAATAATAAAGGCGGCTTCGGATACGAATTCGAGCGGAAGCTAAGGGTTTATATTGTTGACGTTAACGGGGTGGATGCCGGGAAATTTGAAATTCCGCTGTATACATCACGCACCAGCAGTATGGAAGAGGAGCTCAGTTTTCTGCGGGGTTATTCCTATAACCTCGAAAACGGGAAAGTAACCGAAACCAAATTGGATAGCAAAGATGTGTTTTCCGAAAAACAATCGAAAACCGCCGTCGTAAAAAAATTTACGCTTCCCCAACTAAAGGCGGGAGCCATTTTTGAGCTTTCATATAAACTCAGTTCCGATTTTCTCTTTGAATTCAGGCCCTGGGAATTTCAGGGAGATTATCCCTGTTTGTGGAGCGAGTACAATGTTGAAATGCCCGAGTTTTATGACTATGTGTACCTGAAGCAGGGCTACCTGCCAATGCATATTGAAAAAACGAACCTGGTAAGCCGCAACTATGTAGTGAGGGATAATGGCGGCGCGGGACAAAGCTCCAGCTTCAACATATCAGGCAATGCCGTCGAAAAAAGATGGGTTATCAAAGATATCCCTTCCCTTAAAGAAGAAAAATTCACTACCACCCTGAACAACCACCGTGCTAAAATCGAATTTCAGCTGTCTGCGATCAGGTACCCCAACCAGGCGCCCATAATGGTAATGGAAAACTGGGCGAAGGTTACCACCGACCTGATGAAGCATGAGCATTTTGGCGAACAGATCGACAAAAACAACGGCTGGCTGGATGATATTATTAAACCGGTTACAGCCAACAGCACCGGCCAGGTGGAGAAAGCCTGTCGTTTGTTCAGCTATGTGAGGGATAATTTCAAATGCACGTATAACAGCATGTATACCACCGCCGGGCTAAAAGAGGTGATGAAAACAAAGTCGGGGAATGTGGCCGATCTGAATCTATTATTACTGGCCATGCTACGGCACGAAAAAATAGAAGCGTATCCCATCATTTTAAGTACCCGGTCCCATGGCTTCACCAATTCCATTTACCCGCTGTTGGACAGGTTCAACTATGTGATATGCGCAGCTTTTATTGGTGGCGAGGATTATATCATGGATGCCAGTGTTCCCGATATAGGATTCAACCGGCTTCCGCTTCGTTGTTACAACGGTCATGCGAGAATGCTGACGGCCGAAACAATTCCTGTTCACCTTGAGGCCGATTCTCTGCTGGAGCGAAAAGTGACCATGGTAACCGTGCTGGCCGCCGGAAATAAATTTGATGCAACCGTACAGGATAACCCGGGCTATTTTGAATCTGTGAGCCGGCGCAGCGATATCAGGGAATCGGGCGAGAAGGGCCTGCTGGAAAAGCTCAAAAAATCTTATGGAACCGATTACGAAGTGGATAAGCTGGTGATCGATTCGCTGAAAAAGCCGGAGGCGCCGCTGAAAATCAGCTACGACCTTCATTTCAGTTTCGAAGATGAAAGCCTTCTTTATATAAGCCCGGTGCTGGCGGGCGGCTATAAGGAAAACCCCTTTAAATCGGCTTCGCGGCATTACCCGGTGGAAATGCCGTACAGGATAGATGAGATGTATGTTTTCAACATGAATATTCCGGAAGGATATAAAGTGGACGACATGCCCAAATCGGCCCGTGTAATGCTGAATGAAAATGAAGGCATGTTTGAGTACCTGATCAGCGCCGACGAAAATTCAATTCAAATGCGCACGCGTGTCAAACTGGACAAAACGGTTTTTTTGCCCGATGACTATAACACGCTCCGCGACTTCTTCGGCTACGTGGTGAAAAAACATGCGGAGCAGATCGTACTAAAAAAGAAATAATATGCGCTGCTTTCTGCTATTTGCTTTTATAGGCCTGCACCTTCAGTTGCTGGCCGGTGGCAACCCCGAATATGCTGTGCAGCTGATTCCGAAAGAGCTGTTGACAAATGCAAATGCAGTCGTACGCCTGCATGATGTATCGGTTGATATCCGCTCGGCCGGCAAATATGTTGTTAAGGAGAAACTGGCGATTACCATTCTCAGCGAGTCGGCCGACGACCAGGCTTCCTGGTCGGAACAGTATTCAGACCTGCAATCCATTGACCATATCGAAGGCACCTTGTACGATGCTGCGGGCAATAAAATCCGTTCCCTGAAAAAGAGCGAGATCAAAGACTATCCTGTTTATGACGGCAGCACTTTTGCCAGCGATTACCGCATGAAGAGCCATGCATTTTATCATAAGAGCTATCCGTACACGGTTGTATATGAATCGGAAGTGGTTTCAAGCATTACCATGTTCCTGCCGGTATGGAACCCTGTAAACGCTTTTAACACGAGCCTGCAGCAAAGCCGGTTCTCCATCAGCTTCGCCAACGATATGGTTGTTCACCGGAAGATGTTCAATATCAGCAAAGAGCCCGGTGTAACCAACGACGGAAAGAAAACCACCTGGCTTTTCGAGTTGCCTGGTCAGCCGGCCCTGGTTCGGGAATACGCGACACCGCCTTATTTTGAACTATTGCCATCGGTGCAGTTTACGATGGGCGAATTCCGTATGGAAAATTTCACGGGTTCTTTCAATACCTGGAAGGAATACGGCCAGTTTATTGGGCGTATGCGGGAAGGACTGGATGAACTGCCCCCAGATATAAAAACGAAAGTGAGGGAACTGACCGCTTCCGTTCAATCACCCGAAGAAAAAGTGAATATCCTATACGATTACCTGCAAAAGCATTCTCATTATATTTCAGTACAGATCGGTATTGGGGGGTGGAGACCATTTCCTGCCAGTTATGTGGCTTCCAAAGGATATGGCGATTGCAAGGCCCTTTCCAATTATATGGTGGCCCTGCTGAAAGAAGCCGGCATCAGGAGCTACTATACTCTTATCAACGCCGGCGACAGGCGGCGGGATATCCTGCCTGATTTTCCGTCTCCTTATTTTAATCATGCCATTTGCGTGGTGCCGCTTGCCAAAGACACGATCTGGCTGGAATGCACCAGCCAGACCAATCCTTTCGGCTATACCGGCTCCGCAACCGGCAACCGGCATGCACTGCTGATCACAGAAGAAGGCGGCATTGTAGTGGCCACGCCGCGGTTCGGCAAAAAAGAAAACAAGCAGGTTTACCGGCTATCGGGAAAGCTGCTGCCCGACGGAACACTGCAGATGCATGCCGTTAATTTTTACCAGGGCGTTTCCTGTGAGGTTCGTCAATATATTGTAAACGCCTATTCAAAAGAGGAGCAATTGAAATACCTGAGAACTGCGTTGGAAATACCCAGCTATGACATCAGTGCATTTAAAATCAGTGAGGAAAGAAAACGGCTGCCCCAGGTGCATGAAAATTATGATTTTCAGGCGCCGCACTATGCCCAAATCAGCGGCAAGCGGATTTTCCTGCAGCCCAATGTACTGAACCGGTGGACGCGCAAATTGTCTACTGACACAGCCCGGCAGTATATGATCGACCTGGCCAACGACCTGGCGGAAACGGATAGCGTGGAAGTCGATATTCCCGAAGGATATACCCTGGAAGCCGCCATCAAGCCACTCAAATTGTCCACCCCCTTCGGTAATTACGAAGTATCGGTTGCGCTGAACGGTAACCGTATCCTGTACACCCGTCAGCTGGAATTAAACCGCGGCCGCTTTGAAGCGAAGCTGTACACCGAGCTGGCAAAGTTCTATGAGCAGCTGTACAAGTCAGACAACAGCAGGATTGTTCTCGTTAAAAAAGAATAACCTAATTGGGCAGGTTTGCTTCAATCAGTTCGCGGATGGCTTCAAAGACCATCCTTTTCTGTTCGGGTGAATCGCTTTTGGTGAAAACGATGGCCGCATAATTTTTGGATTTGCTGATCCAGGGCCAGCTGGCGCGTACGCCCGGGCAGTTTATGAGCGTGCCGTTGCCCTGTTCGTCTTTTTCCTGTAACCAGCAACCGAACCCGTAGGCATTTCCCTGCGATAACGGTGATGCATAAACGATTTTTGCCGTTCCCGTTTGCACTTTCAGCATTTCTTTTACCGAGTTTTCGCTCAGCACCTGTTTGCCGTTGAAATTGCCCTTGTTCAATAACATGCTCAGGAACCTGATATAGTCATCGGCCGTGGACTTCGCACCCGCCGAAGGGCTTTCGGCCATAAGGCCGTCACTTACAAAGCTGGTTCTTTTGAGCCCCAGGTTTTTCCCTATCCGGTCGCGGAACAGCCGGTCGAAATCTTTTTTGCCGATCAGCTCCAGCACATAACCTGCTGTATTGGGGCCGAGATCGCCGTAATAGAATAAAGTGCCCTGCTTACCCTGCTGGTTCCGGTCTTTGGCATAGGCGTTTACTTCGGCTTCCAGCGATTCGAATTTTTTCTTTTTCAGTATCGTGCGGAAGCTTGGCAGGTCCTGCTCAATACCGGTGGTATGGCTGAGACAATGGCGCAGCGTTACCCAGCCTTTGCTGTAACTTTTATAAGAGGGCAGGTAATTGCCCAGCTTGTCGTCGAGCGCTATTTTACCTTCTTCCACAAAAGTCATTGCCAGGGCCGCCGTGAGCCACTGGCTGGCAGCGCCGATGTCTTCCTGCGAGCCGGCCTTCAGCTCGCCAAATTCCTTCCGGTACAGGTCTTTGCCGTTGCGCTGCACAATCACCACAAAGTCGTTGCCCAGGTCTTTTTTGTATTGTTCCAGTCCCTGGGTGATAGCCGGAATATCCACCTGCGGCGCTTTTGTTTGTGCGCAGGCGGTGAGGGCAGCTCCTGCCATACACAGGGTCAGAACAGCGGGTACAAATCGGTAAGTCATACACTCTTTTGCACAATGTTAAAACACGGCGGCTGAAATAATTGCAGTCGTTTTCATAAAAACCGGTAAACGCGTCAGATTCTTTTATTTCTCCCTGACATTGTAGCCGCTTTAACAGGCTGGACCGTGGTTTGCAACTAAACAGGCAGGAGAAATAAATTATATGAATCTGAATAATTTCACCGTTAAAGCCGCCGAGTTGATCCAGCAGGCCCAACAGCTTGCGTACGACCGGCAACATGCCAATATCGAAACCGAACACCTGCTGAAAGCCCTGCTAGACCAGGGCGATTCGCCGGTGGAATACCTGTTGAAGAAAAATGCGATCAACGTATCGCAACTGGAAACCCAGCTGAACACGCTGCTCGACAAGCTGCCCAAAGCACAGGGCGGAGAGCCGGCACAGTCGATCAGCCGCGACGCCAATAATGTGGTGCTGCGTGCGGGTTCGGTGCTGAAATCATTTGGTGATGAATTCGTAACGCCCGAACACCTGCTGCTCGCCATTCAACAGGGCAGCGATTCAACCGCAAAGTTGCTGAAAGACGCGGGTTTGACCGAGAAGGGGCTTATCGCCGCTATCAAAGACCTCCGGAAAGGCGGAACGATCACGTCCCAAACCCAGGAAACCCAGTTCAATACACTGAATAAATACGCCAAGAACCTCAATGAACTGGGCAGAAACGGCAAGCTCGACCCCGTTATCGGCCGCGACGAGGAGATCAGGAGAACCCTGCATATCCTCAGCCGGCGCAGCAAGAACAACCCGATACTGGTAGGGGAGCCGGGCGTTGGTAAAACCGCCATTGCCGAAGGGCTTGCCATGCGTATTGTAAACGGCGATGTGCCTGAAAACCTGAAGTCTAAAATTATTTATGCGCTGGATATGGGGCAGCTGATCGCCGGCGCCAAATACAAAGGCGAATTTGAAGAGCGTTTAAAAGGGGTGGTAAACGAAGTAGCCAAAAGCGATGGCGAAATCATCCTGTTTATAGATGAAATCCACACCCTGGTGGGCGCAGGCGGCGGCGAAGGCGCCATGGATGCAGCCAATATCCTGAAGCCCGCCCTTGCCCGCGGCGAGTTGCGTGCCATCGGCGCCACTACGCTGAATGAATACCAGAAATATTTCGAAAAAGACAAAGCCCTCGAACGCCGCTTTCAGAAAGTGATGATCAACGAACCGGGTACAGAAGATGCCATATCCATTTTACGGGGCATCAAAGACCGGTATGAAACGCACCACCATGTGCGCATCAAAGACGAGGCGATCATCGCTGCGGTGGAATTGTCGAACCGCTATATAACCGACCGTTTTCTGCCCGATAAAGCCATCGACCTGATCGACGAAAGTGCAGCGAAGCTGCGGCTGGAAATGAATTCCAGCCCTGAAGAGCTGGACCGGCTCGAAAGGCAGATCCGCCAGCTTGAAATTGAAAGGGAAGCCATCAAACGCGAAAATGATGAAGCAAAGCTGCATGATCTCAATGTGGAGATCAGCAACCTCAGCGTAGAACGTGATACCCTGAAAGCAAAATGGCAGCAGGAAAAAGACCTGGTGGAAAAAGTGCAGTCGGCCAAAGCCGCTATCGAAAACCTGAAGCTGGAAGCTGAGAAGGCGGAACGCAACGGCGAGTATGGCAAAGTGGCTGAAATCAGGTACGGTAAAATCAAGGAAGAAGAAAAGAACATCGCCAGTTATACTGCCGAGCTGAATGCCTTCAGCGCCAACAGCAGCCGGCTGATGAAAGAAGAGGTGGATGCAGAAGACATAGCCGAATCGGTAGCCAAAGCCACCGGTATTCCGGTTACCCG
>JASGFZ010000058.1:0-13371 GCA_047605345.1 Flavihumibacter sp. | reverse complement strand
GTGGAAACAACCGTTGGCCGCGCGCTGGAAGCCTACCTGGAAGAGAATCCCCGCGAAGCCAAAAACGTGATCTCGAAGGTGATCCTCGCTGCACAGGCAAGGGTGGCAGCAAAGAAAGCCCGTGAAATGGTACAGCGGAAAACAGTGCTCACCGGCGGCGGATTACCGGGAAAACTGGCCGACTGCTCGGACCGTGACCCTGATCGTTGCGAACTCTTCCTGGTGGAAGGTGATTCGGCCGGCGGTACCGCCAAACAGGGCCGCGACCGGAATTTCCAGGCCATCCTGCCATTGAGGGGTAAGATCCTCAACGTGGAAAAAGCGATGGAGCACAAAATCTACGAAAACGAAGAGATCCGCAATATGTACACCGCCCTGGGGGTTACCGTGGGTACGCCCGAAGACCCCAAGGCGCTGAATATTACCAGGCTCCGGTACAAGAAGCTGATCATCATGACCGATGCCGATGTGGACGGCTCGCACATCGCCACCCTGATCCTCACCTTTATTTACAGGTATATGAAAGAACTGGTGTTGAATGGCTATGTTTACCTGGCCCAGCCCCCGCTGTACCTCGTGAAAAAAGGAAAAGACCAGGCTTATGCCTGGGGCGAAGACGACCGCAAAATGTGGGTGGAAAAATTTGCCAACGGCAAAGAAGACAGCGTGAACGTGCAGCGATACAAAGGTTTGGGCGAAATGAACGCCGAACAATTGTGGGAAACCACCATGAATCCGGATACGCGCACGTTGAAGAAAGTGACGCTCGACAGTGCTGCCAATGCCGACGAAGTGTTCAGCATGTTAATGGGCGACGAAGTGGCGCCCCGCCGCGAATTCATTGAAACACATGCCAAATACGCTAAAATTGATATATAAATAAGGTCTGCGGCAAACCGGGTCTGGTTTTTGCCGCGATGAAACTGATTTTTTAACCACTAAATAAAAGTTATGGCTGATATCAAATTGACCGCATACAATGTGAAGACCAAAGAAAAAGGTGTAGAAATCAAAGACGCTGTGATCACCAAAACAGCCCGGGGCGGTTATATGGCCCAGGGAAATGATGGCAAGGGCAACAAATTGACCACCATGCTGGGTGAAGAAAAAGCGCTGGCTGCCATCAAAGCCGGCATCGCCAAACAAGGCTGGTAATAGTACACTGATTAGGAAGAAATTGAAAAAATTTCCGGCCCGGGATTGCAATCCCGGGCCTTTTGTTTTTTGCAGCCATTGTTTGCTAATTTCATTGTCTGCGATATTGAAACCGGCTATAACCATATTGCTTTTTTTATTACCGTTTACCTGCCTCGCGCAACCCAGGTCAAACTACCCCTATCATATCAACGGCAATGCATTCCAGGAAAACTGCAACTGCTATACCCTTACGCCCGACCAGTACTGGCAATCAGGTTCGGTATGGAATGTCAATAAAATCGACCTGCGTGAGTCGTTCGACTACCAGTTTGAGGTGTACCTGGGCTGTACCGATTCACTGGGGGCCGACGGTATCGCCTTTGTTCTCCAGCCCATCAGCACCTCGGTGGGAACCGACGGTAACGGGCTGGGCTACCAGGGTATTGCGCCCTCGGTTGCCGTATTGATCGATACCTGGCAAAACACCGAAGACGGCGACCCCTATTACGATCATATAAGCATCGCCTCCAACGGCGTTATTCAGCACAATTCGCCCAATGACCTGACAGGCGCAGTACCGGCGCTACCCAACCAAGCAAACATCGAAGACTGTAAGTGGCATAACCTGCATATCCAATGGAATGCCGGCACACACACACTTACCGCTTCGATCGATGCGCAGCAACAGGTAAAAGCCAGTGTTAACCTGGTGGACGATGTTTTCGGGGGTGAATCCGAGGTATTCTGGGGATTCAGCGCATCCACCGGCGGAAGCCGCAACCTGCAGCGGTTCTGCACCTCACTAAATGCCACATTCAGCCAGCAGGCTGCCGGCAATTACTGCGCGCCCGCTGTGATCAGTTTTGAAGACCATTCCCGCTCTTTCGGATCCATAACCGAGTGGTACTGGAACTTCGGCGATGGCACCGAATTCAACGGGCCAAATCCGCCACCGCATGCCTACAATACACCCGGTAACTACGAGGTAGCTGCTGCCATACTCGGTAACAACGGCTGCTGGTCAGACACTTTCAAACAGGTAATTACAGTGGGGTCTGTTCCCACTGCGGTTATCGATATGCCCGGCGAGGCCTGCGACAATAAATCGCTTTTGCTGCAAGACAGGTCTGTGGTGGAATATGGCGCCATCAGCCAGTGGAACTGGGTGGTAAACGGACAGTCGTTTTCAGTGCAGCATCCTGCGGCAGAACAGCTGCATCCCGGCACCCTCAGCGCCTGGCTGCAGGTGCGTACAGAACAGGGATGCGTGTCGGAGCCGGTAGAAAAGACGGCACAGATACTGCCGGCCCCTGCCATCGGGCTGCAGGCGGCCGACAGCGTTTGCGCGGGCGCAACGGTGTCATTGCTGGCAAGTTCCACGCGTGATGAAACGCCCGTCACTGCCTGGCACTGGGAGCCGCCGGCAGCTGTTTCAGGCGATAACGCAGCATACCCGTTTTCTTCGGCTGCGGCAGGCCGTTATACCGTATCGGTATATGGTGTGGCAGCCAACGGCTGCTACACCGATACCCTTCAGCACACGCTCACCGTAGTAAAAACAATCGCCTACGCCGGCCGCGATACCGTGCTGGCCCTCAACGAACCCCTGGTGCTGGAAGGCAGCGGCGGCCCCATACTGAACTGCTGGCCCACAACTGGTTTAAGCGACGCCGCCATAGCCAATCCCACCGCCCTGCCCGGTCACGATATGACATATTACCTTACGGCCAGCACTCCGCTGGGTTGTGAAAGCACCGACAGTATCAGGATCAGGGTGTATAAGGGACCGGAAATATATGTGCCCAACGCCTTTAGTCCCAATGGCGACCAGCTCAATGACCAGCTCCGGTTCATAGCGCCGGGTATCAGGCAGGTTCATTATTTCCGCATTTACAACCGCTGGGGTCAACTCCTCTACAACAGTACCAGTCCCGAAGGTTGGGACGGCCGTTACCAGAACCGGGAGCAGGCGCCTGGTATGTATATCTGGATGATCAGCGGTGAAGACCTCTACGGCCGCATGTTCAACAAAAAAGGAACCTTATTGCTCGTGCGTTAAACACCCGTCGGGAATACCCGACGGGTAAAATCAGGCAAAATCAAATACGCCCCGCACCAAAATAGCCTTGCAACGCAGCGGGAATCCTGATACCACCCTTGCCATCCTGGTTGTTTTCCAGCAGGGCGGCGAGAATGCGCGGCAGGGCCAGCGAGCTGCCATTCAGCGAATGCAGCAGCTGCGTTTTGCCATGAGCATCTTTATGCCGGATCTTCATCCGGTTGGTCTGGTAAGATTCGAAATTGGAAACAGAACTCACTTCCAGCCATTTCTCCTGCGCGGCACTGAACACTTCAAAGTCGTAGGTAAGCGCCGATGTGAAACCCATATCGCCGCCACATAAGCGTAGAATACGGTAAGGCAACGCCAGCGACTGAATAAGCCGCTCCACATGCGCCACCATTTCATCAAGCGCTTCATAACTTTTTTCAGGATGCACCAACTGCACAATCTCCACCTTGTCGAACTGATGCAGGCGGTTCAGTCCCCGTACATCTTTGCCATAACTGCCCGCCTCCCGGCGAAAGCAGGGCGTATAGGCTGTCATCCGCAAAGGCAGATCCGCTTCTTTCACGATCTCATCGCGGTAAATATTCGTCAGCGGCACTTCAGAAGTGGGGATCAGGTAAAAATTATCGACCGTGGCGTGGTACATCTGCGCTTCTTTATCGGGCAGCTGGCCGGTGCCATAAGCCGACGCCTCATTCACCATCAAAGGCGGCTGTATTTCGGTATAACCCGCTTGGGTATTGTAGTCGAGAAAATACTGTATCATGGCCCGCTGCAAACGCGCACCCTTCCCCTTATACACAGGAAAGCCGCTGCCGGTCAGCTTATTGCCCAGCTCAAAATCGATCAGGTTCATATCGGCCACCAGCTCCCAATGCGGTTTGGCCGCAAAGCCGAATGCTGGCCGCACACCTCCCTCACGTACCACTACATTGTCTTCGGGCGTCTTCCCTTCAGGCACCAGCCTGGAAGGCAGGTTGGGGATCTGCACCAGTATATCGTGAAGCTGCTTTTCGATCAGCTCCATATCGGCCGTGGCCTCCATTTGCTGTTTCCAGGCGGCGACATCGGCTTTCAGTTTTTCAGCGCCGGCCTTATCACCTGTGCGCATCAGGTTGCCGATCTCTTTCGAAGCGGCATTCACCTTGCTTTGCAGCTCATCCCTTTCCACCTGCAATTTGCGACGCGACTCATCCAGCGACAGCAGTTCATCTACCAAATGCAGTTGACCGAAATGCCGTACAGACAATCTTTCTTTCACATAGTCCGCGTTTTGGCGAACGAAATTCACAAGTAACATCGCATGGATAATTTGCCGCAAAGATAAGCCCCTGTTTTATCTTTGCCGCTATGAAAGCAGCAGACGACCTGCAGGTGCGGTGGTGGAACCTGGAAGCCAGGCTGGTAGAGCGTTTTGGTAAAAAACCCGACCTGGAGACCATCCTGTTCCTGGTAGGAATACAGGAGTTTGGCGAAATCCGCGAGAAATTCAGCAAAGAGCAGAAGCAGGACCTTATGCATATAGCGGTTTGTGCCCTGCTGGCGCAGAGCGGCTATTATGCGCTGGAAGGTGCAGATGCCGACGGCTGGCCGCATTTCCGCCAGCTCAGGGCGCTGCCCGAATACAACCCGATAGAGCAGGAATTATTCATCAAAGACCACGTATTATTGTATTTCGATAAGATCGGCTTTAAATGAAACAATCTGTTACACTGCTGGCAGCCGTCGTTTTGCTGATGGCGTGCAATCCCCGCATAAGCGGCACCGTTAGAAAGAAAGACCTGCGCAAAGATGTGCTGCTGGAAACCAGCATGGGCAATATCCGGCTGCGCTTATATGATGAAACGCCCCTGCACCGCAATAATTTCCTGCAACTGGTGAAAAACGGATTTTACGACAGTATTTTGTTTCACCGGGTCATCAACCATTTCATGATCCAGGCCGGCGATCCGAACAGCAAAAGAGCGGCCGACAGTACCGAGCTCGGCGAGGGCGATAAACCCTATACCATTCCTGCCGAGATCAGACCGGGACTGTTTCACCGCAAAGGCGTGCTGGCGGCGGCCCGCATGGGCGATGACGTGAACCCCGAACGGGCCAGCAGCGGCTCGCAGTTTTATATCGTGCAGGGAAGGGTTTTTACCGACGAATCGCTCGATTCGACAGAAACCTTCCGGCTCAAACGACGCAAGATACCGGCCGACCAGCGCGAAGTGTATAAAACCATCGGCGGCACGCCCCATCTCGACCAGACCTATACCGTGTACGGCGAAGTGGTAAGCGGACTGGCAGTGGTCGACAGCATCGCGGCCGTTCCCACCAGCGGCCGCGCAGGCGGCGACCGGCCCCTGGCACCGGTAAGAATCATCCGCGCGCGCCTGATCCGGCGTTAATTACCAATAGATTTCACATATTTGCAAAAATTCCCGCAATGAACCTACCAGCCAATTTACGCTACACCAAAGACCATGAATGGATCAGCCTCGAAGGAAATACCGCTACCATCGGCATTACCGATTTCGCCCAGGGCGAACTGGGTGATATCGTGTACGTGGAAATCGAAACGGTTGGTAAAGCGCTCGAAGCAGAAGCGGTTTTCGGTACGGTGGAAGCCGTAAAAACCGTAAGCGACCTGTTTCTGCCGGTGGCGGGAACCGTAACCGAGGTAAACCCCGCACTGAACAGCAGCCCCGAGCTGGTTAACAGCGATCCCTACGGCGAAGGCTGGATGATCAAAATGACCGTCAACAACCCGGCCGACGCAGAAGCCCTGCTGAGCGCCGAGGCCTACCAGTCGCTGGTCGGTTAACCCGAATACCCGCTCATGTTCCTGTTTTTCCGCAAAGCCTGGGTGCCAACAGGCTGCGTGCTGGCAACGCACGTGGCTACCTTATGGCCCAGGAACCAAATGCCCGACGAGCACATCGACTGGCTGCCGCATGCCGACAAATGGGTGCATTCGGCCGCTTTTTTCGGCGTTGTCTTTTCGGTCTTTGCCTGGCTATTACTGAATGGGAAAATAAATCCTCAAAAAAAGGGGGGTTGGGGAATTCTGCTGGCAGTGCTGGCCACGCTTGACGGACTTCTGGTAGAACTGCTGCAACGCACCGCTTCCATCAACCGCGACTATGACCTGGCCGATGCGCTGGCCGACTCTCTCGGCGCTTTCACCGGACTATTGGCAGTAATCTGGTTTTACCGTATGTTTTGGGCAAAGAAAAAGCCCCTGTAGACACAGGGGCCGTAACCAAAACTAACTGCTTATGAGAAAATTGACTGCTTATGTGAGCGTCAAAGAATTAAATCGTGTTTACTTATATAACGCAAAACTGCGACCAAAAGTGTGCAACTGAACGTTAAAGAACTTTGAAAACTGCTTTCTCTCTTTTGCTCCCCCTTCACTGCGTTTTCTGTAATACAAAATAACAATAGGATTCCGTTACCCGGTGTTTAAATCAGGTTATTTTTAAAATAATTAACAGCGAAACCGGCAGGGATACAGGTTTCGCTGTTAATTGTTTTAAATCTACCACCACAAGAGGCGCTGCTAAGATTGGCTGGTCATTTTTTCTGCATTTTCGGCAAACTGCAGTTGGTCGATAAACTCCTGAATATCACCATTTATGACAGTATCGAGGTTGTACACCGTCAGGTTGATGCGATGGTCGGTTACCCGCCCCTGGGGGAAATTATAGGTGCGGATCTTGGCGCTCCGGTCGCCGCTGCTCACCAGGCTTTTCCGGTGACGCGCAATCTCTTCCTCCTGCTTGCGCACCTGCTCTTCGTATAGTTTCGTACGCAGCATCTGCATGGCTTTTTCACGGTTGGCCAGCTGGGTACGTTCGGTTTGACAGATCACTACGGTGCCTGTAGGGATATGCGTAAGCATGACCTTGGTTTCCACCTTGTTCACATTTTGCCCGCCGGCGCCGCCGCTCCGGGCGGTTTCCATCTTCACGTCGGCATCCCTGATATCCACATCCACCTCTTCGGCCTCGGGCATCACGGCCACAGTAGCTGCGCTGGTATGTACGCGGCCGCTGGCTTCGGTTGCCGGTACCCGTTGTACGCGGTGCACCCCGCTTTCGAATTTGAGCGTGCCGTAAACATCATCGCCCACCACTTCTACGTTTACTTCCTTATAGCCGCCTACGGTGCCCTCGTTTTCGCTCAGGATAGCCGTTTTCCAGCCCTTGCTGTTGCAATAACGGAGGTACATATTCAGCAGGTCGCCCGCAAAAAGAGAAGCTTCATCGCCGCCGGTACCGGCCCTGATTTCTAGGATGGCATTTTTCTCATCCTGCGGGTCTTTGGGGATGAGCATCTGCCGGATAGCGGCCGCCTGCTTTGCTTCATCGGCTTCCAGCTGCGGCAGCTCCTCTTTGGCCAGCTCGCGCAGTTCTTCATCGTCGCCCTGCAAAGCCTCGCGATAGGATTTGATATCGGCGGTAAGCGACAGGTATTTTTGGTAGGCCTGCACGATTTTTTCCAGGTTGCGGTATTCCTTGCTCAGCGCACTGAACTTTTTATTGTCGGCCACGATCTCCGGGTTGGTAAGCGCCACTCCCAGGTCGTTGAATCTTGCAGTTATCGCATCCAGTTTGTCGAGCATATCACTAATTTACTTTACCAGTAGCTTTGCCGTATGGGTAAAGGAGGGCAAAATTAACAGAATTACAGATGGGAATCAGAAAATTCAGGCCCGAAAGGCTGTTCGACGGAAAACGGTTTGCCCCGCCGGGTACGGTGCTGGTTTGCGATGAAACAGGGCGGGTTATAAGCCTGCTGGCCAACGACGACGACGCAACGCCGCTGGAAGGCATCCTGCTGCCCGGAATGGTCAACTGTCATTGCCACCTGGAGCTCAGCCACCTGAAGGGCCGCATACCCGGGCATACCGGTATGGTGCCCTTCCTGGTGTCGGTGATGAAAAACCGGTTTAACGATGAAACGATGATCGGCGAGGCGATGTTCGAGGCCGACAAAGCCATGTACAACAGCGGCATCGTAGCGGTAGGTGATATCTGCAATACGGCGAACAGCGTTGAAGTAAAAAAACAAAGCCGCATCCGCTATATCAACTTTATTGAGGTCAGCGGATTTGTTCCTTCGGGTGCGCATCACCGTTATGAGCAGGCAGTGGCGGTACAGCAGGCATTTGAACCGCTGGGCGATGCATTTATAGTACCACACGCACCGTATTCTGTATCGCCCGAACTGTTTGGGTTGCTGGAGGCGTCGCCGCTGAGTACCATGCACAACCAGGAGAGTGCTGAAGAGAATGAATTTTTCATGCGCGGCACCGGTCCTTTCAACGGGCTGTTCAGTGCAATTGGTGTTGACATCGGCTTTTTCCGGCCGCCGCATACCAGCAGCCTGCAGGCAGTGATACCCTTTCTGCCGCGTGCCGGCAACCTGATCCTGGTGCACAATACCGAAACCAGTGCCGAAGACCTGTTTGCCTGGCGGCAGGCGGGGGCCCTTTTGCCGGTGCCCTGGTTCTGTTTGTGCGTGCGCGCCAACCAGTATATCAACAGCAGCCTGCCGCCGGTGGATCTGCTGGCAGGCAGTGGTTATCGTATTGTGCTGGGCACCGACAGCCTGGCATCGAATCATTCGCTTGACCTGATGGCCGAGCTGTTTGTGCTGCTGGATCATTTTCCCGAACTGCCGCTGGAAACAGCGTTGCATTGGGCTACGCTCGCAGGAGCAGAAGCGCTGGGGCTCCAGCAGCAGCTGGGCAGCTTTGAAAAAGGTAAGCAACCGGGACTGGTGTTGCTGCAGGGCCGCAGCGCCAAAAGAATTTTATAAACCTTACAACACGTCCTGTAGCACCTGCAAAGAACGCAGCTGCCCGAACTCGGGTAACTGTGTTGCGTAATAACTTTCGACCGAGTGCAGCAGGTAACGACGGGTGGCGCCATTCAGCGGTATTTCCAACAGTTCTTCGGGTTGCATTACACGCAGCAGCTGTGCAATCAGCTCACTGTGTTCCGCATCGAGATACAAGGGATGATCAGGCGGTGCGGGAGCGAAAACGCCTTCGCGCAAATCAAGTATGCGGTTGTTGTGCTGGTAGGTATCGGGAATGCGGAATCCGAAAAAATTGGCCAGGTGCAGGGAAAAGAAAAGGGGAAAATTGGCAACAACCGGGGCGGAAGCTTTGTCAAGCGCCAGCAGGGCCTCTTCGGTAAACGCAAAAAGCGGATGGTTCTCTTCGGGCTGTTTCAGGCATTTCTGCAGCAGCTCTACCATAAACGTGGCCACCGACGATTTGAAGATATCCCTGTAAATATGGTTGTAGAGCGTGGCCCAGCGATATTCCTTTACACGTTGCAGGCTCCTCTGGTCGTGGTGGTAAACAATGAGATCGAGCAGCGCGGCAGGTTGAAAGGGGTTACCCCTGGCACCGGATTTTTTAGACAGGCTCCGGACCCCGTTGACAAGATAGGACTGCTGGCCGAACAGTTCCGTAAACACCGATACGATCAGGCTGGTTTCACCGTACTTGACCGATCGCAGTACGACCCCCCGTGTATGGTGTATGTTCATGGTGACGGTTGTTGGGCAAATGTAGATCAAACGGGCGAAAATGATTTTCTTTGCACGCATCAACTGGTAAACTTATGTGGCTTTCACTGGGCAGGTTCATCCTCCGGTTCCGGATTCCTTTATTGGTCCTTTTATTGCTGGCCAGCGCTTTTATGGCATGGCATGCGAGCAAGGTGCAGATGAGTTATGAATTTGCGAAGGCCATTCCCACCGACAACCCCAGGTACCAGGACTACCAGGCCTTCAAAAAAAAGTTCGGCGAAGACGGCAGCCTGCTGGTGATAGGCGTGCAAACGGACCGCCTTTTCGACGCATCCGTTTTCAACGATTACACGGCTTTACAGGCATCGCTCAAACAGGCGGAGGGTGTGGTGGACATATTAGGCATTCCCGGCGCGGTAACGCTGGTCAAAAACGACAGTACCGAACAGCTTGGTACGGTGCGGCTTTTCCCGGCGGGTGAATTGTCGCAGGCCGACATCGATTCGGGCGCCCGCCGGTTCAACCAATTGCCTTTCTATCGCGGCATTTTACACAACCCGGCCACGCATGCCTACCTGATGGGACTTACCATCGACAAGCAGATTATGGCTTCGCCTGCGCGCACCCGGGTAGTGAACAATATTGTGCAGCAGGCCGAAGCCTTTGGGCAAAAGCACCAGCTGACGATGCATTACAGCGGCTTGCCTTTGATCCGCACCCTTATGGCCGATAAGATAGCAAAGGAAATGCGCTGGTTACTGATTGGGTCGCTGCTGTTGTCGGCCGTGATCCTGCTTGTTTTTTTCAGAAGCATCAGCGCCATGCTGCTTTCTCTTTTCGTCGTGATTTTGGGTGTTGTATGGAGCGTGGGTACAATGGAATTATTCGACTACCGCATTACGCTGCTGAATGCGCTGATACCGCCGCTGATTGTGGTGATCGGCATTCCCAACTGTATTTATTTCCTGAACAAGTTTCACCACTCCTATCTTGAAACGGGCGATAAGAAAGCCTCTGTTGAAAAGATGGTTGCCAAAATGGGCATTGTGACACTGTTCTGCAATATCGCAGCAGCCATTGGCTTTGCCGTATTCGCTCTCACAAAAAGCGCCATCCTGAAAGAATTCGGAATTGTAGCCGGTATCAATATCTTCCTGCTGTTTTTTATTTCGCTCATTTTTATTCCGGTTGTGCTGAGCTTTTTGCCGGCGCCCAAACCGCGCCATACCCGCTATCTTGACAACAAATGGCTATTACGCCTGCTCAACAGGCTGGAATACTGGTCGTTGAATCATCGCCGCACGATCTATGGCATTACGGCCATACTCACCATCGCCGCGCTGGCGGGCATGTTAAGGCTCAGATCGGAGGGTTATATTGTTGACGACCTGCCGAAAACCGACCGCATTTATGCCGACCTGAAATTTTTTGAAGAACATTTCAAAGGCGTGATGCCACTGGAAATCGTAATCGATACCCGGCAAAAAAACGGACTGCGGAAAAATCCGCTGCAGTTGTTCGGCAAAATCGACTCTTTGTCGCAGTATATAGCAGCCAATCCCGATATGGCTCGTCCCTTATCCATTGCCGAAGGGATCAAGTTTGCAAAGCAGGCCTATTATGAAGGTGATACGGCCAACTATGCGCTGCCGAACAGCTTCGATATCGGCTTTCTGGCGGGTTATCTCAACCTGCGCGGCTCATCCGCCGGCGGCGAAAAAAACCAGTTGACCGCGCTGGCCGCTTCGTTCATGGATTCGGCCAAACAGGAAACGCGTATAAGTGTGAACATGAAAGATGTAGGCAGTAAGCGGTTGCCTGAAATCCTGGCGGGTATCAGGCAGAAAACAGACCAGTATTTCGACAGCACAAAATACCGGGTAACCATGACCGGTAGCAGCATTACCTTCCTGGAAGGCAGCACGTTTATCATCAACGGGCTGAAGGAAAGTATTTTCTGGGCATTCCTGCTGATCGCGCTTTGTATGATCTATCTCTTCCGCTCTTTCCGGATCCTGCTGTGTTCGCTGATCCCGAACCTGATACCGCTGGTGATCACTGCGGGAATTATGGGCTGGACCGGTGTGGCGTTGAAGCCGTCGACCGTTTTGATATTCAGTGTGGCATTGGGTATAGCGATCGACATCACCATACGGTTCCTGGTGAATTATAAACAGGAGCGGGAAAGCAGTGGTACCGATGCGAAACAGGTGGTGGTCAGCACCATTCATACCACCGGCATCAGTATCATTTATACTTCGCTGGTGCTGATTGCGGGTTTCGTGATTTTCTGTTTCAGCGGTTTCGGCGGAACGCAGTCTTTGGGATGGCTGACCTCGCTTACGCTGGTGGTTGCAACAATCACCAACCTGGTGTTGCTGCCGGCGCTTTTGATCGATTTAAGCCCGGAGAAAAGGGAGAAACAAGCTCCGAAAGAATAACAGCATCACCGCCCCGTGCAGAAAAAGCTACCGGGTCATAACACAAAGGCAGGATGCCGGTTGACCCAATATAAATGGGCCGCACCAAAACGATGGTGCGGCCCATTTTGTTGCTTTTCTCAAAGCCCGGCACTGTACTAATCCCCGGGGTTTTGCTGGTCTCTTAATGTAATATTGGCACTGATCTCCGTTGACGGAATCGGCCAGAGGAACCTGAAGTCACTGTAAGGAATAGCCGCGAAAGACGGTGTAATCGTCGGCCTGCTATCCAAATCATAGTCAGCGCCGCTTCCCTGTAGCTGGGTAACAATAATCTTGGCAGGGATGCCGGCTAAGCCATATTGGGGATCGTTTGCCAGGCGATGAATGTCTGGCCAACGACGGCCTTCTGCCAGGAATTCAATCCTGCGCTCCTGGAGAATGGCGAGTACCAGGTCGGCAGGAGCTGTTGAGCCGAAACGGTCACCGGCAGGTACCGAGCGGTCGCGAACCGCATTCAGGAGGTTTAACGCTTTATCGTTTTCGCCTGTACGGGCATAAGCCTCGGCAACGTTCAGTAATACTTCCGCATACCTGATAATAGGAGCATAATCCGACCGGTTTTGGTAATCACGGTACTTATAGGTGAAGTAGTACCTGGCGCCATTGGTGGTTTGCTGAACGGTAAGTAAACTTCTTCTTAAATCGCCTGTCACCCAAAAAGAAGCATTATACATGTTGGGGCTAAGCGCCACCAGTCCCCTGGCGCCCTGGTCGGCGGGACCAAACATCGCCGGCAAAGCACCGTTTACGCCGCCATTGGAAGCGGCACTGTTGGCAATTGAAAAGATAGACTCGTTATTAGCTGAAAAGCTGGCAAACGGTGTTTCGGGGCTTGCTTCCAGCGTATAGCCGCCAATGGGGCTGGTATAAGGTCCGGCGGCTGCATCGGCGCCCAATTTGGCGCCTTCGGTAATTACGCCGGCCCAGTCGCCCATATGCAATTTGATTCTCGTTTTTAATGCGATGGCGGCTCCTTTGGTAGCCCTGGCAATACCATTGGGCTGTGTTTCAGGGAGGTTTTCCTCGGCCCAATCGAGATCGGCCAGGATTTTGTCATAGCACTCTTTCACGGTGCCTCTTCCCTGCGCTGTTGCCTCGTCGACTGCAGTACCGCTGTTATTAACTGTCTCATAATAGTAACAACATCAA
>JASGFZ010000057.1:0-13553 GCA_047605345.1 Flavihumibacter sp. | reverse complement strand
AGAGGCATTGCAAATCGATTCTTCTGCCGGACATGATTTAAAACTCACCAATCCATACCCCGATGAATTGGTGAGTTTTATTCAGATATGGCTGAAAAAAGCAACCCGCCCTGCAAAACCGCCGGGTTATTCTGCCAGCCAATTTAATATCGAAGATAAAAACAGGCTTTTACCCGTATTTAAGTCCCGTTCGTCCCTTACTTCCTGCTTTATCGGCAAATTCGACCTCAGATCAGACGGTGTTTACCAATGCGCTGATAAGCAGCCTGATGTATTTGCTGTTGCTGTTACGGGTGCATTTGAATTTCAGAACAGGCTATTACAAGCCGGCGATGCGCTGAGATTAGAAAAAGTTCAGTCCGAAATCGAATTTGAGGCGCTTAGCCAGGATGCCATCCTGATGTTGATAGAAACCAGTTAATATAGTGGTTGCTAATTATTCATGTGATATTTTCAGCCTTTAACCTGACGGTTTCCATTAAACCAGCATTCTAAGCGGTTCTTCCAGCAATGATTTTACGGTTTGCAGGAAAGCAGCGCCCGTTGCGCCATCCACCACGCGGTGGTCGCAGCTCAGCGTTACTTTCATGATATTGCCGGGCACTACCGCGCCGTTCTTCACCACAGGCACCTGCTGTATGGCGCCCACGGCCAGGATACAGCTGTCGGGCGGGTTGATGATGGCCGTGAAATCATCGATCCCGAACATGCCCAGGTTACTGATGGTAAACGTGCTGCCTTCCCAATCGGCGGGCTGCAGCTTCTTGGCCTTGGCCCTGCCGGCAAAGTCTTTTACTTCGGTGGCGATCTGCGCCAGGCCCTTGGTATCGGCAAAACGCACCACGGGCACCAGCAATCCATCCTCCACCGCTACGGCCACCCCGATATTTACGTGGTGATTAGTGCGGATGGTATCACCCAGCCAGCTGCTGTTCACCGCAGGATGCTTTTTCAGAGCCAGGGCTACCGCCTTCATCACCATATCATTGAACGAAATCTTAACCGGCGCTGTTTCATTGATCTGCGCCCGGCTGGCCACCGCTTTGTCCATATCGATCAACATGGTCAGGTAGAAATGCGGCGCCGTGAACAGGCTTTCCGACAGGCGTTTGGCGATCACCTTGCGCATTTGCGAAACCGGCTTGTCTTCAAAGCTTACCTGGCCGGCAGGTGCCGATGATACCGCTGCGGCGGATGGCGCCGACGGGGTGGAAGCCGCTGCTTTGGCCGGTGTATAGCTTTCAATATCTGATTTTACAATGCGGCCGCCGTCGCCGCTTCCGCGCACCTGGTTCAGGCTGATGCCTTTTTCGGCCGCGATTTTGCGGGCCAGCGGCGAGGCCTTAACGCGGCCGTTTTCCTGGGCATTGCCAGCCGGCTGCGAAGCCTCTGCAGGTGCTTCTGCCTGCGCCGGGGCTGCGGCGGTTGTTGCCGGAGCAGCTGCACCACCGGCTGCTGCTGCTTTTATCGCTTCCAGATCCACTTTCCCTTCTTCACCGATCACGCAGAGCAGGGCGTTAACAGGCACTTTCGCCCCTTTTTCGGCCCCCGCATACAGGAGGGTACCGCTTTTATAGCTTTCGAGGTCCATGGTGGCCTTATCGGTTTCGATCTCGGCCAGCAGGTCGCCCTTGCTAACTTTATCGCCCACTTTTTTGTGCCAGGCCGCGATCACCCCTTCGGTCATGGTATCGCTAAGCCGTGGCATGAGGATCACTTCTTCCATCTTGCCGAGGTCGCCCGCCGCCGGTTGGTTTTCGCCGGGACCGGGGGTCGCAGGTGCCTCCGCCGCCGGTGCAGGAGATGATCCGCCCCGCGCCGCCAGATAAAATCGCTGATATCCTCCCCTGTTGCCGATGATGGCCAGCAGGTCGTTACCTGTAGCTTCCCGCCTTTTTCAGTGCCAATATGCAGCAGGGTGCCGTCTTTATAGCTTTCGAGATCCATGGTTGCCTTATCCGTTTCCACTTCCGCGAGCAGTTCGCCTTTCTTCACGGGGTCGCCAACCTTTTTATGCCAGGCAGCAATCACCCCTTCTGTCATGGTATCGCTCAAACGGGGCATCAATATCGCTTCAGCCATCTGATAGGGAGTTTTGTTTTATAGATAATGAGAGGTCGAAATTAAGGCAATTTTATCTTTGTTCCATGCAGATCACCAAAGCGAGTTACCTGGTTAGCAGCCCCGACTGGGAAAAATGCCCGCCGGCCGACCGGCCCGAATACGCTTTTATTGGCCGCAGCAACGTCGGGAAGTCATCGCTTATCAATATGCTCACGGCCAACCAGAAGCTGGCCAAAACCTCGGGTACCCCGGGCAAAACCCAACTGATCAACCATTTCGAGATCGTTAGCCAGCACGGTGCCGGCGGCAACAGCCGGCAATGGTACCTGGTGGACCTGCCGGGGTACGGCTTTGCCAAGGTATCGCAGCAGCAGCGCAAACAATGGTCGAAAATGATCGAAAACTACCTGCGCCGGCGCGAGAACCTGGTAAACGTGTTTGTATTGATCGACGGGCGGCTCCAACCCCAGCAAATCGACCTGGAATTCTTAACCAGCTGGGCGAATGGGAAATTCCTTTCACCCTGGTATTCACCAAGGCCGATAAGGAGAACCAGCGCACGGTTGCAAAAAACGTGAAGGACTTTTTACAGGAGATGCGAAAATCCTGGCAGTTCCTGCCGGCCCATGTGGTGACCAGTGCGGTCAAGGCACAGGGCCGCGAAAAACTGCTGCAGCTGATCGAAGAAATGAACAAGGGCGATTAGTTCACCACTTTATTGGCACAGCTGCTGCTGGCAAAGGCCTCGGGTTTTGCCTTGAAGGCGAAGCCCATACCTAGTATATAGCCCATTGCTTCCCGCAGTGCATCGTTGCTTTTGAAATGCGGGTTGGTATTGATGTCGGCATGCACTTCCATATCAACATTGTACTCGGTAAACAGGGGGCACAGCTCATACGCAATTTCGATGCTGCGCGCCACTTCCACCAGCATGCGTTCCTTGATCGAATACTGCTGGCGGGTTTTTTCGTTGTGAATGAACATGAAGCCGCCGCGTCCTTCACGCAGAAAAACGATCACCGTGGCAAATTCGGTTTCACTGCCTTTCACCTGCGAATCGGTGCCGATGCAAACCTTTAGATGATAGCCGTTGTTGGACTCTTTCTGGATGGCCTTTTCCACGGCCTCTTTGATCGGAAGCTCGATCAGGTCACCATTGAATTTTCTCCATAACATAAAATGGGGTTTTGGGAAATTACCAAAAAAGCGGTTCTGCCGCGCCTCCACCGGCTGTTATGGAAATATTAATTTCCCACAATGTGCATAACCCTAGTACTGGCCCGTGCTCAGCAACACCAGGGTGCAGGCTTCCTGCGGGCAGATGCCTGCTGCCCGCGCCTTCCCGGCCAATTCTTCGTTTTCGGCACCGGGGTTAAAAATGATCCGTTTGGGATGGAGCCCCAGGATATAGTCATAATAGGGCTGCTGGTTTTCGGGCGACAGGTACAGGGTTACCGTATCTATACCCCTCAGCGGATCGGTGCCTGTTCTCACCTGTACATCATTTACCTGTACGGCCCTGCGGCCGATGGCTTCCACCGGGTGGCCGGCAGCCCGCAGTTTATTGACGGCCAGATAGCTATAACGGTTGGGGTTAGCCGAAGCGCCCAATACCAGTGTTTTTTTACTACGCATAACTGTTTATTTAAACCATTTAACCAGGCTGCCCCAGAACCACGATTCGTCGGCCTTCAGCATCACTTCCATCGTTTTGTCGGCCTGTTTCGCCAGCCTGCCGATATTGTTCACCGTTTCCGCAAACGCTTTCAGCTCCGGGTCTTTCTTATCACCTTCCACCTGCTGCAATTCGTCCAGCACCTGCAACAGGGGCTCCAGCTCTCTTTTCTTTCTTTCTTTCACGATCAGCCGCGCCACCTTCCAGGTATCTTTTTCTGCACTGAAAAATTCACGTCTTTCGCCGGCCAGCACCACTCTTTGCACCAGCCCCCAGTTAACCAGTTCGCGGATATTCATGTTCACATTTCCGCGGCTGAGCTGCAGCGCTTCCATGATATCATCCTGCGAAAGCGCATCGGTCGACACCAGTAATAACGCATGGATCTGCGCCATGGTTTTATTGATGCCCCATTGGGTGGCAAGGGCGCCCACGACTGGATGAATTGCTGGCGGGCTTCTTCGAGTTTCATACCGGGAAATTAAGATTTTCAGATTTTACTGAAAATTCGAAGGGATCAGAAGGCAGGGCAATCGTATTTCCTGTTTCTTTTGATACCCCTGATCTGTACAGTGCTGATCCGGAATGCGATATAGCCGCCGCCGTTGGCCATACTCGTTTTGGAGAAAATATTCGCGAGGTTGTGAAGACCCACCAGCAGGGGCCCGATACGACCGGCCGCACCCACCCAAACCTGGTTATGGGCATTGTATTGCAGCGGCAGGTAAATACCCCAGCGACGCAGCTCCCAGCGCGGGGTGAACCGAAACACATTCATGCTGGTAAGCGCATACCGGCTCTTGCCTAAAAAAAGCGGACCAATATTTATGTTGAGATCCGCATTCAGGTATAAAGCGCCCAGCACCCAGCGGTCTACATTCAGGCTGATGCGGGCTGGTGAAAATATTTTATACGCACTGCTGTTATGCTCAAGCGGAATCAGCGAGGCCAGTGCATCATTGAAGGTTTCGAGATTGGTCACCCTGGTATCCAGCTGTTCCTGCACTTCATACACGGAGGGCCCTTTGGTGGGAACACTGCCTTTTACACTTTCTTTTCCATACTGGTACTGGCTCCAGCCCAGGTCAAGCAGCGAGGCGCTGACCTTCCAGTCGTAATCAAAATACTGGTCTTCCGTTTGCGTATAGGAGGGACCATTGTCAGGCAGCTTGAGCCACTCCAGGCCCGCATCAACCGATAACCCGGTGCTGCTGTTGCGCAGCAAAGCACTGGCATTGCCGCCAAATCCCTTGCTGCCCTGCACCTCGTCAAGCCCGGCTGAATAACCGTAATTCAGCGAGCCGCCTGCAAACCGGGTGACCGGGAACCCGCCAGAAAGAGCGGAAGTGCCCACCCGGTCGATGGTACCCTGCACGCCTGCCAATCCGCGGTTGACCTTCACCGTTAGTCCGCCGTTCAGCCGCCAGTCGCTTCCCCTCAAAACCGTCTGGCCATAAGAAAGCGCCAGCTCAGCCACGCCCATGCCCCGCAGTTTTGCCGAATACGGGCTGTTGCCGTCGTTCATCGACAGGAAAGAGGAAACGCTGCTGATGGAATCCCGGTAGTTGTAACTGCTTGAGCTGAGGTTGGCCACCGAACGAAGGTTGAGGCCAAATGCAAATGCGCGGTCTTTTCCCAGCGCGATACGGGCGGTAAACAGATTGAGGTTCACCTGCGCGGTTCCGTATCGCTTGTTCTGCCCCCCACTGATAAGAAACTTGGAGTTGGCGGGCGATGACAACAGCGAATAATCCATCACCCGGACCGTATTGGTCTGGTATTTTGCCTGCAGGCCTATGAGGGTGAGATCCCATCGGGAAGGCGTATTCACCATCGAAGCGGGGTTGTTGTAAACGCCCAGTGATCCCGCATAATTAGAACCCTGCATCGCGTGATAGTCCTGCGCCGGCAACACATTCGCCTCCAGCAGTAGCACCAACAACAAACAACCGGTCTTAAAAAGTTTCACCATGGGTTTGTTTAATAAGAAATCGGGTAAGGATAGGTGATTGTTTACCGGCACGTACCAACAGGTCACTCCACCACGCGTTTCCGAAAAAATACTGGATATACCGCCCGGCCTGCAAGCGCCGCCCAAACCGGGCCTGCCATTGCCGGCAGTACTGCTGCTCCATCGCATCGCGTGAGATCATTCCCTGTAAAAAAGAATGAACCAGCGCACCCGCGATTTTGGCAGAATGAAAAGCAATACTCATGCCGTTTCCGCAAAGCGGTGTGATCAGTCCCGCGGCATCGCCCAGCATCAGCACATGGTCTTCGCAGGTCGATTTGCGGGCAAACGACACCTGTGAAATACTAACGGGCGCGTGCTCACCAAAATCAGCCTCCTCCCATAACTGGCGAAGAAACGGGTTTTTCGCCAGAATATCCAGCTCCATAGCCCGGATATTGTTGTTGCTTCGGCGAATATTTTCTGCAACGGTAAGATAGCAAAGGCAATAGCGGTTCCCTTCTACGGCAGAAATGCCGCAGTAACCCTGTTCAAAATTGTGCAGGGCGATTACCGATGGCGGCTGTTGGTAACGTACATGGTATTTCACTGCTATATAGTTGCCCAGCTTGCCCGGTTTGTTCCGCACAAAGGACCGGTCGAATTTCAGGTCGAGGTTGCTGCGCTTGCCGAAGCAGCCCAATGCCAGTTTCGATTCGATCTGCAGCCCGCCGGCCAGCAGGCGATGCTTTCCGTTTACAAACTGCAGCTGGTCTACTTTCTGCGATTCCAGCAATTGTACACCGGCCGCGCGGGCCTGATCGGCCAGCAGGGCGTCGAGCCGGTAACGGCTGATGCCGAAGCCGCCGGGGTTCAGCGGCGCCGACAACAACAGGCCGCGGGGCGACGACAGCTGCAGTGACCGGATCTGCGGGTATTGTTCGGCAGGAAAATCCAGCCCCAGCGCCTGCAAAAAAGGCCGGCTCTCTTCGCTGACGTATTCGCCGCACACCCGGTGGAAGGGGTATTGGTTCTTTTCGACCACCAGCACACGGTATCCCCGGCGGGCCAGCACGATAGCGGCGCTTAGCCCGGCGAGGCCGCCGCCGGCAATGGCTATATCTGTTTCAATGCTGTTCTCCACCGCCGCTTTTTTTAACCATAATACACCAGCGAAAGGCCCATTTCCACGAAACCGACACTTCGGGTATGCCTGCCTGTGAGATGATCTGCATCCAGTCGCGCCGGCTGAACCCGCGCCGCACCGAAATGGGTGCATCGTTCCGCACCAGCGCCGACCGCGAGAAAAAACGCGTCAGCCATTTGATCGAATGATAAGCAACGGGGTGGCGGTGCAGGTCGTTGATGAAAAAACCAACCCGGCATTGCCGGTACATCCAGCGCAATTGGGTTACCAGGTCTTCGCTGCTGAAGTGATGGCAAAAAAGCGACGAGAAAATAATATCGGGCTGCTGGTTAAACGCTGCGTCGCGGTAGTCTGCGTGGATAAACCCGAAGGCCGGAAAGCGACCGGCGGCATACTGCACACACTCGGGATTGATATCGATACCGCTGCCTTTCATTTGCTTTTGTTGCCGGGCGGCCCAGCGAGCGATGGCATCGAGGTTATCGCCACCGCCGCTGCCGATCTCAACAATCGAAAACGACCTGCGGCCGGCAACCAACGCCTTACAGGCGCCGATACTGATGCGGTGGCCGCCCAGCCAGCGGTTGATAACCGCCAGCTCCTGCATGTTTTGCCGGATGGCCTCAAAAGGAATGCCCGGCTGGTCGAGCATTTCGGTATCGGCCGCCCGCACCGACCAGTTCATGATACACCGGCCTCCAGCCAGCAGGTTTCCATGGTAAGTCCCGGGCCAAAAGCAGCCGCCAGCACCGGTCCTTTGCCACCGGCTTCCAAGATTTCTTTTAACACGAACAGCACCGTGGGCGACGACATATTGCCATAACGGCGCAGCACCTCATAAGAAGCCTGCAGCTCATCGGTCAATTGCAGGCTTTTGCCAATGGCTTCGAGTAGGCGTTTGCCGCCAGGATGAATACACCAGTTCGCCACAGCAGCGCGGGCAAGACCGTATTTTTCAAAAGCGCGGCACAGCATGGGTTCAAAATCGGTCGACAGCAGGTCGGGCACATAACCGCTCAGTGTCATCCGGAAACCCGACGACGACAAACCCCAGCTCATGTCTTTGCTGCCGGCGGCGGCCACCTCGCCATAAAAGCCTTTCAGCAGGTTTCCTGTTGTACCGCCGCCCCGCAGCAGCACGGCGGCTGATCCGTCGCCAAACAAAAGCGAAGCGGCAATATTATCTGCCGCAGGCGCTTTCTGGAAATGCAGGGTGCACAATTCCGTACACAGCAGCAACACCACCGCAGCGGGGTCGGCGCGGCAGATAAGATCGGCCTGCCGCAAGCCATGTATGGCGGCATAACAACCCATGAAATTGATGGCATGGCGTTGTGTTGCGGGCGATAACTGCAAAGCCTGTTGCAGGGCCAGTTCCAGCCCCGGCGCTTTCAGCCCGGTACAGCTGACTGAAATGATATGGGTAATGCCAGACGGGGGGATATCAACCGCTTTGAGACAATCACCGATGGCGGCGAGCGACAGCTCCGGCGCATGCCGGTCGTACCATTCCATCCGCTTTTCCAGCGAAGGAAAGGGTTCCAGCGACTCGGTGGGCGGGTAAAACACCCACTGACCGGCCGGCAGGCTGTAATCGGGCACCACTGAATAACGGCAATCAATAGCCGATTGCTGGTACAGGAAACGCATCTTCCGGCTGTCGGCGGCCGGTAATGCATATACCCTGTCCATAAACAGCCGTATGTCCTGCTGCCGGTGGCAATAGGCAGGAACGGCGGTACCTATGGAGACGATTTCAGTCAAGTAATTTCCATATCAAGATAAAAAGAAAACCGGCATTGGAACAAATGGCCGATATCCAGTTCATACGCATCAGGTGGTCATAATCGGCGGCGGCCGGGTTCTTCCACACTTTCCGCGCCCAGGCAAAAAAATACACGCCCACCGGCAAAAAGAAAAGCAGCAGGTACCCGAACCTGTTCAACTCCAGTTGCAAACCGAAATGCAAGCCCAATGCCAGGAAAGCTGCGTTGAACAGGAAGGCCGAAAAAACAAAAGTGCCCCTGATACCCAGCCGCCGGCTGATGGTATTAACCCCGTCGGCCGCATCCTGCCGGTGCTGGTACACCTGGGTCAGCGGATAGGCCCCGCCCAGCAGCAGGCTGCTGGCGATGCACCCCGTTAACGGCACCTGGGCGGGATGCCGCAAATGCACCCCGTGGTACACCAGCGCAAAAACCAGGGCGCCCTGGCAAAGCACCACCAGCAGGAAACCCGACCAGGCATATTGTTTCAGGCGGATCTTCCGGCTGCTGTAAGCCCTCGAAGCGGCTATATAAACCAGCACACCCAGCGCAAACCAGGGCGTTACCAGCAACGACAACAGCACAGCCAGCAGGTCCATCGCATTCACCAGCTTCAGCAAAGCCGGCGTAGGCGGCAACGGCTGCCTGATACCGCCTACCGGTCCGGTATCACGGTCCATATACCCGTTATACCCATTGCTGGCAGGAAAAACCAGCAGGTGCAGGATAAAAAAAACCACGACCGCATCCGTCCAGTTGGTGTAAAGCGCCTGGCTCAGTGCAAAAAGATATACCGGCAGCAGCAGGAATGAAAACGGGAACCGCAAGAGCTGGATAGTCGACCGTTGCCACATAACTCAATAATCAAATTCGCGGCGGTACATATTCAACCGCAACCCCAGGCTGATCAGGGAGGTGTTTCTGGTTAACGAGGCATCGCCATTGACCTTGTACCGGCGCAGCTGCAGCATACCGTCGATAAACAGGTTTTCGAATACCTCGTAACCTACATAAAGCGATGCATTGACGCCGGTCGCTTTTCTGCCATCGGTTGTATGCCAGCCGTAATCGTAGGGCCTTTCGGAATAGGGCCGCAGGATATTGCTGCCGAAATCGATGCCGGCAGAATCGAGCCCCTGCTGCCAGGCAATGAGCTTGCCCTGCACCTGCAGGCGGGGTATGGGCTGGTAACGGGCGATGCCGATAAACTCGCGCAGGTTGGCCCCCAGGGGGTGCGCCAGCGGCTGGTTATAGTGCGAATAATCCACCAGGCTGTCGCCGTGTGAATACGTGAAGGGCCTGATCTTATTGTACTCAGCCTGCAGGTCGAGGTTGGGAATACCGAATGCATCGATGTATTTGGCGCCCAGCTGTAGGGCGTATTTATTGGCCCACCAGCCGCGGCCGCTCTTCATTTCGCTCAGCTTGAACTCATCAAACAGCACCTGTGTATAGAACTGGAAATGTTTGGCCACATTCGCCTTTGCATCGAAACCGATATTGGCATTGTCGGCGCTGCCGTTCTGCGTTCGATCGAGCAGGAAGATCACCGGTATCAGGTAGGTAAAATCGAATTTATTACGCCGGCCGAAGATCACCGATTCAAACAAGCCCACATTCAGCCATTTGGTAGGCTGGTAGCTGAGGTGGTGCATGGCCGCGTATTTTTTATCAAGCAACTCATCCGTCCGGAAGCTCCTGCTTTCAGAAGGCGTCAGCTCCATGAACAGGTTCTGGTAGTTCAGTTTCCAGATACGCGTATTCAGCTTCAGGAAAAGATAGTTATTGGAGAAATCACTCAAAAAAAGGCTCCGGTAACCGTTGCCGATAAAATTCTTATCGTAGCCGAATTGTATATTGATGTATTTGGTGGCATTCACAAAAAGGGAGCCGCGTGCGTCGAAATAATCATACCCGGTATTCTTAAACGATTTGTAATAGCCGCCACCGGGAACCGCATTGAACTGCTGCTGGAAACGGCGTACATACCAGGGGTCTTTTTCCTGGTTCTCGCTGAGGTAAAAATCGAAACCGATCTTTTTGGCGATGAGTCCGCGGCCGCGCGCACCCCGGCTGTTGATATACAGGGTTTCATCGGTGCCCGATTCTTTCGCCACCTGGAAATTGAAGAGCGGGTTGATGCTGAGAAAAAAATCCTTCACATCGGCCACCAGAAAATCAGATTTGGTTTTGTAAAAAGTTTTCAGCCAGGGTTTTTTGCTGGCAAAACCTTCTTTCGACCCCGTTACCCATTCCTGGTTGTTCATCAGGGCGCTTTGAATATTGAAAGCATCCACCTTGCTCATGGGCGCCGAGGGATCGATCGCTTCTAGCGCTTCCACCCAGCCTTTCCGGTCGAACGGTTTTGTTTGCTGCATGGAGAGGGCGCTGTCGGGGAACCGGATCTCGAGGCGGTCCATCAGCTGCTGGTGCTTATAGCCCTGTGGTAAAAGGGTAGACTGGGCAAACAGCAGCGACGGGCAAACAACCGTCATCACTTGAAGCAGTCTTTTTATAACTTGCATCGGTTCGGTCTATTTTTCGGCTAAGTAAACAAATTATGCGCAGATACCTGATAAAGAACGTTCAGCTGGTGAACGAAGGAAGCACGCGGCCAACCGATGTGCTCATTGCAAACGGCATCATTGAAAAGATCGGCAACCGGATCGATGCCGGCGGCACTGTAACCGAGATCAACGGCGAAGGCCTGCACCTCATCCCGGGCGCCATCGACGACCAGGTGCATTTTCGTGAACCCGGCCTTACGCACAAAGCCACGATCTACACCGAATCGAAAGCGGCGGTTGCCGGCGGCGTTACCAGCTTCATGGAAATGCCCAATACCCAACCACCGGTATTTACGCAGGAGCTGCTGGAAAACAAATACGCCATCGGCGCAGCCACTTCACTGGCCAACTATTCCTTTTTCATGGGCACCAGCAACAGCAATATCGACGAAGTGCTGCGCACCAATGATAAAAAAGACCGGGTAGCGGGCATCAAGATTTTTATGGGTTCATCTACCGGCGGGTTGCTGGTGGACAATCCGCTGTCGCTCGAAAAAATATTCTCCCAAACGGAGCTGCTCATCGCCACGCACTGTGAAGACGAGCGGATCATCCACCGGAACCTGGCAGCGCTGCAGGCCACGGGCCGCCCGCTCACGGCAGCCGATCACCCGGTTATCCGCTCTGAAGAAGCCTGCTTTGAATCTTCTTTCTATGCCGTTCAACTCGCCCAAAAACACCACAGCCGCCTGCATATACTGCACATCACTACCGAAAAGGAATTACAGCTTTTCGGCAATATGCTGCCGCTGGCAGAAAAAAAGATAACAGCCGAAGTGTGTGTACACCACCTGCATTTTACCGCCGATGATTATGCGCAGCTCGGCAACCTGATCAAATGCAACCCGGCCATCAAGGCGCCGCATAATAAGGCCGCGTTGTGGAAGGGCCTGCTGGACGACCGGCTGGACATTGTCGCCACCGATCATGCGCCGCATACCTGGGCCGAGAAACAGGAAGACTACCTCCATGCCCATGCGGGCCTGCCGCTGGTGCAACATTCGGTATTGCTGATGCTGCACTATGTAAAAGCGGGTGCGCTTTCTTTTGAAAAACTGGTGGAGAAAATGTGTCATGCGCCTGCCACCTGTTTCGGGATAAAAAACCGCGGCTTTGTGCGGGAAGGCTACCAGGCCGACCTGGTGCTGGTGAACCTGGAGAAAACAACTACCGTATCGAAAGAAAATATCCTGTATAAGTGCGGCTGGAGCCCGCTGGAAGGCATGTCGCTGCCGGCCGCCATCACCCATTGCTTCGTGAACGGGCACCTGGTACTGGCCAACGGCGTTTTCGACGAATCGCAGAAAGGACAGCGCCTGGTTTTCGACCGCTGACTGTGCATTCTGCATAAAACGGCATCTTATTCGGTTTCAACCCGTAACTTGAATACGATGAACATCGATAAGATCACCTTGCAGGACCTCTCCATTTTTCACCCGGAAGAGGAACAGTCTATTTTTCACCAGCTCAATTTCACGCGCACCAGCCTGGGGCGCGACTGGCTGCACCGTTTTTTCAAAGAGCCTTTCAGCAAGGTGAAAGACATTGAGCAGCAACAACAGATATTGCAGCACATCGCCGGCTTCGTGAACGACTGGCCGCAGCAGATCAGCAACGGCACCGTTATGGTGATGGCTCGTTTTTTCGACGCACAGCTGGAAACCATTCCGCCTGCCCATAGCTTTTTAGGCGGCTTTCGTTACAAGCTCACAGCAGGCCCCGATTTTGCGATGGTACGTTACAGCATCGGCCATTTTTCAGATTTCGTGCGGGGCTTTTCCCGGTTGATAGATATGCTGCAGGCCGACCAGCTTCCCAAACCCCTGCAACAGCTGCTTGACCGGGCCCGCAGCCTGCTGGCAGAAAATACCATCCGCCAGCTGGGCGAACACCCTTCGGGCACGCCCTTCCGCCTGCAGGAAGTGGTCGGCTTCGGGCATTTTATTTTTTACCGGTACAAGCAGCAGGTACACGAGCTGCTGCAATTGTTCGGAAAGCTCGATGCCTGGTACGGCATGGCGAAGGCCGCGATCCATTTCGACCTGCACTACCCTGCACTGGTCGACGCGGCCAAGCCGGTATTGCAGGCTGAGCAGCTTTATCATTTATTGCTGCCCCGGCCCATCGCGTATGATATCGACCTCAACCAGCAACAGAATTTTCTATTTCTGACCGGTGCGAATATGGCGGGGAAAAGCACTTTTATCCGTTCCATCGGCGCGGCTGTTTACCTTGCGCACCTGGGCATGGGCGTACCCGCCCGCGCGATGACCTGCAGCCTTTTTGAAGGCATCCTCAGCAATATCAATGTAACCGACAATATTGTACGGGGCGAAAGCTTCTTCTTCAACGAGGTGCAACGCATCCGCAATACCATCCTGAA
>JASGFZ010000056.1:0-13919 GCA_047605345.1 Flavihumibacter sp. | reverse complement strand
TCCTGAAAGCGAAGCGAATGTTCTCGAAGACATGTGAATACGCCATCCGGGCCATTATTTTCATCGCTCAGAAAACGAGGGATGGCGGCCGGGTGAGTGTAAAGGAGGTGGCGAAGGGGATCGATTCGCCTGAATATTTTATCGCCAAGATCCTGCAGGAGCTGGGCCGTAAGGGGCTGGTGCAATCGGTCAAAGGGCCCACCGGCGGCTTTTACCTTGACCATGCAGCGTTGAACCGCTCGCTGGCTGATATTGTGCGGGCGGTTGACGGCGACCGGATATTTTCAGGTTGCGGGCTGGGACTGAAGCAATGCTCCGAATCCCGGCCCTGCCCCATCCACCATCAATTCAAATCCGTAAGAAAACAATTGAAAGAAATGCTTGAAAAAGCCAGGATCGGCAGTTTCAGCAGCGAACTGGAAGCCGGGCTGGTCTTTTTGCGGAAATGATTTTTTATTTTGCTATAATAAAGGATAAAAAAGTATTATTTAAAATGGAGAACCGGCACATCCCTGCAGAACGGAGTGATATTCGGACCCTCGACGACATCCGGTTGCTGGTGGACAGTTTTTACCAGCGTGTTCGGGAGAACAGGCTGATAGGGCCCATTTTTGCGGGTGCTATCGGTGACCAGTGGCCGAAGCACCTGGATAAAATGTACCGGTTCTGGCAAACCGTGTTGCTGGAAGACCATACCTATTTCGGAAGCCCTTTTCCGCCCCATTTCCATATGCCGCTGAAGAAGGAGCATTTCGACGCCTGGCTGCGCACCTGGCACCAAACGGTTGATGATCTTTTCACCGGCGAAAAAGCAACGGAAGCGAAATGGCGCGCCGATAAAATGGCGACTTTATTCCAGCTGAAACTCGACGCGATCCAACAGGGTGGCATGCGTCCGCTGATTTGAACGATCCACCTCAGGCACATGCAAATTGATTACGACATACTGGTGACCTATGGTGGCATCGCCCGGAAATATGAAAAGGGCGCGATCCTCTTCAGGGAAGGGGACAAGCCCTACTATTATTACCAGGTAGTGGAGGGATCGGTAAAGATGTTTTCAGCCAACAACGAAGGGAAGGAGAAGATCCAGGGCACTTTTTCTGCCGGGCAAAGCTTTGGCGAGCCGCCGCTGCTGGTCAATAAAGATTATCCCAGCACCGCACAGACCTGCAGCGAGGCGGTGATTTTGCGGATTTCAAAAGACCGCCTGTTGAATATCCTGCAAGACTATCCTGAGCTGCAGCTAAAGCTCCTGTACAAAGGCCAACGAAGTGCAAACCCTGCTTTGCAAGTCGGCAGGCGAGAAGATTGTCATCTTTTTTAAGCGGTCAGGCACTTTCGGGTCTTTGATGTTCCATTTAACCACTTCTGAAGAAACGAAGAACGACGTGTAGCCGTTACCGTTAGCGTCAAATTCGGTATGCAGGGTGCCGATGCCGGGCCCTTGGACTTCGCCGTACAGCGCCGATTCGTATTTCACCACAGGAATATTGCCGTATTTTTCTGCTTCAAAATCTTTGGCGGCGATGGCTTTCTGCAATTTGTCGAAGCTGAAAACGGGTATCAGCGCAGCCAGCTTTCCGCTGCCAATGTATTCGCCGGTAGGATCTACGTCGCAGCCATGTGGTGATTTGGGACAGGGTATTGGCCTGTTCGGTATTGTAACAGCTGAAGAAGAGCCAACCGTTGGACTTTCCTTTGCCTGCGCGTGCAAGATCAAAATTGATACCGGGTGTTTTGAGCTGGAAGGCAATATCCATGTTGCCGGTTTGTTTGTTGATGCTTACAAAGCTGAGGCGCCCCTTGAAATTTTCTTTGTAAGAGTCCATGGGCACGTCGCCGCCAGCCTGGATGAATCGGCGCCTTATTATGCCAAAGAGAAATCGGGGTGGAACTGGATCATCGAGAAGCCGGTCGATGTGTTGCAACTGGGCTTGCAGGAAACCGGCAAAGACGTAAATGAAGCCGACAATGAAGGCGATACGCTGCTGCACAAGGTAGCTGCAATAGACTGCAATTATTCGCAGGACACGGCCAAAGCGCTGTATAAAAAAGCAAAGCTGCTGCTGGAAAAAGGGGCCGATGTTTCGCTGACCAATAATAAAGATGAAACAGCAATGGATCTGGCGATGAAAGACAACCTCAAAGGCAAGCTGGCGGAGCTGCTGCTCCATGCAAAAAAATAATTCAACCCGTAAATTGTTCAACTATGTCGATGTCGTTTATACCTGCCTGTGAGGGCGGAAAAAGGAAGATAGCAGAATTGTTACTGGCCAACAGGGAAGTGGATGTAAAATATACCGACGAGAAGGGCCGTACCGCCCTGCACTATGCCGCGCACCAGGGATACCTCGACCTGGTTAAACTGCTGGTGGCCGAAGGCGCCGATATCGACTATGAAGACCACCAGGGCGAAACCCCGCTTTTCTTTGCCCTGCTTCAGAAGCAAAAACAAACCGCGGCCTATCTCTTGCAGCAGGGGGCACGCACCCATATCAACGACCTGAGTGGCAACAGCCTGCTGCACCTGGCCGCTCAAACAGGGCAACAGAAATAGTGCAGGCGCTGCTCGATAAAGGCGTGGAGGTAAACCTCGAAAACAACCAGGCCGAAACGCCCCTGCTGCTCGCTGCCGCCTGGCGGCATACGGAAGTGGTGAAGCTGCTGCTGAAACAGGGAGCCGCTATTGATTTCACCAATAAGCAGGGCGATACGCCTTTGTTCTTTGCTATCCGGTCGCAGCAGTTACCGAAGGTAACCGTGCTGATCGATAACGGCGCCGATGTGAATCAGGTGAACCATGCGGGAGAAACGCCTTTGCTGCTGGCCTGTTATGATACCAACCGCGCGCTGGTGAAACTGCTGACAGACCGGGGCGCTGCCGTTTCCACTACCTTGAAAACAGGCCTTTCGCCTATTTGGTATGCCTGTGCGAACAACCAGAAAGAGATCGTAGCGCTCTTCCTGGACCATGGGCTGGATGTGAATACCGCACGTCCGCTGTCGGGCGCCACCGATTCGATGAATGCCTATCTCGACTGGGTGGAAACCACCAATTCCGTGTCGGTGCAGAGCAGCTTTTCTTTGAGCAGCAGCTACGAATACGGCGGCGAAAGCCTGCTGCACCTGGCGGTGAAAAGCGGCCACATGAGTATGATCAAACTGCTGCTCGAACGCGGCGCCAGCATCAACCTGCAGGACGAATCAGGCAATACCGCACTGCACTATGCAGCGGCCAACGGCAAAAAAGACGCCGTCAAATACCTGCTGGAGCAGGGCGCCGATACCACCGTGGTGAATGTGAAAGAACAGAAAACGATCGACTATTCGAATATCAAAGGCTTCAACGAGATCACCCAACTGATACTGCAATACAGTCCCGCGGGAACAACCGTTACGCCCGTTGCCTCTGCACAGCCGGTAACTACCGCTTCGGGTTCGTCTTCATCGATGGAAGACAAAAAGAAGGCCCTGCTTGACCTGAAAGACCTGCTTGATGCGGGCATACTTACGCAGGAAGAGTTTGATGACCAGAAGAAAAAGATACAGGGATAAAGCCTTGTTCGCACAGTTTATCAATTCGGGAAGAAGAGGGGTGTGAATTTGCATACTATATAGTAGAAAATTTGAAATAATATTTTATCTTTGTGTCAACATGTCCACCCCCTTCCCATCAGAACAGGGCGCTTAGGGTGGACTTTCTACTTTTATACCTATATCCATGCCGAAAGTGCCATATGACAAGCCTGCACTTACGCATGCAGACCAGCTTCAACAACTTAAATCAAGAGGCCTTATTGTAAAGGGCGACGCTAAAGCCTTGCACCTTCTTGAGAAAATAAGTTATTATAGGCTCAGCGGCTATTGGTACCCTATGTTGGCCACGCCTAAAAATGCTCACAGGTTTAAGCCGGGTCTACTTTTGACAATGCGTTTAAGCTCTATTGTTTTGACCGGGAGCTGCGAAAAATAGTACTTGGAGAGCTAGAGAAAATAGAGGTTGCCATACGTGCCAAAATGATTTATGAATTGTCCCATCGTCACGGGGCTTTTTGGTATACGGATGCCGTCTATTTCTCTGACTCCGGAAGGCATAGACAAACTTTACGCAAAATAGGGGAGGAATTTATTCGTAGCGATGAGAAGTTTATTGTGGATTTTAAGGCCAAATACAATAACTCCCTGCCTCCAAGCTGGATGATGCTTGATCTTACATCTTTTGGCAGTCTTTCTATGCTCTATCAGAACCTTCGCAATGCGCAGGACAGGAGGGATATTGCCCATTATTTTGGCTTGGATGACACCACCTTTCAATCATGGATGCATAGTTTGGTTTATATTCGAAACGTGTGCGCTCATCATTCAAGATTATGGAGCAGGGTAATGCGAATTACTCCGGCGATACCCATAACGCCATTGTTCAACTTTTTAAACCATACAATTATTAATAATCCTGCTACGGGCCTGCCAAATAATAATCGCACTTATTTTCTGCTAAGCATGATTATCTATCTGCTCAATACTATAAATCCCAATCATACTTTCAGAGTGAAACTGTCCTACCTGTTGAAAAGATTCCCAATGGTAGACGTGCGAGCGATGGGTTTCCCGTCAAATTGGGAAACGGAAACACTTTGGAACGAAAACAGTGAGTAAACCTGTCAATCGTTGGCATGCCGGTAGCTTGAAAAAAGCTTCCAGAAACATCCCGTATCGGCAGACGAAAAAGCATGTTGCCTGAATTGGTTCAGCACCAGGCTGATGTCATCGCCCGAGAATGCAAACCGGCCGATCATCATTTCCTTGTCCGAGATATAAAGACCGGTCTTTTCCCGGCACAAATGCACGTTGTCGTGGTTCACTTCTTCAAACACCAGCACATCCTGCCTCGTATAACCCGATAGAGATTCATGATGGGGGATGGCAGGGTTCCAGGCTACCGCCAGCAGACGGTTCGGACTGCTGTCGGGCAATACGAGCGCCGGCAACGACCCGAAATCGGGCAACGGCAAAGACTGCAGCAGGCGGACGGTGACCCCTTCACCGATAAAAGGCACTTCCTTCAACTGGTGCTTTTGCAGCACCGATTCCTCTTCCAGCAGGGTATCACCGTTGAATTGAAGGATCTGGTTGATGGTCAGGCTCCGGGTGATGAAGTGGTCGAGCGGTATGCAAAAATAATTGGCAATCCGGACCACCGTTTCAATACGCGGCTCGGCCCTGTTCTCTTCATAAGATGAAATATTTCCCCTGGTAAGCGCAAATAGATCTGCAAAAGCCTGCTGGCTCAACCCTTTGGTAGTGCGGATCTTCTTGATATTTGCGCCCATCTGTGTCATGGCTGCAAATATAAGTGTAAAAAATATTATCCTAATGCAAAAAATATTTGCAATTTTTGAAAAATCCCGCTAAATTTGTATGCAAAGGCCCTTGTCAGATGAAGTACATAGATACGATTGAAGATTATGCGTCCAGGTTGCATTGCGCGGTTGTTTACCGGAACGAACAGACGGGTATTCTGAAGATCGAGAACCAGGCCGACGGTATCCACAGCCTGATCATCGGTATTGCGCCGCCCATCCTGGTTATGGAGCAGTTCCTGTTTTCTTTCAGGAACGATAACCTCGATATGTTCAAGCGCCTCCTGCAGAAGAACCGCGACACCATCCATGGCGCTTTTGTGCTGAATGAAGAGGGTAACAAGGTGTTGTTCCGCTATACCATGCAGCTCGAAAATCTGCAGTTTAACGAGTTTGAAGGGGCGATTAATTCACTCGGGCTGCTGCTCAGTGAGTTTTCACGCGAAATCATCGCCTTCTCCCGGCTATAATAAGTCCTAAAAACAGTAAATAATCGTATTAAAGCTGACACCATGAACATATTTAAAAGGCTTTTCCGGATTGGCCAGGCTGAAATTCATGCAGCCGTTGAAAAAATGGAAGACCCGGTTAAAATGACCGAGCAGGGGCTGCGTGAATTGCGCGAAGACCTGGCAGAAGCCACCGAGGCCTATGCCAAAGTGAAAGCGCTGGCCATCAGAACCGAAAACGACCAGGCAACCAAACAGTCGTTGTCGGTCGAATATGCAGAAAAAGCCGTGCTGGTAATGCAGAAGGCGCAGGCCGGGCAGATCGACCTGGTAAGAGCCGAGCAGCTGGCCCGCGAAGCGCTTTCGCTGCGCCGCAAGTATTTTGCCGAGGCCGAAGAGCTGGGCGTTCAGGTGCTGGATTTGCAGCAATCGGCCGGCGATATGTGGCGCAATACCGAAATATTGCGCGATAACCTCGAGAAATGGGAAAAAGAGCTCCGTACCCTGAAGGCGAGGGCCAAAGTGAGCCGGGCAACCGAGCAGGTCAATAAGCAGCTGGCACAGCTCGACAGCAACGGTACCATTGCCATGCTGGAACGCATGAAGGCAAAGGTAGAAGACCAGGAGGCGCTGGCAAAAGCCTATGGCGACATTGCTCACCGGCAGAACAGCCGGGGGCTTGCGTTGGATAACCTGCTGAAGAACGACAGCGCTTCGATAGAAAAAGATTTAAAAGCAATTAAAGAGAAATTGGGTATTACCGAAAACCCGCAATAAACTATGTCGGAACTGGCCAAACTGCTGTTTCATCCGCTGAGTAACGCCATCATGACGGTGCTTACAGGCATCACGGCTTTGTACTGGATTATAACCCTGCTGGCCGGGAATATTTTCGGCGATACCGACCTGCATGTACATACCGACATAGACGTACACACCGATACCGATCTTGACGCCGATGGCGATTTCGATGCATCCGACGGCGGTAAGCCCTTTATGCAGCAGGCGCTGGAATACATTAATATCGGCAAAGTGCCTTTCATGGTGGTTTATTCCACCTTCAAATTCATCGCCTGGATCGTAACCCTTGCCTCATCGGTATTACTGGGGCTGGCGAGTTGGGGCTGGAAATCAGTGTTCGTCCTGGCGCCGGTTTTTCTGCTGGCTTATTTTATCACCCGGTTTGCCACCAAACCCCTAGTAAAACTATATGATGCCATGGGATACAATGGTGAAGAAGCACATGAGCTGCTGGGACGTGTGGCGCGCATGCGCTCAACCATCGAGGGGCAAAAGATCGGCGGCGCCGAACTGGTGATAAAAACAGACGTGATCCGCGTGAATGTGCAGAGTAAAACCGGCGAGCTGCTGGCCTATGGCTCGGATGTAATGATAGCCGGCGAATCGGCCGACAAAAAATATTATCTCGTCATAAAAGACATCAACCTGGAATCCATCTAAACACCATCAAAACCAAACACCATGGGCATTTTCGGAGGAATCAGCCTGCTGATCATCGGCGGCATTGCCTTTTTGCTTTTTGTTATTGTCGCCGCTTTCGCCAGCTTCTATAAAAAGATACCGCAGGGTAAAGCGATTGTTCGTACCGGCGTAGGCGGCGGAAAAGTTGCTTTCAACAAGGGTATGTATGTAATTCCGGTACTGCATAAGATGGAGATCATGGACATCTCCGTAAAAAAACTGCAGATAGACAGGATGGAAAATGAAGGGCTGATCTGTAAAGACAATATCCGCGCCGATATCAAGGTTGCTTTTTTTGTACGCGTTAATAAAAGCGTTGAAGATGTGCTGAACGTAGCCCAGATCATAGGAACCGAACGCGCCAGTGATGTGGAAACACTGCGCAATCTTTTTGAAGCCAAATTTTCGGAAGCGCTGAAAACCGTTGGTAAAAAATTCGATTTTATCGAGCTCTATGAGGCGCGCCGCGAATTCAGAACCGAAATACTCGATATCATTGGTACTGATCTCAATGGGTATATTCTCGACGACTGTGCGATCGACTACCTGGAACAAACCGAGATCCGCTTTTTGAGCGCGCAGAACATCCTTGATTCGCAGGGGATCAAAAAAATAACGGAACTCACTGCCGAACAGAACATCAAAGCCAACCTCATCAAGCGCGAAGAAGAGAAAGTGATCAAGAAGCAGAACGTGGAGGCAAGGGAGGCGATACTGGAGCTGGAGCGCCAGATGGCCGAGAAAGAAGAAAAACAAAAAAGAGAGATCGACAATATCCGCGCCCGCGAAAATGCCGAAATACAACGCGTGCGTGAAGAAGAACGCCTGAAGGCCGAATCGGTAAAGATCAAAACCGATGAGTCGCTCGCCGTGCAGGAAGAAAACAAGCTGCGCCAGATCATCATTGCTGAAAAGAGCAAGCAGCGAACGGAAGCGGTGGAGACCGAGCGCGTGGAGAAAGACCGGGCGCTGGAAGCAACCGAGCGCGAAAAGATCGTGACCCTGGCGCAGATCGAAAAAGAAAAGACCGTTGAGGTAGAGCGCAAGAATATACAGGATGTGATCAAGGAAAGGGTTCGCCTTGAAAAAGGCGTGGTGGAAGAGCAACAGGGGGTGAAAGACCTCGAAGCCTTCCGCGCCGTAGAACGCGAAAAAGTGGTGGGCATCACCCAGGCCAGCCGCCAGGCAGAAGAAAAGCTGATCTATACCGTGAAGCAGGCCGAAGCCGAGAAAAGGCTGCCGAAGAGAAAGCAAAGCAGCTGATCATCGACGCCGAAGCCAAAAAAGAAGCATCCCTGAAACAGGCCGAAGCCCGCAAGATACTGGCCGAAGCGCAGGCCCGCGAAGAAGCCACCCTGGCTTGTCGGAAGCGGAAGTAATGATAGCCAAGGCAGAGGCAACCGAAAGACAGGGTACGGTAGAGGCGCTCGTAGTGGAAAAAATGGCCGAGGCCAAACGCAAGGAAGGCCTTACCCAGGCCGAGGTGACCAAAGAAAAAGCGCTGGCCGAAGCTGCCGGTATTGAAGAGAAAGCCGAAGCCATGAAAAAGCTGGACGCGGTGGGTAAAGAACACGAAGAGTTCAAGTTGATGCTGCAGAAAGAAAAAGACATTGCGCTGGCCCAGATCAATATCCAGAAAGATATTGCCGGCTCGCAGGCCGAGGTATTGTCGGAGGCGTTGAAGTCGGCCCGTATCGACATCGTAGGCGGTGAAACCATGTTCTTCCAGCACATCGTGAACCAGGTGTCGAACGCCAAAGGATTCGACCGCCTGGTCAACGAAAGCGAAAATGCAACACAATTAAAAAATGCACTGTTGGGAGATGGCGCGGCTTCGGGCGATCTGCTGGAACGCATTCGCAGCTTCGCCGACAAATACAATATCTCTACGAATGATATCAAGAACCTCAGTATTTCCAGCCTGATCTTTAAAATGCAGCAGAACAGCAGCGCCGACGACAAATCGACGCTTATGAACCTGGCCAGCCTGGCAGGCAGCCTGGGTCTGTCGAATAAAAAGCTTGGTTAACCAGTGACGCGCAGCAATGGCAAATAAAGAAGGCATCATACTGGATGAAGGCACTTATGAGATCATCCGGAACCGGTTGGAGGAACAAAAGCTGGACCTGGCCCGCCGGCTGGCAAAGCTGAATGCGGCCAGAAAGGAAGTGTTCAGCTCTTCCGGTTTCCAGCTGGTGGCCAACCAGCGCATCACCACGGCGAACAACGGTGTGGCGCGCGGTATCATGGCTTTTGGCGACCTGGTTATATTTGCTTACAATGTTCATTTCGGCCTGCGGGAAAATATCCAGCTGAGCGATGTTTTTTCCATCTACCGGTTTGAAGAAAACCATTTTGAACCGCAGCCGCTGACGTTGATAGAAGACGATAATTTTATTACCGACTTCACCAACCTGTATAAGTATTACCGGGATTCCATTTTTGCCCGCTTCGTAAAAACGGAGAACTATTTGTACATGGTTTTCCAGACCAGCAAAAATCCCGACGACCGGAAGGCATTCAAATGGCTGATCAGGAATGAGCAGCTTAGCTATATCGACGACCGGAGCATTCATGAAGTGCGGTTGCCGGCGCAGTATGATTTTAACTGGGTAAAGACCGACCTGTCTAACCGCCGGCTGGGATTGCACCCGCATATATCCATTCTCGACAAGGTTTTTATTGAAGCGATCAACGGTGACATCACCTTTAAGATCGAGAACAATACCGATACGGGAAAGGGCATTTATTCGGAGCCCGTCACCAACCGCGACCAGCAGCTGGACGATGCACATTATTATTACGCCGACCTGGGCAACCTCATCGCCATCAAAATAAAACCTTACCAGGAAGATTTCCGCGCCTTCATCTTCAATGTTCGCACCAAAGAGGTATTGCCGATCCCGACCCTGCTGGATGCCGCGATCCTGCTGCCCGATAACCAGGGGCTCATCTTTCCCAATGGATACTATCTCCAGAATGGTGAATACAAACTGTTTGAGTCGGATCTCGCTGCGCTTGAATTTGTGCGGCGCATCGATTCTCCCAATGGGGAAGACTTCCTGTATATATTTTACCAGAAAGGCTCGAATACCTATGTGCTGATGTCGTATAATATGATCGCGCAAAAGGTGGAAACGCCGGTTATCTGCAACGGGTTTACAGTATTCAATAATGGCAGCCTGGTGTACTTCCGGTCGGCTTCGGAAGCGGCGCGCCATCACCAGGTGCAGATCTGGCAAACACCGTACACGGTTACGCTGGTGGAGAATGCCGGCATGGCCGACAATGTGCTGTACAAGATCGGCAACAAAGATATTGTGAGCGCTATGAGCGAGGGCCAGGAAGTGATCCAGCTTTTATAAAAGGAAGATTCGTATGAAGAACTCTACGAAGATATTTTTAAGCGGGCCAATGATATCGTGGATGCTTATTTCTGGATAGGCGACCCGGCCTGCTTTGACCTGGCGGCTCCCCTGCGGCAGATACGCGATATTGCCAATACGGCCATTGATGAATTTGCCAAAGTGCAATCGCAGCGCAAGTATGCGCAGGAGCAGCTGGAAGGGAAGCGAAAGGAGGTGGAAGCGCTGGTGATCAGCATCAGGAATTTGTCGGCCGCTTCCATGGATGAGCTGGTGGGCATGCTGGGTAAAACCCGGGCCATGCAGGGCGCCGTGATCGAGCTGCTGAACATCAAATACATGGCTGTTGACGAAGTGAACAGCCTGAAGGAAATATTGCAGCAATGGAATCTTTCGCTTTCCAATGATACGGTTGCTTTTTTGCTGAAAGAAAATTCACTGGCGCCCTACGAGGAAAAAGTGAAACGGCAGCAGGAACTGGCAGCCGGTATCACCAAGGTGGTAGATGCAAAACCGGTGGAAACGGCTATGGGCGCCATTGCCGGTGAGCTGGAGATGCTTATTGATATTCTCGGCAGCCTGCGCATTGAAGATGCGACACAAACCACACGCATCATCGAAAAAATATCATTGATTTTTGCGTCGCTAAATGAAGCGAAAGCCGATCTGGCGCGGATGACAGCACAGCTGAAAACAAAAGAATCGGCCGGCGAATTCCATGCGCAGCTGACCCTGCTGGATCAAAGCATGGTGAATTTTCTGGCAATGTCGGTCACCCCTGAAAAATGCGACGATTATTTTACCAGGATCAGTGTGCAGGTGGAAGAACTGGAAAGCCGGTTTGCCGATTTTGATGATTTTGTGCTGACGCTGGCCGACAAGCGCGAAGAGGTCAATAAAGCCTTTAACAGCCGGCGTTCAGCTTGGCGGAACGCTTTGATATTATCCGCGGCTGGTTGCGCGCTTTTATGCAGGCGCAGCCGACCGGCGCAGATATCCTGTACACCGACGAAGCCGCTGCGCTGCTTCTGTTCAAAGAACAGGGCTGGAAGGAAGGGCTGTCGGCCGACAGCACGGTCATAACCGGGTTAAAGGGCACCCATCCCGTTATTGCCAACCAGGAATACATACTTGATTTTCACCGGTTCATGGCGAAGATGAGGGCCTATACAAGCGAGGTGGCGCCTGCTTTTTCTGCGTTCAACCGCTTGAAAACGGAGTTGCTGCAGGCTTATGGTAAACAGCTGAAAATGGCCGAGCTGGAACCGAAGGTATTAAGCTCGTTTGTGCGTAACCGTTTGATAAACGAATTGTATTTTCCGCTGATAGGCGCCAACCTCGCCAGGCAGATCGGCGCAGCCGGCGACGACAGGAGAACGGCCCGTATGGGCATGCTGCTGCTGGTATCTCCGCCCGGTTACGGCAAAACCACGCTGATGGAATACCTGGCCAAAACCCTGGGGCTGCATTTTGTGAAAATCAACGGCCCAACCATAGGCCATGCCATTACTTCGATTGATCCCGCCGAGGCGAATACATCGGGAGCCCGGGAAGAGCTGAAGAAAATAAACCTCGCGCTGGAAATGGCCGACAATGTGATGCTGTATGTGGATGATATCCAGCGCTGCAGTGCCGAGTTCCTGCAAAAATTTGTATCGCTGGCCGACGGGCAGCGGAAAATGGAAGGCATATTCGACGGAGAAGGCAAAACCTACGACCTCAGGGGAAAACGGTTCTGCGTAGTGATGGCCGGCAACCCCTATACCGAAAGCGGCGAAAAATTCCGGATACCCGATATGCTGGCTAACCGGGCCGACGTGTACAACCTGGGAGATGTGATCGGCGACTCCGATTACCTGTTCAATCTGAGCCTGCTCGAAAATGCAGCAGCGGAAAATCCTTTTTTACAAAGGATCGCTGGCAGGAGTGCCGATGACCTTCAGCAACTGATTGCTTTTGCGGAAAATGGCGGCGATAAGCTGCCCGATCTGGAAGGCAATTATACGGTTCGTGAAACAGACGATGCCATAGCTGTATTGAAGTACCTGTTGCGCGTAAGAGAAGTGGTCATGAAAGTGAACCGGTTGTATATAAGCAGTGCTGCAATGAAAGATGCATACCGTACCGAGCCACCGTTCCGCTTACAGGGTTCATACCGGAATATGAATAAAATTGCCGCTCAACTGGTGCCCCTGATGAACAACGGCGAGATCAACACCCTGATAAGGGCGCACTATGACGGCGAATCGCAAACACTCACTTCTGAGGCCGAAGCGAACCTGCTGAAGCTGAAGGAGCTCGCCGGATTGCAAACGCCTGAAGACGCCGCCCGCTGGGAAAGCATTAAAGCCGTTTTCAGGAAGAACAACCGGTTTGGCGGACTTGACGCTTCCGATTCATCCGGTAAAATGCTTCAGCAGCTCAGCGCTTTCAACGAGCACCTGGAAGCGATCGCAAAAGCCCTTACGCAATCCCGCTCCTGACATATTTCCCGCGGCTGGCGAAAAACCATATTTGAAATCGTGTTACCTTAAAGAAAAAAACGGGTATGCGTTTATTTCGGTTACTCCTTGCCGTTATATCATGGCCGCTTTGTACGGCAGCGCAGGTAAAGATAGAGCTGGCCAACCCGGTACCCGTGGCAAGGGTGGAAGAGGTGATTGAAATTCCCTGGGTTGACATGCTGCGCGTGTATCCCGGTATAGATACGGCGGCCTTTGTGGTTACATCAGCCGACGGTAAACAGCAGTTGCCGGTTCAATTGCTGGCAGGAGAAAACAAGCAGACAGCGTTGCTGTTTCTGCAGGTATCACTGGGGCCGGGTGCCAGGAAAACCTTATTGCTCTCAAAGGGTAAAAGAACGGCAACGCCTGCCAAAACCTATTGCCGGTATGTGCCGGAACGCAAGGATGATTTTGCCTGGGAAAATGACAAGATTGCTTTCAGGGCTTATGGCGCTGCCTTGGAAGCATTGCCGGCCGAAAATGCCTATGGCCTGGATGTATGGGTAAAAGAACCTCGCGCCTGGTGCCTGACGAACGTTACCAAAAAGGAGCTTACCACAAAGACCATGGTGATGGCATGGACTACTATCATGTAGGCTATACATTGGGTGCAGGTCAGATGATGCCGTACCTGAACGATTCGGTTTGGTACTCGGCCAATTACCGGCGGTGGAAGATCATCGCCAACGGCCCCCTCCGTTCTGTATTTCAATTGGAATACGATCCCTGGATGGTAGATGGTAAACCGGTATCGGC
>JASGFZ010000055.1:0-14027 GCA_047605345.1 Flavihumibacter sp. | reverse complement strand
CTTGCATTGGGTGCAAGTCGCTTTCTTTATTTTGACTGCTGCATATGCGGCAGCAACTATAAACTATAGACCAAAAACCACAAACTCATTTAATCGTCAGCTTGATTTCGTCGTGGCCGGTGCTTCCTTTTTCGTCGGTAACCACCAGGCGGAAAATATATTCGCCGGCTGAAGCGCCTTCAATGGCGGTGATGGCTGCATTTGGATTCGCTATTCTTACCTGCTTGCCCGAAACCTGGCTCCAGTTATACCTTGATATCAGGCCATCAGGCTCAACACTGGCCGTGCCATCCAGTTGCACAAAATCTCTTGAAGTAAGGGTGATATCATCGCCTGCATTGGCAACAGGAGGAAGGTTTTTGTCTGCTCTTTTCACCGGATCGGGCTGAAAAGCCAACGACGAAACCAGTGAAAGACCAATAATGATCGCTTTCATACAGGGGGATTTTTATGCCCTACTAACGCCAATCACGGGCCAAATAGTATTGGATGGTTGTTAAAAAGCAAAAACCAGTTGAGTGTCAACTGGTTTTGCATATTATATTAATCTTACCCGGTCAGGCGTTGTACATCATTGTATAGTATTCATGCGCCATCCGGTTGCTCTCAAACTGGTACCGCACGTCGCGCATACCGTTCTTTACAATCTGGCGCCAGGTAGCCCGGTCTTCATAATAAAGCGGCAGGATCTGCTCCTGCAGGATCTTATACAGCTGATCGAGGTCGTAATCGTCCTGCTGTTGCGTATTCATATTCAGGTAATCTGCTTTCGGCACCACAAAACCGTTATTGCCATGGTTAACAAACTCAGGAATCCAGCCATCGTCGGTGCTGAAGTTAACCGCGCCGTTCATGGAAGCCGTCATACCGCTGGTACCACTCGCTTCGCGGGGTACCCGGGGATTGTTCAGCCAGCAATCAGCGCCTTGTTTGAGGCGTTTTGAGAGTGACAGCTCATAACCTACCAGCACGGCCATATTCGGGTAATAGCGGCTCAGGTGCACCAGGTTGTTGAAATCGTTGATGGCCGGGTAATCCATCGGGTAAGGCTTACCTGCCCAGATGATCTGCACCGGATATTTTTTATTGCCCATCAGCTCCCTGAAACGGGTCTGGTCGCGGGTGATCATTTCCGCCCGCTTGTAACCCGCAAAACGACGCGCCCATACGATGGTGAAAACATCGGGATTAAACAGTTTTCCCGTTTGGTCGGCAACAATTTCAAAAGCTCTTTTCTTCAGGTAGCTTTTGCGGTCGTCGAATGCATAATCGTTGCCTTCTTCCATAGAGCGGTACAATTGCTTATCGGCCCAGTACCGCCAGTTTTGGGCGTTGGTGATCGACTTGATTTCGCAAATGCCCGGGTATTTGCTCCACATGGCCCTCGATACCACGCCGTGCAACTGCGATACGCCATTCGCGAGGCGGGCAAACCGCAGGGCAACCAGCGAATGGTTGAACTGATCGTCGCCAATACCCGTGATGGCGCGCACTTCATCAAGAGAAAGTCCGCAGAAATAGCTCATCTTCTGGCAGAGATAAATATCATGCTTTTCATTACCGGCCTCTTCGGGGGTGTGCGTGGTGAATACCAGGCGTTTTTTCACTTCTTCCAGGTTCCGGTTGAATTTCTGGTAGAGATAGAACCCGGCGCTGATACCATGCGCTTCATTGAGGTGGTACACTTCGGGATTGTAATTCATCTCATCCAGCAGCTTCGCGCCGCCTACACCCAGCAGGATGAACTGCGCCACCTTGGTTGCCACATTCGCATCATAGAGGCGGTGTGTGATGGTTTGCGATACATAGTCGTTTTCGGGAAGATCGGTGCTGAGCAGGAAAAGCGGCGCCGATTTGAATGTTTCGGGATTCAGGTAAAACACTTTCACCCATACCGGATGATCGTGAATGGATATCTGGAACTTTATACCGGTGTCTTCCAGGAAACTGTAGATTTTTTCCATCCAGGTCACCTGCAGGGTCTGGTCCTGGTTTCTTGCCTGGTCATAATAACCGTATTTCCATAAAATGCCGATGCCTATCAGGTTTTGTCTCAGCTCATAAGCGCTTCGAAGATGCGAGCCCGATAAGAAGCCAAGCCCGCCGCTGTAAATCTTCAACGGCTGGTGAATCGCAAATTCCATGGAGAAATAAGCCACTTTTTTTGAATACTCCTCCGAGTGATAGGGCACTTTAAAATTCATGAAGTTCATAGCAATTCTATTTCTTTTTCTTACTGCCTGTTACGGCTGTTTTGGTTTTTTTTGTATAACTGCCTTCAAAAAAACATTTTATATCGCGATAAGAACCGCAGCCCTCCATTTCTTTCAGCCGAACGGTATTACCGCTAAAACTGAATTCAATGGCGCAGGTGCCGTTGTTTTCCGTAAATTTTGCGCTATGGGCGCCGGTCAGGGCCATCTCCCCTTTCAGCTCGCCTTTACAGTTGCCACCGTCTTTTTCGAAATGAATAAAGAATAACAAACGACCGGGTTTACTGCCGTCACGAATTGATACCAGGTTTTTTTTATCCTGGAGATAGTCACCTGCCAGTTTATGCGAAGCCTTCAGGGTATCGACGGGATTCAGCAATGCTGCCGACGCCCCGCCGGAACCGGCATTCGATTCTTTGAGAATTAACGTAAACAGTCCTTCCGTATTATATACGTACACTTCCTTATTGTAGGTGACCTGCCCGGTAGCCGCCACCTGCTGGCGGGTGCTGGTGAGGGTATAGCGGTTATCCATCACGGCCGACGAAAGGTCATTGGCCCGCAGGCCCGCGGTGAGGCCGAGCAGGGGCAGCGAGGTAACAAAGCTGTCTTTATCGAATACCAGTGCGGCGGCCGCTTTTTTGGCGCCCGCAAAGGAGCGCACGAACAGGTAGGTTTCGCCGCCCGCCACCGTCACCTTGCCGATAGGGAATAACTGCGCGCGTGCGCCTTTCACCGCCAGCAGGCTGGTGACCGAGTCGGGAACAAACTGCGAGAATATCTTGTTGCCGATGCGAAGCGAGTCGTCCGGCTTCCGGGTAAGAGAGGAGTCCACCAGTTGAACGGGCAGGGTTAATTCGGGGAAAAAATCGATAAATTCATTAACGGTTACGGTGCTGTCATCTGTCAACTGCTTTTTTTTCTGCGAACAACCTGCTAATATGACCAAAAAAAATATCCATAAAAACGGCAACCGTCGAAACATACCTGATTTTTCCGTGAATCGCTAAAATAGCGTGTTTTCGTCAAGTGACTGGTTTTTGTTATTATTTTTTTTTAGATTTGCCTAAATCTAAATTTAGGTTAGTTGAAATATTCATCCAGTAAAGAGAATTACCTGAAAGCGATCTTTCACCTGCAGCAGGACGATTCGGTGGTCAACACCAATGCGCCCTTGCCCGCCAGCTCAACACCAGCGCGGCATCGGTAACCGATATGCTTAAAAAACTGAAAACGCAGAAGCTGCTTCAGTACCAGCCCTACAAGGGGTAAGGCTTACGGCAGAGGGCAAAAAAGTGGCGCTGCAGATCATCCGCAAGCACCGGCTCTGGGAATACTTCCTGGTCGAAAAACTGGGCTTTGGCTGGGAGGAAGTGCATGAAATCGCCGAAGAGCTGGAACACATCAGCAGCCGCAAGCTGATCGACCGGCTGGATGAATTCCTCGGCTGCCCGCGAACCGATCCCCATGGCGATCCCATTCCCGACAGCCAGGGAAAAATACCGGTGATCCGGCAAACTTCGCTGCTGGACCTGCCCCTGAAAAAAACAGCTGCGGTTATCAGCGTAGGCAACCAGTCGCCCGCCATGCTTGACCTGCTCAAACACCATCATGTGGGTATCGGCACCAAGCTGACCGTTACCCGGAAATTCGATTTCGACCAAACGCTGGAAATCTCCGTCGCCCACCGCCCGGTATTCACGATCAGTGAACTGCTGGCCGCCAATTTATTTGTTGCTTATGACACCACAACCGCATAGCGATGTTTCCCTGAGCGATGTGCATAATACGGTCGACACCACCGGCCACAAATCGTTCTGGAAAAGAATTCTTTCCTTTCTTGGTCCGGCTTACCTGGTAAGCGTAGGCTATATGGATCCCGGCAACTGGGCAACCGATCTGCAGGGCGGCAGCCAGTTCGGCTATGCATTGCTGTGGGTGCTGCTGATGAGCAATATCATGGCGCTGCTGCTGCAAAGCCTGTCGGCACGGCTGGGTATTGTACGCGGCCGCGACCTGGCGCAGGCCAACCGCGAAGCCTTTCCGCCTGCGGTCAATTTCATGCTGTACCTGCTGGCTGAAATAAGCATTGCCGCAACCGACCTGGCCGAGGTGCTGGGCATGGCCATCGGCATCCAGCTGCTCACCGGCTTGCCGCTGATGGCAGGTGTTGCCATCACCGTGCTCGATACCTTTCTGCTGTTGTGGCTGCAGAAGCTGGGCATGCGCAAAATGGAACTGTTCATCATCGGTCTCATTTCCATCATCTCCCTCTCCTTCCTGGTGGAGATGATCCTCGTAAAACCGGTAATGAGCGAAGTGGCCGCCGGATTAATTCCTTCCATTCCCAACCAGACCGCTTTATACATAGCCATCGGCATTATCGGGGCCACCGTTATGCCGCATAATCTTTACCTGCATTCGGCGCTGGTGCAAACCCGGAAGATCAGGAACGACCGGGAAGGAAAAAGAAAGGCCATCCGCATGAATGTGATCGACAGCGCCATTGCGCTGAACCTGGCTTTTTTTGTGAACGCAGCCATCCTGGTGCTGGCAGCCGCGGCTTTTCACAAAACCGGTCAAACCGATGTGGCGAGAATTGAAGACGCCCACCGGCTGCTCGACAACCTGCTGGGCTCCAAACTGGCACCCACGCTGTTCGCTATCGCACTTATTGCAGCCGGGCAATCGTCCACCATCACCGGCACCCTTGCCGGCCAGATCGTGATGGAAGGCTATCTCCAGCTGCGGATCAATCCCTGGCTGCGCCGCCTGCTGACGCGGCTGCTGGCAGTGGTGCCTGCCCTGTTCGTTATTTATTTTTTCGGCGATGCCGAAGTGGATGTGATGCTGGTGCTGAGCCAGGTAATACTAAGCCTGCAGCTGGGCTTTGCGGTTATTCCGCTGATCCATTTCGTGAGCGACCGCGAAAAAATGGGTGATCTGCGCATCAAACCTTATGTAGCCGCCGCCGCCTGGATAGTAGCGGCGGTGCTGATCTACCTTAACCTGCGCATGGTGACCGAGGCCGCACTGGCCTTTTTACACGATGCACATGCGGTATGGCTCAAGGCCCTGGTGGTGGCCGTTATCGTATTGCTGTTGCTGTTACTGGTGATCGTTATTGTGCAGCCCCTGCTGGCGAGGAAGCAACGCCAAAAACAGATCGCCATCCACAGCAGCCTGCGTTCCCTGCAGCCGCAAACCCTGCCGGTGTACCGGCGGGTGGCCATCGCCCTCGAATTCAGCCAGCACGACAGCCAGCTGTTGTCACACGCCATGGCCCAGGCTGCTCCCGGCGCCACCCTGATTCTTATTCACATTGTGGAAAGTGTTACCGCGAAGTTTTACGGCACCGCCAGCGAAGACCTCGAAACCCAGCAGGATACCAGCCAGCTGGAGCACTATGCGACCGAGCTGAAGGCCCGGGGCTATCATGCCGTCGCCTGCCTGGGGCATACATCGCGGCGCGCGGGCATTGTCGAAATCACACGCCGTGAGCAGGCCGATCTGCTTATCATGGGCGCCCACCGGCACCGCGCCGTGGCCGATCTTATTTACGGCGATACCATCAACAAAGTGCGGCACGAGCTGAATATCCCCGTATTGGTGGTCAATGTCTGATGCCCCGCAGCGCTTCCTGTGACAAATATTTTACATTGTTTTTCTTCCCCTTTTCACTTAGGTTTGCAGACTTGCATTAAAATCAACCCGCTATGCGTAAAATCAAAGTAGCCAACCCGGTGGTGGAGCTGGACGGCGACGAAATGACCAGGATCATCTGGCAATTCATTAAAGACAAATTAATCCTTCCTTATCTGGACGTGGATATCAAATATTTCGATCTCGGTATTGAGCACCGCGATGCGACCAATGACCAGGTAACGGTAGATGCCGCCAACGCCATTAAACAGTACGGTGTGGGCATCAAGTGCGCCACCATTACCCCCGATGAGGCCCGCGTAAAGGAGTTCAACCTGAAACAAATGTGGAAAAGCCCCAACGGTACCATCCGTAATATCCTCGACGGTACCGTATTCAGGGAGCCTATTGTGATCAACAATATTCCCCGGCTGGTTACCAACTGGACGGCCCCGATCATCGTTGGCCGCCATGCATTCGGCGACCAGTACCGGGCAACCGACACCGTGATCAAAGGCAAAGGCAAGCTGACCATGACCTTCACGCCCGAAGGCGGCGGTGAGCCCCAGACTTTTGACGTGTACAATTTCAAAGGCGACGGTGTGGCCATGACGATGTACAATACCGATGAAAGCATCAAAGGGTTTGCGCGCAGCTGCTTCAATATGGCGCTCAGCAAAAAATGGCCGCTCTACCTTTCCACCAAAAACACCATCCTGAAAAAATACGACGGCCGCTTCAAGGATATTTTTGAAGAGATCTACCAGCAGGAATTCAAAGCCGCTTTTGAGGCAGCAGGCATCGTGTATGAACACCGCCTGATCGACGACATGGTTGCCAGCGCGCTGAAGTGGAACGGCAATTTTGTATGGGCCTGTAAGAACTACGACGGTGATGTGCAGAGCGATACCGTTGCCCAGGGTTTTGGCTCGCTTGGCCTGATGACTTCGGTACTGGTAACGCCCGATGGAAAAACGCTGGAATCGGAAGCCGCACACGGCACCGTAACCCGTCACTATCGCGACCACCAGGCCGGCAAGCCCACCTCGACCAACCCCATTGCATCCATTTTTGCATGGACCCGCGGCCTCGCTTTCAGGGGCAAGCTCGACAACAACCAGGCGCTGATCGATTTCTGCCAGGCGCTGGAAGCGGTTTGCATCGAAACCGTTGAGAGCGGTAAAATGACCAAAGACCTTGCGGTTTGCGTTCACGGCAATAAAGTGAAACACGGGGAGCATTTCCTGTACACGCAGGAGTTCCTGGATGCCATTGATGAGAACCTGCAGAAGAAGCTGAAATAATACCAACGGAAGTAAATAAATAAAAGGGCGGTCTCAATGAGGCCGCCTCTTTTTTACTTACTACTATATGCGGGAAAAAGCTATTGATCGTTGCGATTCAGCTTCGGCTTCATTTCGCTGTCGGTTTTTACGGGCGCCTGCTTTGCCGGCGTAACACTGTTGTTTGCCGCTACCGCATTCTCTTCCGCCACTTTTCTGGCGGCCGCAGCCAGCGCTCTGTTTTGCTGTGCATAGTTCCGCATTTTGTTATTTGCCACCGCCTGGGGTACGGCAGCCGGCTGCTTTGTGGGCTTTAGATCGATCGGCTGGCCCAGCGGTCGCCTTCCGCCCTGTTGCGCCTGGAGCGCCAGTGTGGTCATGATGGCCAGGCTGGCCAGCAGCAGGCATTTGGTATATTGTTTCATAGTTGCTGTTTTATTTTTATTTAACGCTTACCAGTACTTTGATCAGGCCGGTGCCGGTGCCGTTGAAATCGGCCAGTGCTTTTCCGATTACCTGGCCCACTTTTACCTTGTCGGGATCTGCCTTCATCGCGGCACCGGGTGTAGACGAAGTAACCAGCAGGTCGCCTCTTTTGATTATGCCACCTTCAACAGTTACTTTGGTAGGGATAACACCGATCACGCCCATGGGCACACCTGACTCAGAAAGATCTTCATTTACGTGCCTTTCGGTGAGCAGCATACCAGGTTTGGTGGCATATACACCGGCAACCAGTGTTGAATACGGCTTTGATGATTTAACAACGGTACGATCGTCGCTGGTGGAAATTTCCAGGACATCGCCCGGCTCATAGCTGCGCAGGCTGCCATCCACCGCAAAGTGTTCGGCCAGGTCAGCACCTCCCGCAACGTACCCGCCGTTAAAACGTCCTTCACCGGTTGATGTGATGCGGGCTACATTGCTGAAACCTACTTTGAATTCAGCCAGGTCGGCATCGCCGGCAACATCCAGTTTGGCTATTAATGCCGTACCGTGTCCGGAACCCCCGTTCCTGACATAAGCCATTACACCAACGCCTTCGTCACTGGTGCCCTGTACACCGATTCCGTCATTCCGGCCGCCAATGGGATTACCCGGTGCCTGGTTGTATCCATGCACGGCAGGTACGCCGTCGCCTGTGGTTGAACCCCTTACGGCCTCGCCGTTACCTGTGTTATTGGCGAAAACCGCAGCAGCAGACATCGACCCTGAGCTGGCTTCGACGCCATAGCCCTGCGTGCTGGTCGCCAGAACCGCCGAAGTATTTTCACTTTTAACGCGCATGGCCGGGTATCCGTCCACATCTGAGGACATCGTTTCGATATTCACTGCTGTATAATCGCTTGACAATGCATCCAACGCATAATACTTGGAAGAATACGCAGACAGCCCCGTGCTGTTTTCGGAGCTCGCCTGGATTCCTATACCGTTTTCAGCAAAGCCCATAACACCTACGCCATAACCCAGGTGCGTTCCCTGCACACCATAGCCGCTTGAGGTACCCGCATTGGTTACCGAACCATAAATACCTGACGACATCATGCCGGGGCTGCTATTCGTAACCAAACCGGCTATTGCTTCCGTTTCGGCATTCGTTTGGCTGCGGGCAACAATCACCCGGCCGGTGCCTTTATTGGTAAGACCAAATAAGCTGGAAGTTTCAATATAATCGGGTGGATTGAACGGGAGGGTAAAAGTGCTTCCGCCTGATCCGGTTGCATCGGTACCGGGCGCCCATTGTACCCCGTCGAATTTCAGGATCTGACCTGTAACGGCGTTACCGGTGAAACAGCCGTACCGGCTATCCGCACGAGGGTGGGATTGGGATAGGTACCACCCAGGTCGCCCGATGCAGCGCCACTGGGCGGCAGGCTGGTCGGGATTACACCTGAAGCCAGCTTGGCAGCAGTGATGTTCCATCGGTCTGACCGGTAACGGCGCCGTCGGCCAGTTTGCTGGTGCCGACAGCAGCATCGGCCAGTTTGGCATTGGTAATGGCATTGCCGGCTATGGTGGATTCGGTAGCTTCCTGCCAGGTCGCCACCGGCTGTGCCGTGCCGTCTCGCCACCGCCGCCGCCAACGGTTTCATTGGCCGGCGCCCACTGGGTTCCATTGAATTTAAGAATCTGGCCATTGGCAGGCACCGTTGCCGATACCGCCACACCGTTTATTTTGGCTACAGAAGGAGAAGGGTAAGTGCCCGCGAGATCACCGGTAGCGGTGCCGCTGGGCGGCAGACTGCCCGGAATAACACCGGCTGCGAGTTTTGCCGTTGTAACCGATGCGTCGGCCAGCTTGCTGGTGCCCACAGCGGCATCGGCGATTTTGGCGCCTGTAATGGCATTGTTCAGAATAGTAGGATTGGGATAGCTGCCTGCCAGGTCGCCACCGGCTGTGCCGCTAGGTGTGCCGCCACCACCACCGCCAACGGTTTCATCGGCCGGCGCCCACTGGGTTCCGTTGAATTTGAGTACCTGTCCATTCACCGGTGCCGTAGCTGATAAAGCATATCCGTTCAGCTTGCCGACGGTGGGTGCAGGATAGCTGCCCGTCAGGTCGCCGGCAGCCGCACCGCTCGGCGGCAGGCTGCTGGGAATGATGCCGGAAGCGAGTTTTGAAGCCGTAATGGCGCCATCAGGAATTTTCGCAGTGGTTACCGACTCATTGGCGATTTTGACAGTGGTAATGGCATTGTCTGCCACTTTGCTGGTAACAACGGCATTATCAGCCAGTGAAGGATTGGGATAGGTACCTGCAAGCGCGCCACCGGCAGCGCCCGTAGGTGCACTGCTGCCACCGGTCGGAATAACACCCGGCGCCAGCTTGGCGGCGGTAATGGTTCCGTCAGCAATTTTGGCGGCAGTCACCGCATTATCGGCGAGTTTGGGATTCGTAACCGACGCGTCCTGCACTTTTGCGGTGCTGATCGCATTGTCGGCAATTTTTGCATTGGTTACCGCCGCAGCTGCAATGGCCGGATTGGGATAGTTGCCCGACAGATCGCCTCCCGCTGCGCCGCTCGGCGGCAAAGAAGTGGGAATGGTTGGAATCGACGGGATCAGTCCCGGGGCCAGTTTGGCTGCCGTCACCGATCCGTCGGCGATTTTATCTGTAGTAACAGCCGCATTGGCGATTTTACCGGTGGATACAGCGTCTGCAGCAATGCTGGGCGCCGGGTAGTTGCCGGTCAGGTCGCCACTGGCGGCGCCGGTGGAAGATCCGCCGGTAACCACGCCGGGCGCGAGCTTGGCCGCGGTAATGGACCCGTCGGGAATTTTATCGGCAGTAACAGCGCCTGCCGCCAGCTTGTTGCCGGTAATGGCGCCGTCTTTGACGGTCGGGTTGGGGAAAGATCCGCTCAGGTCACCTCCTGCACTGCCCACGGGGCTGGCAGATTCAGCGCGAAAGGCAAAGGGAACGCTGGTCAGGGGGCTGGCGCCCAGCGACACAAAATTGTCTCCGCCTTTGGGATCCATTTCAACTTCAATATATTTTAAGGAGGCCGACGACCAGTTCACTTCACCCAAAGTGCCCTTTAGGTTGCTGGCGCCTTCGCTGCCGATGGCAGTGGCAAAAAGGCCGAACTGGTTGGTGGTGACCGATCTTTTTTCGGAATAAACAGCAAGGCCGGTGGGTGATCCCTCACGAATCGACACCCTGATGGTTACCGTTTGATTGGATAAGGGGGCACCGTAGGCATTTCTGGCGATACCCTGGTAATTGATCTGTTTTGGGACCTGAGCGTACACTGACGAACATAAAAACAGTCCTACCACAAATGGCATAACTTGTTTTATCATTGGATTGGATTTAGAAGTGTAGTGTTAGTTAATCTTGATTATTTTATAAGCACCTTTTCTGACAACGCCGCCCTGAAGAGGTTCTAATTCAACATACAGAAAATAGTACCCGGCTGCAAGTTTGGTCATATTGAACGATTCGGTGGTTCCGTAGCCGTAATAAGCATACGATTTCTGGGCAAGCTTCTCTCCCTTTGAGGTAAAGAGCATGCAGTTCAGGTTACCCTGCTGGTTAACCGATACCTGCACCTGCAGTACGGAACGCACGGGGTTCGGCAGGATCCTCACTTCACCCGGCGCAAAGCCGGGCTCGGCTGAGGTGGTCAGCAGGCCATTGTAATCGGGCTGCAGAAGTCCCTGCGTCAGCATAAAGGCCTTATTGTCTGCCACACGGGTATCGATACGCATCAGCTCGCCCACGCTCCAGTCGGTCATCAGCTGGTCGTTTTTGAAGCTGCTGCCGGCTACATTGCCAACCAGGGTAGTACCTTCCTGCGCCCGGCTGCCGGTAGCCAGCAACAGGAGAAATGATCCGGTGAATAATAACTGCTTTCTACGGTTTCGAGTCATATGTTGGATTAAACAAATTCAATAGAACAGGTTCCGGAAAACTCTAACGTAGATTTCGTCGTAAAATTTTGGAGCGTGCGGAAAATTTCGCAATGGCCCCTGCCCTGTTGCCTGGCCGGTATTAACCGCCGGAGAAGCGGTAACCAGGCTGGTTTAATGCATTATTTTACAGGCGGTTTTTACTGTAACACATTGATAATAAGTAAAAAGCCGAAGATTAATAATCTTCGGCTTACAAAAAAAGGTGCTGACAGGCTTTGAAAGGGCCGCCCTATGCGGATGGACACTAACGCTTGCTTGCCATATGAAAATTTTATTTTTTCAGAGAGTCAACCTTTGCTTTCAGGGTGTCGACAGCAGCATTAGCTGTTGAGTCGATATTGGCTTTAGCGCTGTCAACAGTAGCAGTAACAGCAGAATCAACTTTCAGCAGCGTCAGAGCAGCTTCAGTTGAAGTTTCAGCAGCGTTGTTACAAGCTGCAAATGCGCCAATAGCCAGAACGAAAAGGAGCTTTTTCATGAGAATTCTTTTAGAATTGAGTAATGATTTATTGATTAATACGCAGATTTGAAAAAGGTAACCCGCGCAGAGAAAAAAAAATTTTAGCCCATCTTTGCGGGTTACTATTTGTTATTTTAAGTATTAAATAATACAGTGTGCATGTTGACCGGGCAGAAAGGGAATTGTTAAAAGGACTGGCAGAAAAAGATGCGGCCGCCACCGAAACCATTTACCGGAAGCACTACCAGATGGTGCAATCGATGGTATTGGGCGGCAACGGCAGCATAGATGATGCCCGCGATGTTTTTCAGGAAACCATGCTGGTATTGTACGACAAGGCGCGCAACCCGGCATTTGAGCTGACCTGCCTGCTGAAAACCTTTATCTATTCGGTTGCAAGACGGTTGTGGCTCAAGCGCCTGCAGCAAATGCAGAAAACCGGCCCGGCGCTTGAAAGCATAGCCGAAACGGTATCGGTGGAAGATGATGTGGAAGCGACCGAAAACGCAGAAACAGCGTTTTCAGTCATGGAAAAAGCAATGACGGGGCTGGGTGAACCCTGTAAAAGCCTGTTAAGCGCTTTTTACCTGGAAAAACGGAATATGGCCGAGATAGCAGGCAGTTTCGGTTATACCAATGCCGAAAATGCCAAGAACCAGAAGTATAAATGTCTGACCCGACTGAAAAAACTATTTTTTGCCCAATATAAAACCCAATAACGATGAACGAAGAAATGCAATTGCTGGAGTGGGTGGAGCGGTATCTTTCAAACGAAATGTCGCCGGAGGAAAAGGCCCAGTTCGAAGCAATGCGGTCACTTCGCCCGGAGTCGATCAACTGGTAGTGGAACACCGGCAGTTTCTCCGGCAGCTGGATGAATACGGCGATCGTAAATCGGTAAAATCCTTTCTGCACGCCACACAGCAGAAGCTGGAACAGACCGGCGAGATCAGCACCCAACAGCCGAAGGTCCGTGTTATGGCCGACCGTTACAAACGGGTATTTGCCGTTGCCGCCTCCATTGCCGGGCTTACGGCGCTGGCCATCAGCGGTATCGTCAGCTATTTCAGCCCCAAAAACAGTACTTCAGAAATCGCCCTCCTGAAGCGTGAATTAAGCCTCGTAAAAAGAACAACGCTTCAAACCCAGCACCAGGTGAACAACCTGAGCATTCCCCCGGCCGATAACCAGCCCGTTCGTCCGCAAGACCCCGGCAAATTCGGCGGCACCGGTTTCCTGATCGACGGCCGCGGTTACCTGGTGACCTCCGCCCATGTGGTGGCGAAAGCCGATTCGGTATATATCAGCAATATAAAAGGTGATTTTTTCAAAACCCGGGTGCTGCTGCTGGACAACCAAACCGATATCGCGATACTTAAAATTGTAGACAACCGCTATGCGGCGGTAAGCAGCCTTCCCTACAGCCTGCGTACCAAAAAAGCCGAGCTGGGCGAACCCATTTTTACACTCGGGTTTCCCCGTACCGAAATTGTGTACGGCGAAGGCTACCTGAGCGCCAAATCCGGTTTCCAGGGCGATACAAGCGCATACCAGGTTTCCATAACCGCCAACCCGGGTAACTCGGGCGGCCCTATTTTTAACCACAATGGTGAGATCATCGGGGTGCTGAGCGGTAAACAAACCACCGCCGAAGGCGCTGTTTTCACGAGCCAAAGCAAAAACATCCTGCGTATCATCGACTCCCTCAAAACCATCGACAGCGCCAACCGTGGCATCCGGCTTCCCCTGCACAGCAGCCTGCGCGGCATCGACCGCGTACAGCAGATCAAACAGATTGAAAGCTGTGTGTTTAATGTGATGTCGTTTTAATGGTTTGTGGTTTATCGTTTACGTTGGTTTGAGGTTTGAGGTTTGAAGTTTGAGGTTTGAAGTCGCTGCCGCGTGCCGGAGCATTTAATATAAAAAGCAACCTGCCCAATAAGCAGGTTGCTTTTTTTCACGCAAAGACCGCAGAGGAGCAAAGGCCGCAAAGGATTACAGTTACACCAGCAG
>JASGFZ010000054.1:0-14041 GCA_047605345.1 Flavihumibacter sp. | reverse complement strand
CACTGTCTTCAATGGAGCTGGCTTTATACGAGTGTTTGAACGAAAGGGTGTACGATCCGTTCAGCAGCTTGTCAAACCGGTTGACGCCGATCGAATCCACGTATTCCCCTTTGGCATTTTTCACTTTAAAGCGGGCTTTTCCGCCAATGCGGTTATAACTGATGTAGATGCGTCCGCCCAATGAAGGAATATCGATATTGATCCAGTAAGGGTTCTCCGGCTGCTCTTCGAAAAAAGTGGAGTCCTGGATGATTTTTCCGTAAACAGGATATTCAAACGTATAAGGAAAGCCGGCGCTGTCGAATTGCTGGTAAGCGTGTTCGGGCAGGCTGATCTTGAAATACCCGCGTGGCTTGGGTGTATAGGTGCTGTTACAGGCACTGAGGGCAAAAAGGAAGGCAAAGGATAGAAAGATGCTGCGCATGTTTACATGGGACGAATCGTCACTTTTACTTTTTGGATACGGTTTCGGTCGATCTCCAGTACCGTGAACTCGAAGTCTCCCACCGTAATGGTTTCATCGGCTTCGGGGATTTTTCCGCTCACTTCGAGGATGAGACCCGCGAGTGAATCGCTTTCGCCGCGGATGTCGTGGAGGTATTCGGCGGAAGGTTCATCACCCTGCATACATCATTGATCGTGGTGCGGCCTTCAAAAAGGTAGTTGTTGTCGTCGATCTTGCGGTTGGCGCTTTCTTCGTCGTCAAATTCATCGCGGATGTCGCCGATAACCTGTTCCATGATGTCTTCAAGGGTTACGATGCCGCTGGTGCCGCCGAATTCATCTACCACAATGGCAAAATGCGTACGGCGCGAACGGAAATCCTGCAGGAGGTCTTCAATCCGCTTCTGCTCATGTACAAAATAAGGCTGGCGCATCAGCGAATGCCAGTTGAAATCGTCGGCTTCATGGAGATGCGGCAACATGTCTTTGCTGTGCAGCAGGCCCATGATTTCATCAAGACTTCCGCGGTAAACAGGCATCCGTGAGTAATGGAGTGATTCCAGCTGCTTTATCAGTTCGCGGAAACCGAGGTTATAGTCTATGCCACTTACATCGAGGCGGGTGCGCATGATCTGCTTTACACTGATGTCGCCGAATTTGGCGATGCCCCGGAGAATGTTTTTTTCTTCTTCAGATGCGCTGCTGTCGTCGTCGAGCTCTTCAAAATGAGCGCCGTTGTAATTGGCGCCGAGTGATCGTTCTATACCGTCAGACATTCCTACGAGCCAGATGCTGAGCCGCTTGAGCAGCAGGTGAACAATCTCCACCAGGTAGCTGGCGTCGCGTGCAAAGCGGAGGTTGTTTTGAGAAGCATACACTTTGGGCAGCACTTCGCCGAAAAGGATCAGGAAAAAGGTGATGAGAACGATCTTGATCAGCACATCCACAAAAGGGAAATTACCCTTGATGGGCAGGAGCTGATCAATGAGGAAGTTGGAAAGTATGATGATAGCCAGGTTCACAATGGTATTGCCGATGCGCATGGAGCCCAGCAATATTTTCGGCTCTTCCAGCAAGGTAACGATCCTTTTCCAGGAACCGCTTTGTTTGGTCTTCAGCATATTGATGTCGCGGTGCGAGAGGCTGAAGAAAGCCACTTCGGCGCCGGCCAGGAAATACGATATCACCAGCAGCACCAGGATCAGGATAACCAGCAGCGTGGTGCCCTGAAGATTGGCATCCAGCAAAAGCGGTTGGAAAATTGTAAGCATGAACAGGTCTACCGTCGCGTGATCCAAAGCAGTTGTTTTTGTTTCCGGCTACAAATTTGCATTAAATTCTTCATTCAGAACGGCAGATCCTGGTTGGGTTCGGGCGGTGCGTCGGCGCTGCTCATTCCTTCAAGTCCTTCGCCGGGCAATCCATGGAGGCTGTTGCCGTACAATTCATTCCGTTTATCCAGCATGATCAGGTTATCGCCCACTACTTCGGTTGCAAACTTCTTATTGCCCTCTTTGTCTTCCCAACTGCGGGTGCGGAGGCGCCCTTCGATGTACACCAGGCTTCCCTTATGCAGGTATTTCTGCGCCAGCTCTGCCAGCCCGCGCCAGAGGACCACCGTATGCCACTCCGTTTGGGAGATCAGCTTGCCGGCCCGGTCCTTATAAGTTTCGGTGGTTGCCAGTGAAAATTTAGCCACGGCTATATTTCCTTCGAGGAATTGCACATCGGGGTCTTTGCCCAGGTTTCCGATCAACATCACCCTGTTAACGCCTCTCATACTTTGTCTTTTAGGTTAAGATTCGTCGTTCTTCGGTGGTCGTCTTTAAAGTTAGTTGATTTTGCCCTTACCTCCACCCGTCGGGTGGCACCCGACGGGTAAAAAACTGCGAAAATTTGCGGGGCGGCCATTGGGCAATTCCCCACCCGTCGGGTGGCACCCGACGGGTGGGAGATCAAAGCGGGTTGTTTTCCAGGTATTTTGTAATGAACCGGGGGAAAGCCAGCTGTTGCAGGGTTTCGGCGGGCAGGAGCTGGTAGCCGGTGCCGGGCGGAAGCGGGAAGGTCAGCTCCACCCAGGTGAACGTGCCCTCGATGGTCTGGTGGGTAAGCTGCTGCTTTTGCGGTTCCGATACCTGTACGATCCGCCCCTGCCAGCCCGGAAAAATGCCGGAAAGCACAACGCCCATCGATGCAGTGGTTGCCGGTTGCGGTTTGTCTGATTCGTATAACACCCATTCAAACAGGTTTCTCCAGATATCGTTGTCCAGCCGCTGGCGCACGTAATAGCCGCCTTTATAAGAAAGAATAAAGAAATGCAGGAATCGTGTTTTGCGCTGCAGCGATTTTGATTTTACCGGCAATATATCCATCCACTGGTAACGAAAAGCCTGGCACTCAACAGCTTGCACGCAAATATCGCAGCGGGGCGACTGGGGTTTGCAGATCACGGCGCCAAAGTCCATAATGGCCTGGTTATAAACCCCCGGCTGCTCAAAATCAAGCAGGGAATGGGCCAGCTGGGCATACATTTTCTTCCCTTCGGCGGTATCGATCGGCGTACTGATCCCGAAAAACCGGCTGATGACCCTGAACACATTTCCGTCGAGCACGGCAAAAGGATGACCGTAGGCAAACGACGCGATGGCGGCGGCCGTGTAGGGCCCCACGCCTTTCAGGGTCAGTATCTCTTCATAGCTGGTGGGAAAAACGCCGTTCCGCTCAAAGGCAATAAAACGCGCCGTAGCCAGCAGGTTCCGGCAGCGGCTGTAATAGCCCAGGCCCTCCCATAATTTGAACACCTGGTCGTCGTTGGCCAGCGCCAGGTCGCGAATACCCGGAAAAGCCCCGATGAAACGCTGGTAATACGCCAGCCCCTGTTCCACCCTGGTTTGCTGTAAAATGATCTCGCTCAGCCAGATTTTATAGGGATCTTTCTCCCCTTTCCAGGGCATGGTGCGGGTATTCTCCGTCGTGTTCCAATGCAAGAGGCGGCCGGTAAAATCTTTTTGCATAAATACGTAACGAAAAATATTTCAATTTAATTCAAAATCAATAAATTGCATGAGTGATGCACGGTTTCTTAGTGTGATTTACATTAACAAACAAATTCATATTTGTTCCCGACACAAACCAGGCTATTATGAGAAAGGCCGACCTCATCAACCAGATTGCAGAAAAGACGGGTATTCCGAAAGTGGATGTACTTGTCACACTCGAAGCTATGTTCAAAGAGGTGAAAGACGTATTGTCGCAGGGCGAGAACATTTATATCAGGGGCTTCGGAAGTTTTATCACAAAGAAACGAGCTGCCAAGATCGGACGCAACATCAAAAAAAATGTTGCGGTCGAAATTCCCGAGCACTACATTCCAGCCTTCAAACCTGCCAAAGAATTTGTGCAGGAAGTGAAAAAACTCAAAACAGTTAAGGAAGGGCAACCAAACCCCGACGAAGAGATGTAATTTCGCCCCCTTAGCTAACTAAGGTGAAAAAAGAACAGATTATTGTTATTGCAGCGGGCTGCATAGCCCTGTTTGGTATTTATTTCTGGGGAAACACAAAACCTCCCCAGCAAAAGCCAGCGGCCGCAGCCGGCGACAAACCGGCCGGAAATTTTGATATCCAAACGGCGATCAAAGCGGCCACCGCGCAACTGCCTGCCAATCAGCAGGCCTGTGTAAGCCGGTTAAACGAATCGGTGGTTCGGGGCGATGTAAAAGACCAGCAACTGGCCACTTACCGCCAGCTGGCCGCCTTCTGGAGCGACTCGGCCCATGCTTTTCTCCCCTTTGCCTTTTATACCGCCGAAGCCGCCAAATTGGAAAATTCTAAAAAAAGTCTCACCTTTGCAGCCCAATTATTGTTGAACAACCTGCGGGGTGTTGACGAACCGGGGATAAAATCCTGGCTGTCAGGCACCTCGAAAACATTGTTTGAGCAGGCGCTGGTTCTGGATCCGGACAATGATTCGCTGAAAATCGGAATGGGCAGCACTTATATTTTTGGTGCCCCGGCCGACAATCCGCAGGAACTGATGCAGGGAATCCAGCAAATCCTGGCCGTGAGCCGCAAAGATTCCACCAATATCTATGCACAGAAAATGCTGGGAATCGGCGGTATTGTATCGGGACAGTACGACAAGGCGGTGGAGAGGCTCGAAAAAGTATCACAGGCCACACCGCACGACATGGAAGTATTGCTGATGCTGGCAGAAGGATATGAGCGGATGGGCAATAAGCAGAAAGCGGCCGACTGGTACAAAAAAGCAGCAGATCATGTGGAGAGCGCCGCGCTGAAAACAGAATTGGAAAAACGTATTCAACAGTTGCAATAAACTGATTAGAAAATATAAAATCATTCTATATGCCTTGCGGTAAGAAAAGAAAACGTCATAAGATCGCTACTCACAAACGCAAAAAGCGGCTGAGAAAGAATCGTCATAAGAAAGGCAAGAAGTAATCCAGACGTGTATACGTTCATGGCTGTTATCCGGTGATTATTGCCAGTTACGGATAACAGCCATGCAGTTCGCCAATCAGCTATTTCCTTTTGGTGAGATCGGTACTGAAGTAAAAAGATTACTCGCTTGAACAAGGAATTAATAATCAATTCCGCGCCGCAGGGCGTGGAAATTGCTCTTTTGGAAGATAAAAAGCTGGTGGAGCTGCACAATGAAAAAGCAGATGCCAGCTTTGCTGTGGGAGATTTGTACCTGGGTAAGGTACGGAAGCTCATCCCCGGCCTGAATGCGGCATTTGTAGATGTTGGATTCGAGAAGGATGCATTTCTGCATTATACAGATCTTAGTCCGTATGCCCGCTCGTTACTCAAATTCACCCAGCAGTCGATCAGCGACCAGTCGGGCGCTTTCGATTTCTCCAAATTTGAGGTAGAGCCCGAGATCATCAAAACCGGTAAGATCAACGAAGTGGTGGGCGGAAAGCCCAACGTGCTGGTACAGATCCTCAAAGAACCTATTGCGGCCAAAGGTCCCCGACTGAGCTGTGAGATCTCTCTCCCGGGCCGGTTTGTCGTTATCACGCCGTTCAACGATGTGGTAGCCGTTTCGCGCAAGATCCATTCTTCCGAAGAAAGAAAACGCCTGCAGAAAATCATCGAAGCCATCAAGCCGAAGAATTTCGGTGTGATCGTTCGTACGGCGGCGGAAGGCAAAAACACGGCAGAATTGCACGAAGACCTCGGTGCGCTGGTAGCCACCTGGAAAACCATCGAGCAAAACCTGCGTGGGGCCGTGGCGCCAGCCAAAATACTGAGCGAACAGACCAAAACCACCAGCATGCTGCGCGATCTGCTCAATGCAGATTTCAACCGCATTGTGGTGAACGATAAAAATATCTACAACGATACCAAGTCGTATATCCAGCGCATCGCGCCCGACAAGGCAGATATCGTTTCCTATTATCACAATGGCGCGCCTATATTCGACCAATACGGCGTAACCAAACAGGTGAAAGCGGCTTTCGGCAAAACCGTTAACCTGCCCAGCGGCGCCTACCTGATCATTGAGCATACCGAAGCGCTGCATGTGATTGATGTAAACAGCGGTTACAAAAGCGTAAGCAATAACCAGGAACAGAATGCGCTGGAGACCAATCTTGAAGCGGCAGAAGAGATCGCGCGCCAGCTGCGGCTTCGCGACCTCGGCGGCATCATCGTGGCCGACTTCATTGATATGAAGCTGCCCGAAAACAAAAAGAAGCTGCTGGATGCAATGGAAGGTTTCATGAAAACCGACCGCGCCAAACATGCCGTGCTGCCGATCTCAAAATTCGGGCTGATGCAGATCACCCGGCAGCGGATGAAGCCGGAGCTCAACATCAATACGATGGAGGTTTGCTCTGCCTGCAACGGAACGGGTAAAATATCGTCGAGCCTGGTGCTGGAAGACGAGATCGAAAAGAACCTCCACTACCTGATCACGCACAGCCACAACAACCTCACCCTGTCGGTACACCCCATCATGTATGCCTACCTTACCAAGGGCTGGATCTTCAGCAAGCTCTGGAAATGGAAACGGCAGTTCAAGCAAAACATCAGGCTCCGCCAAAACACCACGTATCACCTCACCGAGTTTCATTTCTTTGATCAGCACGACGAGGAAATTAAACTGTGAGTAGTTTGTGGTCTGTGGTCTGTGGTTTATAGTTGCTGCCGCGTGTGTAGCAAACAAATAGAAAAGGCGACTTGCATTTAATGTAAGTCGCCTTTTAGTTAGGTATGGTTGTTATGCGGCAGCAACTATAAACCACAGACCACAAACCATAAACCACCCATCACTGCCGCGGGTTTACCACAGGCGCGCTGCCGTCGGCCGGCGGATTGTACACCAGTTCATTGTCGGGCACATCCCAGTAATCGAGATAATTGTATTTGATCGTTGCATTGGTACTCACCTCTCCTGTACGGCTCAACGCCCAGGCGCCTGTTCTGCCGGTCTCGAGCAATCCCCAGCGGCGCGCATCATAAAACGAGAGGTTTCTGAACAGCAGCCCGATCCTTCTTTCCCGGCGCAACTCTTCTTTTGCTTCGGCGTCGGTTAAACCTGTGCCAACCGTTGCAGGCAGGCCGGCGCCCTGGTAAGCACGAACCGCATCGATCAATGCGAGACCCGCTTCTGTTTCACCGGTGTAGATAAGGGCTTCTGCCTTCATCAGCGCATTCTCTTCATAAGAAGTGGCCAGATACTGCTCATAGCCACCGGCATTCTGGTTGGCAAACTGGATAACGGCAGGATCGCCCTCGCTGCCGGCAGCGCCCCTGTTGATCAGCTCCCAGCGGGTAAAGAAGGAATTGCCGCGCGATGTTTCACCTATATAAGTAGACGTTCTTTGTTTGAAGTTGTTGCTAAAACGCTGGTCGCCCGTTTTGAAATCCTGCACCAGGCGCTCGGTGATCTTGTACGTTGACGTACCGGCTGTTTTTGCCGACACCGTGCCGGAAGTAGGTGACAGAAAATCGCCGGTCGCATTTGAGCGACCCGTGAACACCAGGTCAGACGCCTGTATACCTGCATTGGTGAGTGTAAGCAGCTCCGCCCAATCAGTGGCCGTCATTGCCGAAACCGCCTTGTTCACCAGCAGGTTTCTCGCTTTGAAGGTATTTATATTACGGATCCACATTTCGGGTGTCAGTACACCGCCTTTTCCCACCTGGTTGAAAGAAGGAATCATGTATCCCAGGGTGGTTATATAGTCGGTATTGGCGGTTAAACCACTCAATTCAGCAATGGCCAGGTCAAATTGTTTGTTTCATTCCGCAATAATCGCCTCTTTGGTTACGTACAGCCCGTTGGTACCATTCAGGTTTTCTCCGTTGGCCAGGTCATTGATAATGCCGGCGTAGTAAACAGATCCGATATGCGAATACGCAAACCCTTTCCACCAATGCGCCCAGGCTTTGATCACGGCTTTTTTGGTGGCGGCATCTCCGGTAAACGTGATCTCATCCACATTGGCCAGAATGGTATTGCCTGCGTTGTTCAGGTTGTACATATAACCCATTCATGGTAGATCGAGTTCTGATAACCCGTTGAGTTGTGGTTGGCGGTTAAACGAATGAAATCAATCTGGCGCGAAGGTGAATTGGGTTGGCGAGCACGGTGCCATCGTCCAGAATCACTTCGTCGGGGCAACCAATCTGGTTCATGAATTCATTGGCAATATCGGTGCCGATCACGTCGCCCATAAGTTCCTGGAAGCCCATGGCGCCGGCCCAGAAGTACCCGTTAACCCCATCGTAGTATTTGATGTTATTGAAGCCGGTTACATACACACCCAATCCGTACGACATAATGCCCGATTCCGATTTCAGGGCTTCCGACGATGGCTGGTTGGGGTTTTTAACATCCAGTTGTTTTTTGCAGGCACCCATCGATAAAACAACAAATGCTGCAGATAGTAGAAAGAATATTTTTTTCATGGTCTGATTGATTGGTTGTTTTAAAATCCGATATTAAGCGCGGCCTGGTAAGTTTTAAAGTTGGGCATTGTACTGTGATCGGTACCACGGTCCCAGGCCGAATTGGTAGTACCCGAGCTGATCTCGGGATCAAAGCCGGTATATTTGGTAACCGTCCACAGGTTTCGTCCCGACAGCACTATCTGTAATTTATTCGTAAAAGGGATCCTGAATGCCTTGGCAAAATCAAAGCCTACAGACACGTTGCGCAAACGGAGAAAAGAGGCGTTTTCGTAAAAATAGTCTTTGGTTCCGTTGGCGGTCCGCTGCGCATATACGCCGCGATAGAAGGCGGTCCAGGCGCCGGTTTCACCGTCTATCGAGAACGGTTTGGTGTAGTCGGCATGAATACCGTCGCGATACATCCATTCTTTGGTCTGGTTGTACAGGTGACTGCCATATACCCAGTCAAACTGGAAACCGAACATCAGGTAATCCTTAAAAGTAAAATCGTTGATGAACGACATATTGAATTTGGGGTTGGGATCGCCGAAGCTGTATTTGTTTACCGACAGGTAAGGTTGCTTGGTGGTTTTGTTTACCACGTAGCCGTTACTTGCCACTGTATAATCGCTCTTTACACTTTCCGGCAGGTAACGGGCGCCGCTTTCATCTACATCGTCAAGGCTGTGAACCATTCTGAACCCGTACAACTGGCCCACCTTATCGCCTGCTTTCAGCACATAGTTGGTGCTGCCTGCCGATGACAGAATGATAACTTCCTGGTTACCTTTGATGGAAAGTATCTCCGATGTCTGCTTACCGAAATTGACGGTTGCGTTCCAGGTAAACTTAGGTGCGCTGTACACGCTTGCATTCAAGGAAAGCTGTATGCCGTGGGATCCAAGGGTGAATGCATTGTCGATCAGCGTACCCAAACCAATGGTAGGCGCCACATCAACGGGATAAATCGCATCTTTTGTTTTCCTGTTCCAGTAAGTGGCAGACAGGCCGATGGTATTCAGCCAGGGCGAATTGCTTTTGCCCGGGGTAAACAGCAGGTCGGCGCCCACTTCGGTTTCTTCAGACACTTCCACACCCAGGTCGGGGTTGCTTTGGCCGTAATTGTAATAGAAGGCCGTACCGGAGCCCAGTGTAGTAGGGCTGATGGTTACGTACCGGTCGAAGGGCTTGGGCTGGATACCGGCCTGGCCATAAGCAGCGCGGATCTTCAACTCGGCAATGCTGTTAGCCAGTGCTGAATTTTTGAAGAACGGCATGGAAGAAATCCGCAGAAATGCGTCTCCCCGGGGAAAGGTGAACGGTTTGGAGCCGCGACCGAAGGCAGAAGAGTAATCGCTCCTGAAACCGGCGGAAATACCGGCGAAATCGTCGTACTCAAAACGCTGGTTAATCATATAACCATAGGTAACAAAGGGCTCTTCATAGTCCCTGTACACACGCCAGCTGGTGGTATTGGCGGCATTATACGGCTCGTAGGCAGCAGGCAATCCCATGGCTGCACTGGTGTATTCCTTGATCACCTGCTTTCTCCAGTCGAACAGGGCCTGGGTGGTTGACACCAGCGGGACTTTTATGCCGAGCAGGTCTTCCAGGTCAAACCGCAGTGTAGCTGTAGTAAGTGAGTTCTGGAACATCTTGCTGTTGATGTACTGGGTCAGGTCGCCGTTGGCGTCGCTGGCATAATTGGAAATATAACGGGTAGTGTTTTGGGAGAGCCAGTATTTGATATTGGCATTCTGCGTTTGGTTGGAGAATTCCAGATCGCGGTCGTTTACCTGGTAATTCAATCCATACTTGGAATCGAGGGTGAGGAATTTATTCACTTTCCAGTTCAGGTTGAAATTCTGCACCACATCCACTTTGTTGTCGTTGTTATGGGTATAGTGCTGACAGGGCAATGGGTTCGAGGCATTGATGCCGATGGTCTGGTTCAGGTTTAAAGGTATGCTGCCGTCGGTAGTCGTTTGGCTGAAATCAGCAAAAGGATACGCATTCAACAGGGCGTACACGATGGTGCGATCACTTGTTTTCAATGTGCTCTTGGTGTAAACCAGCTGGGTGATGGAACGGAAGGTCAAACCCTTTGCAATGTTGGCGCCGATATTGGCGCTGAGGTTGGTTCTGTCCCAGTAACCATTATTAACAATATTGCTTTCCTGGTGGCTGTTGGATGCCGAGATGGCAAAATCCGATTTGTCGCCGCCGCCAGCTATTGAAATACTGTTGTTGAATGTATTGGCGGGCCGGAAAAAGAAATCGAAATGATCTCGATAGGTCAGGTTGGCGTCATAGGCCTTGCTATTGGTGGCCGTAGGGTCAATGGAATTGTACTGAACGTTTTCGAGATATACGCCATAATCCTGGTTAAACACCAGCGGATTGCCGGATGAACCGATTACATTGTTATCGGCATCGGTAACAAAAGCATGGTATTTTGCTTTCGAAAGCCCGCCCACATTGAGATAGCGGTTGTTTGCGATGCTGCTGGACGCCTCGATGCTGATCTTTCCTTTTTTCCCTTTTTTGGTGAACAACTGGATAACGCCATTGGCGCCCTGCGCACCGTACATGGTAGCGGCGGCGGCACCCTGTACCACTTCCACCCTTTCGATGGCGTTGAGATCAAGCTGCTGCAGGCCGGTGGAGCCTACCTGGATACCGTCGAGCAGGATCATGGGTGAGGTGCCGCGGTTGAGGGTGTTGATGCCGCGCAGCAGGATGTTCACTTCAGCCCCGGGCGTGCCGCTCTTGCTCGTGATTTGCGCACCGGGTATTTTACCGATAAGGGCCTGGTCAACGGAAGCCGATGAGGTGCGGGGCAGGTTAGCGCCCGATACCGATTCAACGGAAATGGCCAGCTTCTTTTTGTCGGTGGCTACGCCCACACCGGTTACCACTACCTCTGAAAGCAACTTGTTGTCGGTGACCATTTCAACATTGATTTCGGACGAATTCCCGATGGTCATTTCTTTGGTCAACATACCGGTAAAACTGAAAACAAGGGTTTTTTTGTCGGCCGGAACAGAAATGCTGTACGCACCCTCTGCATTGGTCATGGTGCTGACAGAAGTGCCTTTTACTGAAACGCTTACACTCTGCAGGGGAGTGCCGTCGGCTGAAGAAGTTACCTTTCCGGAGATGTCCCTTTCCTGGGCATCCGCGAACAGGTAGGTGCATAGCAATGCCATGCAGGAGAAAATTTTCCTCATAATGCTTGGTTTTGGTTATTTGTGAAACTATATATATAAATATATATAATATACAATGAAAGGCAGCAGTGTTGGGGAAATTTTAAATGGCGGGAGGCAATTGCTTTAAATATAAGACAAAGACCGGTATATAGGATAGGTTTTTGAGGTTAAGCTTCGTGCAGCAGAATTATTAATCTCATTTTAATGTATGATAATAAAACGACAACCCGGCCTGTTGGTAAAAAACCAGTGGTAAATATTAGAAGGGTCCTGGAAACCAGGAATGTAAAAAAAGAGAAATGTATGTGGCGCGGCACTATTGGAGCCGGCGTAGAGGAGTATGAAAGCGGAAGAAAGAGCATATAGATAGTTGGTGGTTTATAGTAAACCACCAACTATCAGCTTATTTAGTAACCTTCGTTTTGGGTCAGTGAGGGATTGATCTTGGTTTCTCTTTCCGGGATAGGCAATACAAGTTTGGGCGAGTTCCAGGGAATAGAACCGATAGACAGCTGCAGGCGTTTTACATCGTGCACCCTATGGCCCTCGAAAGCCAGTTCGTGCCGGCGTTCGCGTATTATCTGGTCAAGGTTCACCGACGCCAGGGCGGGTAAACCCGCACGGGTCCGGATCACATTGATATCTGCCACGGGCGAAGCACCCAGCGAAGTTCCTTCACGGAAATTCGCTTCTGCCCTGATCAGGTACATTTCAGCCAGGCGAATAATGTGAACGGCTCCGTATACCATGTCGAATTTGCCGCAATAAATAGAACCGTCGTCGTAATATTCATTCAACCGTTCATCGCCCGACTCATAATCGTCGAAATACTTCTCATTCATTTCAATATCACCCCGGCCCAAAGGCGAAAAGAACGTATTGAAATCATTGTAACCGCTGGAAGCCGTCACCTGCAGCGCAAATACGTCTTCAGTGGTATTACCGACTACTTTATTACTGTTGTCGTAGTCAACCGGAAAAGCATCCATATAAGAAGCGGTCAGCGAATTTTTTCCGGTCGTCAGCACTTTGTTTGCTTCTTCGGCTGCCTTTTTGTATTCGCCCTGTTGCAGGTATACGCGGGCCAGCAATGCCGAAGCAGTGGTGCGGCATGCATAAAAATTAAGCGAAGACGGTATCGTCAGCAGCGACTCGGCATCCTGCAGATCACTGATCACCTGGTCATACACTTCAGATACTTTGCTTCTAGGCACTTTATTTGAGTCGGATATTTCACCGGTGGGCGTCAGTATCAGCGGAACACCGTCGTTCGCAGCAGGCGACCCGTCGTTCCATGCTTTTGCATAGACGCGAACCAGGTCAAAATAAACCGCCGCACGGAGAAATTTCGCCTGGCCCTCAACGCTGCCTTTTTTTCCCTCCTGCACCTTGTCCATGTTTGCCAGTACATTGTTGGTCACATTAATGGCCTCATACGATTCGGTCCAGGTATTCAGTGCAAAGCCATTATTTACGGGAATGGTCTTATTAAATATCTGTGTATAACCGGCAAAAGTGCCGTTCCACTCCAACTCGTCGCTGGCGCCCAGCAATTCACTGATAACGCCGAACCCGCCTCCGAGTACATTGTCGTCACCCACACGCGAATAAGCGCCTATCAATGCAGCTTCCACACCGCCGCTGGTTCCCAGCGCCTCTTCTTCGTCCACGCTGTTGAACGATTTCTGGTCCAACTCTTTTTCGCAGGAAGACAAAGCGGTAGCCGCGACAAAAGTTGCTATGAGCAGTTTACTGAACATTTTCATGGTTCTTCTTTTTTAGGTTACAGGCCGATGTTTAAGCCGAAAACAATGGTGCGGGCCTGGGGGATCGAATAGAAATCAACATTCTGGTTGATATTGGAGGCCTGGTAATCGGCGTTCACTTCCGGATCCCATCCTTTATAATTAGTGATGGTGAAGAGGTTCTGCGCACGCGCATATACCCGGATGCGGTCCATTTTCAGCCGGCTCATAATGGTTTTCGGGAAGTTATAAGCCAGGGTAACCTGCTTTACACGGAGATAGGACCCGCTGTACAGGTAACGACTTGAAGCATCGGTACCATTGGGGTAGAATAACCTCGCTTCGGGTACCATAGTTATATCACCCGGCTGTTTCCAGGCGGCCAGTTGATCCAGTGTCTGGTTATCGAAGCCGTTGCTGCCGCTGGCCGACATATATTGACCGCCACCGGCATATATATCGCTGCCCTGCACACCCTGCAGGAAAACGTCCAGTTCGAATCCTTTATAGGTTACGTTGTTCCGCATACCATAGATGAAGTCGGGGTTCGGGTTACCAATGATCACTTCTGAGGCGGAATTATAATCGTTCGTGGTACTGCGGTCCACTTTTCCATCGGCGCCAATGGTGTTCTTAATATACAGTGCATCGCCGTTGTCGGGGTCGGCGCCGGCAAATTCGCGGGCTACAAAAACACCGAGCGCCTGGCCTTCACGGG
>JASGFZ010000053.1:0-14155 GCA_047605345.1 Flavihumibacter sp. | reverse complement strand
ATTTTGACCTGGAATACGAAGCGGCCGACAACGGGCAGGATTTCAGGCTGGCTGCGAAGCGCAGCAACTGTCCCTGGAACAAGAATAACGACCTGTTGTTTGTAAAAGCCAGCGCACGTAAGCTTGACCTTGAGAAAATTCCGCCAAGCAACCTGGTATTCCTGATCGATGTATCAGGATCAATGGATATGCCCAACCGGCTGCCGCTGTTGCAGGCCGGTTTTAAGCTGATGGTGAACAACCTTCGCCCCACCGACACGGTATCGATAGTAGTATATGGCGGTACGGTGGGCGTTTGGCTGCGTCCTACATCAGGAGCCGAAAAAGAGCGGATCATCCGCTCCATTGAAGAGCTGAACCCCGGGGGCGCCACTGCCGGCGAATCGGGTATCCGGGTGGCTTATCGCCTGGCCCAAAGCACCTATATCGCCAATGGAAATAACCGGGTCATACTGGCCACCGACGGTGATTTCAATGTGGGGCAAACTTCTGAAGAAGAGCTGGAACTGCTCATCGGCGAACAACGGAAGAAGGGCATCTACCTCACCTGCCTCGGCGTTGGCATGGGAAATTATAAAGACAGCAAGCTGGAAGTGCTGGCAAAAAAAGGCAATGGCAATTTTGCCTACATTGATAATGAAAAAGAGGCCGAGAAGGTGCTGGTGAAAGAGCTTACGCAAACCATGTACGCAGTGGCCGACGATGCCCTGTTGCACGTGCATTTCAACGAAACAGCACTGAAAAGCTATCGCCTGATCGGTTACGACAACAAAATAGCCGCCATCCAGGATACCAGCAGCCGGCTGGAAGGCGGAGAGCTGGGTTCGGGCCATACCCTGATGGCCATATTTGAAATCGAGCGAAGAGACAGCACGATGACGCTTATCGGTAACGGCCCGTCGCTGGCCGACGTGGAACTGGGATATAAAACGGGCAGCGACACTACACGCAGGTATTACCGTTTGAAAATAGATACTACAGCCACGCCGTTTAATGAACTTCCGCGCATGTATAAGTTCTCGGCGGGACTGGCTCTGTTTGGCGCCTTGTTGCGCGAATCGCCCTATGTCAAAGAGGCGACCTGGAACGATGTGCAGCTTATCATGCAGCCGCTGGTCCGTTCTGACGATTACCTGGAACAGGAATTCATGGGCTTGCTTGATAAGGCAAAGAAAATATACGCCAAACCGAAACCCTCGCGGGGGGTACGGCTGAAAAATATGCTTCGCTAGGCTTTCCGCAGCACCCCTGCTTATCAGGAGAACATCTCTCTTACCTTGTCGAAAAAGCTCCTTTCGTTTTTATCGGGGCTGGGTTTGAAATTGTTCGACTCCTGCAGTTTTTCCATCATGGCTTTTTCTTCGGCATTCAGGTGCTGCGGGGTCCATACGTTTACATGGATCAGCTGATCGCCCTTTTCATAGCTGTTTACCGCCGGGAAGCCTTTGCCTTTCAGGCGGAATATCTTGCCGCTTTGGGTGCCTGCGGGGATCTTGATCTTTGCACGGCCGTCGATGGTAGGCACTTCTGCATTGGTGCCGAATACGGCATCGGGGAAAGTGATATAAAGATCATAAGCTACATTCAGGCCGTCGCGATGCAATTGCGCATGCTGTTCCTCTTCGATCAGTACAATCAGGTCGCCGGGCGATCCGCCTCTTTCACCGGCATTGCCTTTGCCGCTTACACTCAGCTGCATGCCTTCCTGCACACCGGCGGGGATATCGATGGTTACCGTTTCCTCACCGTACACACGGCCTTCTCCTTTACAGCTGCCGCATTTTGCCGTAATGGTGGTGCCTTCACCGTTACAGGTGGGGCAGGTGGTTACGGTTTGCATCTGGCCCAGGAAAGTGGAGGTCACTTTTCTTACCTGGCCCGAGCCGCCGCAGGTAGCGCAATGCTGGATGCTGCCTTTGTCTTTCGCGCCGCTGCCCGAACAGCTAGTGCAGGAAACATATTTTTTCACCTTGATGCTCTTCGAAACACCATTGGCGATCTCTTCATAATTCAGCTTCAGCTTTACACGCAGGTTGCTGCCGCGGGTGCCGCGCGCGCGCTGGCCGCCGCGGCGGGTGCCACCGCCGCCAAAGAAAGACCCGAAAATATCGTCGCCGAAAATATCACCGAACTGGCTGAAGATATCGTCCATGTTCATATTGCCGCCGCCGAATCCACCGGCTCCCTGGCTGATACGCCGGCATGCCCGTAACGGTCGTAGCGGGCACGCTTGTCGCCATCACTTAACACTTCGTATGCCTCGGCCGCCTCTTTGAATTTATCTTCGGCTGCCTTATCGCCCGGGTTGCGGTCGGGGTGATATTGCATGGCCACCTTCCGGTAGGCCTTTTTAATTTCCTCACCGTTGGCGGTTTTGGTTACCGACAGAACCTCGTAATAATCTCGCTTTGTTGACATGCTTGTTCCTTCGTTTAGAGCGCTTATTTACCTACTACCACTTTGGCAAAACGGATGATCTTATCGTTCAGGTAGTATCCTTTTTCCACTTCATCGATCACCTTCCCCGCCTGGTCGGGCGCCGGCGCCGGTATCTCCGTAATGGCTTCGTGTTTATCGGGATCAAAATCGGTTCCGATGCTTTCCATCACCTTCAGGCCGCGGACCTGTAATACGGATTTCAGCTTGTTGAGGGTGAGCAGCAGCCCTTCGGCCTCAGGACCGATCTTTGTTTTTTCCAGCTGTTTCTGTGCGCGGTCGGCATCGTCTACCACTTCCAGCAACGGTATAATAACGTCTTTGCCAGCGGTTTGTATCAGTTCCAGCCGTTCTTTGGCCGTTCTTTTCCTGAAATTGTCGAATTCGGCTACCAGGCGAAGGTATTTATCCCGGCTTTCCGCCAGCTCCTGTTGCAGTTTTTCCAGTTCCGGCTGTTCGCCCAGGGGCTCTTTCAGGTGGCTGTTTCCGGGCACATCGCTGTCGGCATTAATGTCCATGTCTACGAATTCATTCCTGTTTTCTTCCATAATATGTACAAATTGGCAGCAAATCCGGCAGTTGCTGACATTTCGGTCGGTTATACGACCCCATGCCCGCCGGTTTGCCTGTTTTTAAATACAGGACTATAGGGGCAATTTTTTTGCCATGCTGCCTGCCTGGGACAATTTGTCGGTTTTTCGGCCACGCGGACGCTTACCTTTGCGCCCATGACAGCAGTTTACCTGAAGAAAAGAGTCAGCCGGCGGGTCGAATCCGGCCATCCCTGGGTTTTTGCGAATGAGGTTGGCAGGGTAGAAGGGGCCATCGATGCGGGCGATATTGTTGATCTTTTCAACCACGACGGCAAATTTATCGGCCGCGGCTATGCCAACCCCCAGTCGCAGATCCTCGTGCGCCTGCTTACGCGCGACCGGAAAGAAACCATCGACGCCGCCTTTTTTCACCGCCGCCTCGAAACGGCCTGGAAATACCGGCAACAGCTGGGTTATGTGGAAAACTGCCGCCTGGTATTCGGCGAAGCCGATTTTTTACCGGCCCTGATCATCGATAAGTTCAATGATTATTTCGTGCTGCAAACCCTGGCGCTCGGAATGGATAAATGGAAACCGGCCATTGTAGACGCCCTGAACAAGCTTTTCACGCCCAGGGGCATTTATGAACGGAACGACGTGCCCGTGCGGGAACTGGAAGGCCTTCCGCAGGCAAAGGGGTTTCTGTCGGCGCCCTTTGATACCCAAATCATTATCAGGGAAAACGGCCTGCAGTTCAATGTAGACCTCGAGAACGGCCAGAAAACCGGCTACTTCCTGGACCAGCAGGATAACCGCCGCGCCATCCGCAATATTGTGAAGGGCGCTGATGTGCTGGGCGCTTTCACTTATACCGGCACTTTCGAAATACATGCTGCGCACTATGGTGCAAAATCGGTACTGGGCCTGGATATATCGGGCCCGGCTGTGGCGCAGGCCAACGCGAATGCAGCTTTGAACGGTTATGAAAAGACCTGTAAATTCATTGAAGTGAACGCTTTTGATGTGCTGAAGCAATGGTCGAAAGAAGGCAGGCAGTATGATGTGGTGATGCTGGATCCGCCGGCTTTCACCAAGAGCCGGGAGAACCTGCAGAAAGCCATCACCGGTTACAAAGAGATCAACTTACGGGGTATGAAGCTGGTAAAACCGGGTGGCTTCCTCGTAACCACTTCCTGTACCAATCTCGTACAGCCGGCACTTTTCCTGGAAATTATTCAGCTGGCGGCGAATGACGCACGCAGAACCCTGCGGCAGGTTGTGTACCAAACGCAAGCCAGCGACCATCCCATTGTATGGGGCTGGGAAAATACACACTACCTGAAATTCCTGATTGTGCAGGTGCTGTAAATTATTTGTTCACCTGGAACCGGCCCGATTCAACGATCCGGCCTGCTTTGTCGCGCAGCTGGAAAATATAAATGCCCCGGTAGTATTGCCCGAGGTCAATGGTTGTTTTGGCGCTGATATTCTTCAGCTCAAATACCTTCTTGCCGAGAAAATTATAGATCTCGAATGAATAGCCTTTTTCGAATTGCTGCGGGAACTCAAAACTGATATAGGAAATAGCCGGGTTGGGATAAAACTTCACTGCCGTCACCTGTGGTTGACCCGATTGGGCCAGCCCGGCAAGTGACAAAAACAGTAAAAGAAAAAATGTATAAAATATCTTCATCGGCTGTTTACAAAGATATGATCTTTTTCACCTATGTCAATCATGCCTGTGCCAGTTTCTCCAGCACCGCATTAATGGTTTTGAAATCAGGTTGATCCCCGGCATTCTCCAGCACTTCTGCGTATTGGATAATCCCTTGTTTGTCAATAACAAAAGCAGACCTTTTAGCCACTCCCTTCATACCCAGCACAAAATTTTCATACAGGCATCCGTAAGCTGCCGATACCTCCCTGTTGAAATCGCTCAGCAGCGGAAAATTCAGTTGCTGGTCGTCCCTGAACCGGCCCAGGGTAAATATCGAATCAACACTGATGCCGTAAACGGTCGCTTTCGCTTTGTTATATAACGCTATGTTATCCCGGATATTACACAATTCGGCGGTGCATACGCTGGTAAAGGCCAGCGGGAAGAATAACAGGAGTACCGCCTGGCTTTTTTGTGCGCTCAGGGTAACTTCTTTTTTTTCTGTATCAAAAAGGGTAAAATCGGGCGCTGCCTGGCCTTTTTCTATTGTCATACTGCTGGTTTTAAAACCGGGGACACATCACCTTGTACCTGGATGAGTTGGGCCGGTCGAGAAATCCGATATAAGTTACGGAAAGTTCAAATCCGCCCCGCGCCTGGCTGGCAGTTTTTAAAGTCGACACATTTACATCGTAGCTTAAGCCAATGGAAAAGGGGTTGTAGTCCAGCTTGATGGCGGGAATAAGCGCATCTTTCATGCGCAGGAAGGCGCCGAACTGCATAACATAATCGGGTTGTTCCGAGTCGCCGATCTTATAGCCATACATGGCGCCACCTACCACTTCTGAAGCGCTTCCCTGTTTAGAATAGTCGGCCTGGATGTTGAAAAACGACTGATCACCCACCTCAAATTTCATTCCGCCCGAAAACACCCATTTGGCATACAGGGCCTGGTCAACCGTGCGGTAAAAAGAATTATTGGGGCGATTGATATGGTGATAAGCAACCCCCAGGAAAAAATTATTGTTTTCAGTAGCGCCGAAGCTGCCGTTCAGCGCCGAGCCAACACTGAAATCGGGGTACCAGTAGTTGGCTGCTGCGAATGTTTCACCATCGGCCACTGCCGGGTTGTAAGCGCCGCCCACATACTGGTTGTCGGTGGTTATTTTGGAACGGTCGATGCTTCGGTTTACCATGCCGCCCATGAATCCGACCGATAAATACGTATTGCGTTCCCTGCCGATCGATTTGTGGTAATTCACTGCAGGCATCAGTTGTGTGGTGGTAAGCGATACCGTGCCCGCCCTGTCAAACAGCATCTGCAGGCCGGCAGTAACAAAATCATCTGATCGGCCCACCGGTATCTTGATCTCGGTATTCAGGGAACCGCTTCTGTAGGCATTGCTGACACTGCGCCACTGGTCGCGGTACACGATCTGCGCGCGCACATCGCCCGTAAATATCCCGGCCAGGGAAGGATTTCGTAACAGCGGCGCTTCATAGAATTGAGAGAAATGTATGTCCTGCGCCTGCAGCGGCCGGGAAAAACCAGCCAGTACCAGTACAGCCATACAAACTCGGGATAATTGGATTTTCATCTGCTAGCGAATTAGGGTTACGTTTCCTTTTAGCGGAACAATCTGGGCGTTTTCACAAACAATTTCGATGATGTACACATAGGTGTCCATATGGGCGTCCATGCCTCTGATCTTGCCGTCCCAGCCGGCGCTTTTGTCGTTGGCACTAAAATTCTTTTTCTCAAATACAAGCTCTCCCCAGCGATTGAAAATGCGCATCGACTGGATCCTGGTCAGGAAAGTGCCTCGTGGATAGAACAGGTCGTTTTGTCCGTCGTTATTGGGGCTGAAGGTATTCGGAACAAAATAATTCTGATCGTTACAAACAGTTTTCACCACGATGGTGCTGCTGGCCTTGCAATTGTGGTCGTCTGTCACTTCCACCTTATAGGTGGTATTGAATTTGGGCGAAGCCAGGGGCTGCGGGCAGGTGTTGCAGTCGAGCGAGGTCGCGGGCGTCCACAGATAGCTGATTACATTGGGGCTGTATTCGATGGGCAGGTTTCCGCCGCCGCCTACGGGGATAACAATTTCAGGCACATGGCTGATGACGGGTGTGGGCCATACCGTAACCGTCAGGCTGGTGTCTTTACCGCAGCCCAGTTTGTTTTCGGCATGCAGCTTCAGTACATTGGGACCGGTGGTGCTGAAAGTTCTCACGATAAGAGTTTCTGTAGAGACCTGTCCGTTCTCCAGCGTCCAGCGCCAGTAGCTGAGGGTGTCGGGTATAATGGTCGACGGCGAATATTGTGTGATGGTTCCCACGCAGATCTCATCCATTCCGTTGATGACGGGCTGCGGTGTTCTGAACACCCGCACGGTGTCTGTGATGGTGTTTTCGCATCCGCGTATGGTGGTCATGTGTTCCGTTACCAGGAAGGTGCCGATTGAGTCGTAATGATGCGTAACGTTTTTGCCTGAATAAACCGTGCCGTCGCCGGTTGACCAGGTGTGTGTAAGGATGGTGTCCAGTCCGCTAAGGCTGAAATCGTCGAAGGCAACCGTGCCGGTATCGCAAAACTGCTTTTTGCTGATGTTGAATTCGGGGTAGATGCCGTTTACCTGGATGGTTGTTTTACCCATTACGGTAACCTGGCAGTCGAGCGGATCGGTAAGCAGCAGCGAGGGCCGGTACATACCGGGCTGCTTGTAGAAGTGGCTGAGCGAGGTCGTTTGCGAGCTGTCTTTTGCGCCGTCGCCAAAGCTCAGCGTAAACAGGATCGATGTCGGAACGACTACGGTGAAATCGGCGTTCAGTGAGTTACAGTCCCGAACCGGCGTATAGTCTACGGAAGCCAGTTTCTGCGGATCGTAAACATAGATCGCCTGGCTGGCAGAGTCTATACAGCCATGGTAACCGTAAACATATAGTTTGGCTTCGTAAATGCCGTAATTGTCATAAAAATTGCTGGTGATCGCCTGTGTGGAAATACCGCCGTCGCCAAAATTCCATCGAACCGATTCGGCTTCGCTGGTCGTGGCCGAGAAGCTGGTGAGCAGCGGCGGGCAAATGGCCAGCGTGTCTTTTGCATGCAGTGTAAACTTCGGTTTTACAATGCGGATCATCGATTGCTGTGTAAGTGTATCGCTGCAATGGTTGGCATCGGTGGCAATCAGCATCACCGTATATGCTGAATCATTGCCCGTATAAACATGTGAAGGATACTGGTCATGTGACTGGGTGCCGTCGCCGAAATCCCAGGTATAGGTCAGGTTTACCGCATTTGTGTTGTTGATGAACTGAACGGTGGTGCCCTGGCAATACGCGGTGTCTTCGGCGCTGAAATTCGCCACCGGCCGCGTAATATTGGCTGCCGACTGTTTAATCATCGTGGTAGTGCAGCCATTAGCATCTTCTGCCGTCATCTTGATGGTGTACAAACCGTTGTTTGCATAAACATGGGAAATGGGCTCTGCGGCAAATGTTTCTGTTGTCCCGTCGCCGAAATCAAAAGTCCACTTGCTGATGCTGTCGGCCGGAACGGAAGTCGGCTGAATGCTGACGCCTATATTTTTGCAACCGCCATTGTTGGCCACGGTGAAATCGGCTGTTACGCCGGTAACCGTGAATGTTTGGGCAGGCGAATTTTTTACGCAGTCATAGATATCGGTCAGCTCAAAGTACACCGTGTAAGTGCCCGGATTGCTGAAAACGCTGTCCATCACATCGCTGCGGCTCCCTGCAGGATGGCCATTGATAAACCACTGGTAACTCTTTGCCCTGCTTACCGGGAAGCCACCGGCCGTAAACCGTACACTTTCGTTGTGGCAGATAATACCACTGGGCTTACTGATTTTAATGGTCACGGCAGGATTCAAATCGGTCAGGTCAAGGCTCGTTTTTCTCTCATACTGGCAGTCGCCGTTGTCTGCAACCAATTTGACTGTATAGTTATTGAGAGCGGAATAAGTATGTGTAAGGGGCGGATTAAGGGAATTGGTCGGCACAGGCGTGCTGCCGTCGCCGAAATCCCAGGTATAGGTAGTGGCCGGAACAGCGAGGTCGGGCACACTGGTATTGGTGAAGGTGACGATGCGCTGGTCGCTGCACTGGGGCTTCGCGGTGAAGCTGGCAACCGGGCCCCGCGTGGTGATAAAGCCGCCTTTTACAAGGGTATCGGCGCAGCCATTGTTGAAGGCAATAAGGGTAACGGTCATAGAACCGCTTTTCTCAAACTGGTGTTCAGGATTTTCAAGTGTTGATACAGTGCCATCACCGAAATTCCACTGCCATGCGTCGGCGGGGGTGGCGAGTGACTGCAATTGTACCGGTGCGCCGGCACAGGCATTTGATGTATTGGCTGTGAAATCGACCGTTGGCTTCGTACCCGTACGAACGGGTGTGGGTGAGGTATAGCTAACCACACAACCCTTTGACGTGGTGATTTGAACGGAAACCTGGTACGTGCCGGGAACCGTGTAAATATGTGAGGGTGTTGCCGCGGCGGAAGTGGCGCCGTCACCGAAATTCCATGCATAGCCGGTAATGGTACCCAGTGCATCACTGCTTACCGTTGGCTGGAAATTAAACGGAACACATCCGTTAAACGACGGCGCGTCGATCGTTGTTGCAGGGTTTGAACTTATTACAACTGCATTATTCCGGGTTGCGGTAACGGAGCAGCCGCCTGCTGTTACCAGGGTTAGTGTAACTGTATAGTTCCCCTGACCCGAATAGGTATGAGCCGGATTTTTCAGGGTGGAGGTGGCGCCGTCGCCAAAATCCCATAACCAGCCGGAAGATCCTGTTGTGGTATCGGTGAACTGCGCGGTATGCGGGGTTGTACAGCCTGAGTCATTGCTGACGACGAATCCGATAACCGGTGGCGGTGCCACAGTGATGGTTTTAGTAGTGGTTCCTTCGCAGTTTTTGTATTTGTTGGTCAGCGTAACGGTATAAGTGCCCGGATTTGCATATGACTTAACGGGCGCGCTTCCTCTGGCAGAAGTGCCGTCGCCGAAATCCCAGAACGACGAAACCGGTGTAGTGCCCGTATTGGCAAACCTGATAACACCGCCGGGGCAACTGGTGGCCGGCGCACTGAAGCTGGTGATGTTTTCTACCAGGTTGATGGGTTTGATGATACTGTCGCGGCAACCATAGCTGCTTATCGCCACCAGCTTTACGTCGTAGCTTCCGTATGCCGGGTAAGTGGTGGTAGGGTTGGTGGCTGTGGACTGGCTGCCATTGCCGAGGGTCCACTGATAGGTCATGGTTCCTGCACCTGCGGTCTGGTTCGAGAAAAGAACATTCACCGGTGTTTGACAAATGGCGCCGGTGGTAAATTCAAAATTAGGCGCCACACTGCCGATCATACGAACAACACGCTGTTTTAATTTCATGTTGGTGCAGCCGCCCGAGCCGGTTACGGTGAGAGATACATTGTAGTATCCGACATTCGAAAAGGTATGTGAAGGATTGGCTTCGGTGGAAGTGGTGCCGTCGCCGAAATCCCATAAGTAAGAAGTAACGGGTGAACCACTCGGATCGGTTGAATGGTCGGTGAAATTGATGGTAGCAGGTACGCAGGCAATGCTCTGGTTGACGGTGAAATCGGCCTGGGGCGATGGATACACCGTTACGGTTTTCTGAAACTGATTGATGACACCTGATGCGCTTTTGGCGTTCAGGGTTATGGTATAGGTATTGTTCCCGCTCGGGTTATACTGGTAGCTGGCCCAGGCATTTTTATTGGTCGAAAAAGTGCCGTTACCAAGGTCCCACGTAAATGAGGTGGCGTTGGTGGAGGTATTCGTAAAACTAACAGACAATGGCGAACATCCTTCTGTGACAGACACATTAAAGTTGGCCTGCGGCGCCTGTGCATAACCCAGCTGCCACGTCATCAGCAGGATGACCGGCAGGAATATCGTTACGCGTGTTTTTATAGGATTTTGGTGTTTTGTCATTTCTTTTTCAACCACAGGGTTTTCGGGATATTGTCGATGGTCGTTTTCGCTTTTACTTCATCTGCTGAACTATCGGTTATCGTCCAGACTGCATTCAATTTTTCAACCGGCAAACCACCACCCGGAAAATGCGCCGTGATGGTGCGGCCTGCTATATTGGCCTCCCAGGTGCCTTTTTTTTCAGCCCCTCCTGATAACCCAATTACGGTGCCATTTTCATAAAACTGGAAGGAATAACCCGCAAAATCGCCCGTAACATCATCGGTGCTTTCGGTGAATTCATTGATTACCCATTGCCCTTTGGTCATGATCGACAAGGCAGCATTTTCCTGGATTTTCTCCACTGCTTTTTTGCAGGAACCCGCTGCTATAACAGCCAGTAGAATAATTAATACATGCTTCATAAAGTGGATCCCTTCTCAAAAGTGTAGATGAAACGATATTTTTCCGTTACATATTGCATAAACCATTCAATGTTTAACGGTTCGCCGGTAAGGCGGCGGCACAGCTCATCACTTGTAAAAAAACGCCCATGCATATGTATTTCCTGGTGAAGCCAGTTTTTCAGTAGAGAGAAGTTGCCGGCTAAAAGTTGCTTTTCGAGGTCGGGGATCGATGCGGTGGCCCGGCCGAAAAACTGGGCGGCATACAGGCTTCCCAAACTATAAGTGGGGAAATAGCCGAAACTTCCATGGCTCCAGTGAACATCCTGCAGGCAGCCCGTTCTGTTGTCGGGCACTACAACACCCAGGTATTTTTTATAGGCTTCATTCCAGTATCCCGGAATATCATTCACCTGCAGCTCGCCGCCGATAAGGGCCTTCTCCAGCTCATACCGAACCAGCACATGAAAATGATAGGTCAGCTCATCTGCTTCGGTCCTGATAAAAGACGGTTCTACGCGGTTCACGGCCCGGTAAAAGTCCTCTGCATCACTGCCTGCGCACTGCGTGGGAAAATGCCGGGCAATAACCGGAAAGAAACAGCGGCACCAGGCCAGGCTGCGACCCACATTGTTTTCCCACAACCTCGACTGCGATTCATGGATGCCCAGCGACGTATATTCACCCAGGGGCAGCCCGTACTGGTCGTCGGGAAGCCCCTGTTCGTAAAAGCATGCCCCAGTTCATGAATGGTGCTGTAGGTCATATTGCTGAGGTCGTTCGGATCTATCCGGGTGGTGATCCGTACATCGCGGGCGCTGAAATTGGTGGTGAAGGGGTGCGCCGATTTGTCTTGCCTGCCCGCTGTAAAGTCAAAGCCCATTTTCTGCAGCAGCTCGAGGCTGAAAGCCCATTGCTGCGCTTCGTCAAACGGCTGCCGAACGATGCTGTCGCTCACCTGGGGCCGGGCGGCAATTTTCGCCAGCAGGGCCGACAGCGGCCCGCGCAGCCGGTCGAAAATCCCGTCAAGCATGGCCACCGTGCATCCTTTTTCATATTGAGTCAGCAGGGCATTATACGGGTGACCCTCCCAGCCGAGGTAGTCTGCTTCCTGTTTCTTGAGCGCTACCAGCTTCTCCAGCAGGGGAGCAAAAACAGAAAAATCATTGGCTTTTCGCGCTTCCAGCCAGGCCTGGAACGAGCGCGACACCGTTTCGCTCATGGTTCGCACAAAGGCGCCCGGCAGTTTGGCCTGCTGGTCGGCGTCTTCCCTGGTCAGCGCTACGTTTTTCCGCTGTTTTTCGTCGAGATCATTTCCCGCCAGCAAGGGCAATGCGGCAACATGTGCAGGGTCGGTAAATAACCGGTGCGCCAGCTCGCTGAGGGTGGCAATCTGGCCCGAACGCCGGTCGGCCCCCGCTTCGGGCATATAAGTTTCCTGATCCCACTGCAGCACGGCGTTGGCATACCGGAGGTCGGCTACCTGCCGCATCCATTGTACATATTGGTCGTAGCTAAGACTGGTTTCTTTGTTTGGCATGAATAAAAAATAAACCGGCAAAACTATCAAATGTTGCCTTCCCGGAAGTTACCAATTATTGCCGTCGTTAAAACTATATTTGGCTATGCAGATACAGGAATTGCTACAACAGCTGGAAGCCGTGGCGCCGGCAGCCTACCAGGAATCGTACGACAATGCCGGGCTCATTACCGGCCATCCCGAATGGAACTGCACCGGTGTGCTGGTATCGCTCGATGCCACCGAAGCGATCGTTGACGAAGCCATCCGCCTGCATTGTAACCTGGTGGTTGCGCATCATCCCATTGTTTTCGGCGGACTCAAAAAAATCAACGGTAAAAACTATGTGGAGAAAGCCGTTATCAAAGCCATCAAGAACGATATCGCGCTGTTTGCCATCCATACCAACCTCGACAATGTTTTTCAGGGTGTGAACGGCAAAATCGCCGACCTGCTCGGCCTGCAGCAGCGGGCCATCCTGCAGCCCAAAAGAAATAACCTGCGCAAGCTGGTGGTATTTGTGCCTGCCAGCCACGAACAGCCCTTGCTGGAAGCGCTTTTTGCCGCCGGGGCGGGCGGCATCGGCGACTATACCGAATGCAGTTTCGGCAGCGAAGGGCAGGGCAGCTTCAGACCCGGAGCGGATACCCGGCCTTTTTCGGGCCAACCCGGCCAGCGGCACCTGGCCGCCGAAAAAAGGCTGGAGCTTATTTACCCGCAGCCCCTGGAACGGGCTATTGTTACCGCGCTGCGGAAGGCACACCCTTATGAAGAGCCTGCCTTTGATCTTATACCCCTTGATAATGAATATGACAGAGTGGGGTCGGGGATGATCGGCACCCTTGAGGCACCCCTCCCTGAAAAGGCCTTCCTGGAACAGCTGAAAACCGTTTTTCACGTGCCGGTAATCCGCCACAGCCCGCCGACAGGCAAACCCATCAGCCGGGTGGCGGTTTGCGGTGGCGCCGGCAGTTTCCTGGTTTCCAGGGCCTTAGCAGCCGGCGCCGACGCTTTTGTGACCGCCGACCTGAAATACCATGAGTTTTTTGACGCCAACGACCGGCTGCTGCTGGCCGATGCGGGGCATTTCGAAACCGAGCAATTCACCATCGACCTTTTATATGATATTTTGGCGGGAAAATTTCCTACCTTTGCCGTCTTCAAAACGGGGCTGAAAACCAACCCGGTGAATTATTATACCTAATACGTTATAGCTACTATGGCCACTGTCAAAGATTTTTCGGTTGAGGAGAAACTGGTTGCACTGGTAACCCTGCAAAAAATCGAATCCAAAATCGACGAGTTTCAGATACTGAAAGGAGAACTTCCCATTGAAGTGAGCGACCTGGAAGACGAAATTCAAGGCCTGACCGCGCGCCAGACCCGCATCGAAGAAGAGATCAACGGCATCAACGAGTTCATCAACCAGAAAAAAGAATCCATCAAGGAGTCGGAAGCCCTGATCAAAAAATACGAAAAGCAAAGCACCAACGTCAAGAACAGCCGTGAATTTGAAGCGATCACCAAAGAGATCGAAATGCAGCAGCTGGAAGTGAAGCTGGCCGAAAAGCATATCAAGGACGCCAACGAAGAAATTGCCGAGAAAGCCGTTCTGCTGGAAAAAGCCAAGAAAGCCCTGG
>JASGFZ010000052.1:0-14436 GCA_047605345.1 Flavihumibacter sp. | reverse complement strand
GTAGCGAATCGCCGCCGATTTGTTACATAAAATATTAAGTTAACCGATACCCATTGATTTACAAGGCTGTACGGTAGCGGGGCTTTTCCACAACGGTGAAAAAACGGCTTTTTCGTCTTGGTTTTGCATTGGCTATATTTGCCCCCTTTAACGACCGTAACCGTATGGCAGCGCAGCAACAAATAGGAGAGTACAATGAGGAGTCCATCAAAAGCCTCGACTGGCGGGAACATATCCGCCTGCGGCCGGGGATGTATATCGGAAAACTGGGCGATGGCGCCAGTGCCGACGATGGCATTTATGTATTACTGAAAGAGGTGATCGACAACTGCATTGACGAGCATACGATGGGCTACGGCAGGCAGGTGGAAATCAGCATCAAAGACAAGATGGTGTCGATCCGCGACTATGGCCGCGGCATTCCGCTGGGCAAGGTGGTGGATGTGGTGAGCAAGATCAATACCGGCGCCAAATACGACAGCAAGGCCTTCCAGAAAAGCGTGGGACTGAACGGCGTGGGTACAAAGGCCGTGAATGCGCTGAGTCATTATTTTAAGGTAACAGCCTTTCGCGACGGCCGGGAAAAAACAGCCGAGTTCGAAAGGGGGGTGCTGACCAAAGAGTACAAAGAAACGAGCAGCACAGCCCCCAACGGCACCCTGGTCAACTTCATCCCCGACGATACCGTTTTCAGGAACTTTCATTTCCAGGAAGAGTATATCGAGAACCTCCTGTGGAATTACTGTTACCTCAACGCCGGGCTGGTAATCGTTTTCAACGGTAAAAAATTCGTGAGTAAAAACGGGCTGCTGGACCTGTTGCAGCGGCGCACGAATGAAGACGAATTGCGTTATCCCATCATTCACCTGAAAGGCAATGATATTGAAGTGGCGATCACCCATAACAACGATTATGGTGAAGAGCTGTCGAGCTTTGTGAACGGGCAATACACCACGCAGGGGGGAACGCACCAGCAGGCCTTCCGCGAAGCCTTCGTCAAAGTGGTGCGCGACTTCTACAAAAAAGATTATGATGCCGCCGATATCAGGGGAAGCATTGTAGCCGCCGTGTCGGTTCGCGTGATCGAGCCGGTATTCGAATCGCAAACCAAAACCAAGCTGGGTTCGCAGTATATTGAAGAAGGCGGGCAAAGCATGAAAAACTTTGTGCATGAATTCCTGGCCAAAGAGCTGGACAATTACCTGCATAAGAACCCGGCTACCGCCGATGCGCTCAAAAAACGCATAGAACAAAGCGAACGCGAAAGGAAAGAGCTGGCCGGTATTAAAAAGCTGGCCAACGAGCGCGCCAAAAAAGCCAACCTGCACAACAAGAAACTGCGCGACTGCCGCTACCATTATAACGAAGAGCCCAGTGGCAAAGACAAGGAGGCCGTACAGCAAAAGCAGAGCGAAAGTACCATCTTCATTACCGAGGGCGACTCGGCCAGCGGGTCTATTACCAAAGCCAGGAACGTGGAAACCCAGGCCGTTTTCAGCCTGCGCGGAAAGCCGCTGAACTGCTTCGGGCTCACCAAAAAAGTAGTGTATGAAAACGAAGAGTTCAACCTGCTGCAGCACGCCCTGAACGTGGAAGAAGGCATTGAAAACCTGCGGTACAACAATGTAGTGATCGCCACCGATGCCGATGTTGACGGCATGCATATCCGCCTGTTGCTGATGACCTTTTTCCTGCAGTTCTTTCCCGACCTCGTGAAGAACAACCATGTATTCATACTGGAAACACCTTTATTCCGCGTGCGTAACAAGCAGGAAACCATTTATTGCTACGACGAAAGCGAAAAGCAGGCGGCTATTAAGAAGCTGGGCAACAAACCGGAGATCACCCGGTTCAAAGGACTGGGTGAAATATCACCCGATGAATTTTCACGATTCATCGGTGAAGACATGCGCAAGCAGCCGGTTATGGTGATGCCCGAAACCCATATCCAGCAGGTGCTGGAATATTATATGGGAAAAAATACGCCGCAGCGGCAGGATTTTATCATTGAGAACCTGAAGGTGGAGCTGGACCTGGTCGAAGAAGAAAACTTCCAGGCCTGACCATGTATCAAATAGAAGCATAACATGATCCATATTGTGTTTAATACCGCCGATGTTGCCGTTTTGCAGGAAGCCGTTGCGCTGGAGCCGGCCATGGAAGGCCGGGTGGTCGAGATCAAAGACGATTACGCGGTTGGTCCGCTGGCAGATATGTATACCGGCGAAGGCCGCGCTGCCCGTGAAAACTGGTGGCGGGAAGTATTGGCCGGCGGCGATTACGACGGAAAGGTGGAAAGCAAAGAGGTCGACGACTTCAAGACGGTGGCTGAGCTGGTGGGGGAGATGCGCCGGAACGAAAACGAGGTCATTTGGGTATGGGCGGCGCAGAACAAGCACGATGTAAGCGGTTATTACTGGCTGCTGCATTTCCTGAAAGAATTCCAGGGCCGGGTCTTCATTTTGTACCTGAACAACCTGCCCTTTCTCAACGAAAAGGGACAGCTTTTTTATCCTTCGTGGCTGTACAGCATCCCGCCCCGCGAATTCCTCAAAGCCCGCAAGCTGGCACGTCCCATTACGCCCAGTGAGTTTGAAGTGGACCCCGACGAATGGCTGAAGCTGGCAGGTGAAGGGAAGGGTGTACGGATACTGGAAGGCGGGAAGAAACTGGTTCAATACGATTATGATTATTACGACGCCGAGTTGCTGAAGTTCATTACCGGCGACTGGCAGAAAGCCGCCCGGGTGATTCAGCAGTTTCAGCTGAAAGCAAAACAGTCTACCGGTGATGCCTACCTGCTGTGGCGACTGAAACAGCTGGTTGCCGCCGGCAGGATCGATGCACAGGGCGATGTTAAAAACAAAAAAGATTTCGAACTCAAAATACCTTCGGCTGCCGAAGCAACTGCTGGATAATGCTGGAAGCCGTTCACCATATTGCCATTATTTCGGGCGACTACCAGCGCAGCAAGACCTTTTATACCGATATCCTGGGCCTGAACATTATCCGGGAAGTATATCGTGAAGAAAGAAAATCATATAAGCTGGACCTGTCGCTGAACGGGCAGTACATCATCGAACTGTTCTCTTTTCCCGATGCACCGCCACGGCCTTCGCGGCCGGAGGCACAGGGGCTGCGTCACCTGGCATTTTCGGTCAGCGACCTGGCAGCGGCCATCGCCCGGCTAACGGCAAAAGGAGTGGTCTGCGAGCCGGTGCGCACAGATCCCCATACGGGGAAAAAATTCAGTTTCTTTGCAGACCCCGACGGGTTACCCCTTGAATTGTACGAATTATAAAACCGCTCAGAAGCGATGTCGAACAGAAAAACCAACGAAACTTTACCAACAGGCGATAGCGGGATACAGGGCCAGTATAAATCCTGGTTCCTGGACTATGCATCTTATGTAATACTCGAAAGAGCGGTACCGGCCATTGAAGACGGATTGAAGCCGGTGCAGCGGCGCATTCTCCATTCCATGAAGGAAATGGATGACGGCCGTTTCAACAAAGTGGCCAATATCATCGGCCAGAGCATGCAGTATCACCCGCACGGAGATGCCAGTATCGGCGAAGCCCTGGTGAACATGGGGCAGAAAGACCTGCTGATAGAGACCCAGGGCAACTGGGGCGATGTGCGCACCGGCGATGATGCCGCCGCACCACGTTATATCGAAGCCCGCTTATCGAAGTTTGCGCTGGAGGTTGCCTTCAATAACAAAACCACCGAATGGCAGCTGAGCTACGACGGCCGGAAAAACGAACCGGTAACCCTGCCGATGAAATTTCCGCTGCTGCTGGCGCAGGGAGCAGAAGGTATTGCGGTGGGACTCAGCACCAAGATACTTCCCCATAATTTCTGTGAGCTGATAGACGCATCGATCAAATACCTGAAAGGCCGGCGGTTTGAAGTGTTTCCCGATTTCCAAACGGGAGGAATGATCGATGTCAGCAATTACAACGAAGGGAAAAGAGGCGGCAAGGTGCGGGTTCGCGCCAGCATCGAAGAGCTCGATAAAAAAACCCTTGTTATACGGAATGTGCCTTTCGGCACCACCACCTCGAGCCTGATCGATTCCATCGTAAAGGCCAACGACCAGGGTAAGATCAAGATCAAAAAAGTTACCGACAACACCGCTGCCGAAGTAGAGATCGTAGTTGACCTGGCGCCGGGTATTTCACCCGATATCACCATTGATGCCTTATACGCATTCACTGATTGTGAAATCAGTATTTCGCCCAATGCCTGTGTGATCGTTGACCACCGTCCGCGTTTTTTAAGTGTACATGACCTGCTGGTCATATCGGTCGATAATACCAAAGAACTGCTGCGCCGCGAGCTGGAGATCAGGCTGGCCGAGCTGCAGGAAAAATGGCATTATACGTCACTGGAAAAAATATTCTTCGAAGAGAAGATATACAAGGAGCTGGAGAAAAAGCATGAAACCTGGGATAAGGTGATCGAAGCCATCGACAAAGCCTTTGTGCCTTTCACCAAAAAGCTCAAACGGGCGGTTACCCGCGAAGATATCCTGAAACTAACGGAGAAGCCTGTACGAAGAATCTACCGGCTGGATATAGACGAGCTGAACGCACAGATCAAACAACTGGAAGCCGACATAAAGCAGGTGAAGCACGACCTGGAGCACCTGGTCGAGTTTGCGATTGCTTATTTTGAAGGTCTGCTGAAGAAATACGGCAAGGGCCGCGAACGCAAAACCGAGATCAGGCCCTTTGAAGCCATCCAGGCTAAGCAGGTGGCCATTGCCAATACCAAGCTCTACATTAACCGGGGCGACGGTTTTATCGGTACGGGATTGAAGAAAGACGAGTTCCTGCTGGAATGTTCCGACCTGGATGATATTATTGTTTTCACCCGCCGCGGTATGATGAAAGTGGTTCGTGTGGGCGACAAAGTCTATATCGGTAAAGACATTATCCACGCCGCCATTTTCCAGAAAAACGACGAGCGCACCACCTATAACATGATCTATTCTGACGGCGGCAGCGGGGTTAGTTATGCGAAACGGTTCAACGTAACCGGCATCACGCGCGACAAGGAATACGATCTTACCCGGGGCCACGATAAAAGCAAAGTGCATTATTTCAGCGTCAACCCCAATGGCGAGGCGGAATCGGTGACCATAACGCTGAGCCCCAATTCCAGTGCGCGTATCAAACAGCTCGACTTCTATTTTGAAGAGCTGGAAATAAAAGGCCGCTCGGCGATGGGCAACCAGGTAACCAAGTACCCCATTAAATCGGTCAAATTCAAAGAAGCCGGACGGTCTACCCTCGATGCCATCCGCCTTTGGTTCGACGATAAATTCGGGCGGCTGAACACCGAAGAAAAGGGCATCAGCCTGGGTACCTTCGACGGAAGCGAAAAACTGGTAGTGTTTTACACCGACGGCAATTATGAATTGACCGACCTGGAAATGACCCAGCGCTTCGACCCCGAGAAGATCCTGTTGCTGGAAAAATTCGATCCCGAAAAAACGATTACCGCGGTGTACCTCGACAACGACAAGCAACAGTACAATATCAAGCGGTTCCATATTGAAACCAGCTCGCTTCAAACAAAATTCCTTTGCATCAAAGAAGGGAAGGGCAACCAGCTGGAGCTGGTAACCACTGATGCCAAACCCATGCTGATCGTTACTGCGGGACGGGGCGCACAGGCAAGGTCACAGAAAATAAAAGTGGCCGATTTTGTGGAAGTGACCGGCTGGAAGGCGGTAGGCACCAAAGTGGCCGATTATACGAAGAGCACAGAAATGGAGTGGGAGCAAAAAGAAGGGACCCAGAAAAAATTATTCTGAGTCCCCGTTTAAAAGAAGTATTGTTTACCGGGTTGCTTTCTTTTTCTGTCTGATGCGTACACTTCCGTTTTGAGAGAAGTTACTGGTCAGGAATACCTCCTGCGGCGTATCGCCGTCGTACACTACCATGAGCGCGGTATTCGGCGGGATCCGGCCGAGGTTCTCGGCAAACATGGAAATATCGTTGTACTCGCGGTTCGGATCCAGCTTAACATAAATGGTGGTGGCTTTGGCCGAAATCATCTGTTTCTCCAGCACAGGATTTCCGTTCAGGAACACCGAAATACTGTCGCCGTCGATATCACCGTTGTCGTAGAAGCTGACACGTATTGAATCGGATTTCACTTCCAGTTCGTTGGTGACTACATTTTGCCTTTGTTTGAACCGGCTGGTAAGCGAACTCAGATCGGTGGGTTTCACACTGATGTCGGGGCGCGACAACCCGGCTGAAGTCACTGCATTCCGGATTTCGGGGCCATCACCATCATCGCTCACAACCACATCTTCAATGGAAGGCTGCCACAGCTTTTTGGCTATCCCTTCATTGATGACGGAATCTTTTTCTACGAGCGAATCAAGTGAGAACAGCACCCTCAGCTCGGGGCACAGGTATTTGTATTTGCCATCAGACATGAAATTGCCCCGTACAAAAGAGCCCACTTTTGACACCGCAGCGTGCCTCGAAACTCATGTTGCAGGTTACGCCGTCGATGGAATTTGCCTTGTAGAAAACAACGGGAATATCGGGAATGGATACGCGCCGGGTCTTGGGATCATAGGTGCCTTTCACGTAAAAACTCTGGTAGCCGTTCCGGAAATAGTAGCCGAAAATGCCTTCTACCTTGTTCCCTTTTTGCTTGACTACCAGCTCCGTAAGATAGTTGTTAAAGGTGCCGTCCAGCACCACATCGGCTTTTCCATACCAGGAACCGCCCATGGTTTGCGCACCGGCCTGCAGTGAAATAACCAGAAAGGATATCAGAAAAATACGATGCATGGTCGAAAATTAAGCAAATTAACCAATGGAACGCGCGGATAAGCATTTTATTTCAAATACCGCTTTATATCCTTCTCGATATCGCGTTTTTTGATGGTCTCCCGTTTATCGTGGACTTTTTTACCCTTACCCAGCCCGATTTCCATTTTTGCGATATTTTTTTCATTGAAAAATATCTTCAGGGGGATAATGGTATATCCTTTTTCTTTCGTTTTTGCTTCCAGCTTGCGCAGCTCTTTTTTGTGCAGTAATAGCTTGCGCTCCTGGCTGGGCTCATGGCGTTGCGTGGTGCCAAAAGCGTATTCAGATATATGCAGGTTTTTTACATACAGCTCGCCCCGGTGGAAATGGCAATAGGCATCGTTAAAGCTGACCTTTCCGTTGCGGATCGCTTTTACTTCGGTACCTGCCAGTACAATGCCGGCAATATAGGTGGTCTCGAAAAAATATTCATGAAAGGCAGACCGGTTCCTGAGTTCCAAAATTCCCTTTTAGTTTTTAAATAGCAGCAAAATCGTGCCCAGCCGCTCTTTCAATATTTTCCGGTCAACAATGAAGTCAAGAAAACCGTGTTCCAGCAGGAATTCGCTTCGCTGAAAACCTTCCGGCAAATCGCGTTTGATGGTTTCCTTGATGACCCTCGGGCCGGCAAAACCGATCAGTGCGCCCGGTTCCGCAATATTGAGGTCGCCAAGCATACCGAACGAAGCGGAAATACCGCCGAAAGAAGGATCGGTCAGAAAGGAAATATAAGGGATCCTGGCTTCGGTAAGTTGTGAAAGCTTGCCCGATACCTTGGCCATTTGCATCAGTGAAAAGGCACTTTCCATCATCCTGGCGCCCCCCGATTTACAAACGATCATGAGCGGAAATTTGTGTTCGAGACAATAATTTACCGCCCGCGCGATCCTTTCACCCATAACCGAACCCAGCGACCCACCGATAAATTCGAAGTCCATACAGGCAATAACAATATCCTGCCCTTTGATCTTTCCGCTCGCCACCCGGATACTATCCGTAATATCCGTTTTTGCCCAGATTTCGTTTAACCGCTTTTCGTACGATTTGAGATCGGTAAAATGTAAAAAATCCTTCGACCGGATATTCTCAAACATCACATCGTAATCGTGGTCGAAAAGCAGGTCGAAATATTCAGCGCTGCCAATGCGGTGGTGGTAGTTGCACTTGGGACAAACAAAGACATTCTCTCTCAGTTCGTTCATCGTGCATATATAATTGCACTCCGGGCATTTGGTCCACAGGCCTTCAGGGGTTTCTTTCTTTTCAGCCGTACTTGTAAGAATACCTTTTTTTATACGCTTGAACCAACTGGCTTTAGACTCTTCCGTATGTCCTTCTTCACCTGCCAGGTTTGCATCAAAGTCTTCTTCGTGTTGTTGTGGCATGAACCCGTTAATTTTGGCGGCTAAGATAGTGAATCACAGCAAACTATCCGTTTCGCATCTCTTTATAGGCATTGATCAGCCCGTTGGTGGAGGCGTCGTGGCTGCTCACCGCTTCCGAACCACCCAGTTCAGGTAATATCCGGTTGGCCAGCTGTTTGCCCAATTCCACGCCCCATTGGTCAAAACTGAAAATATTCCAGATAACGCCCTGCACAAAAATCTTGTGCTCATACAGCGCAATCAGCTGCCCCAGGGTAAAAGGAGTTATTTTTTTCAGCAGGATGGAATTGGTGGGCCGGTTGCCTTCAAATACTTTAAAAGGGGCGATGTTGCGAACCTGTTCTGCAGTAGCCCCGGCTTTTTCAAGCTCCTGTACCACCTCGGCCAGCGATTTGCCGTTCATCAGGGCCTCTGTTTGCGCAAAGAAATTGCTGAGCAATTTCGGGTGATGGTCACCGATAGGGTTGTGGCTGATGGCCGGCGCGATAAAATCGCAGGGAATCAGGGGGGTACCCTGGTGGATCAGCTGGTAAAATGCATGCTGCCCGTTGGTGCCCGGCTCTCCCCAGATAATGGGGCCTGTGGCATATGTAACCGGCTGGCCGTTGCGGTCTACCGATTTTCCGTTGCTTTCCATATTGCCCTGCTGAAAATAGGCTGCAAAGCGGTGCATGTACTGGTCATAAGCAAGGATGGCTTCGGTTTGGGTGCCATGGAAAGCCGTGTACCAAAGGCCCGTCAGCGCCATCAGCACCGGGATATTGTTTTCGAAGGCGGTGGTACGGAACTGCTGGTCGGTATCAAAAGCGCCTTTCAGCAATGCCTCAAAGTTGTCGTACCCGATGGTCAGTACAATGCTCAGGCCGATGGCGCTCCACAACGAGTAGCGGCCGCCCACCCAGTCCCAGAAAACGAACATGTTCTCCTTATCGATGCCGAATTTGACCACTTCTTTTTCATTGGTCGATAAGGCCACGAAATGTTTTGCAACCGCCGTTTCATCGCCGGCAGCCCGCACAAACCAGTCGCGGGCGCTGTGGGCATTTGTCATGGTTTCCTGCGTGGTGAAGGTTTTGCTGGCGATCAGGAACAGCGTTTCTTCCGGATCTACCTGTTTGAGCGTTTCGGCGATATGCGTACCGTCAACGTTGGAAACAAAATAAGGACGGATATTTTTCCAGTACGGCTTTAGTGCCTCCGTAACCATCAGCGGACCCAGATCGCTGCCGCCTATGCCGATATTGACAATGGCCCTGATGGGTTTTCCCGTATAGCCCTTCCATTCACCGCTGTGGATCTTCTGCGCAAAATTTTTCATTTGCAGGCGAACCTGCTGCACTTCGGGCATTACATCTTTTCCCTCAGCCAACACGGGCTGCCCTGAAAAATTGCGAAGCGCGGTATGTAACACGGACCTGCCTTCGGTCCGGTTGATCGGTTCTCCATTGAACATCGCATCTATAGCCTCTTTCAGCCGGCATTCGTTCGCGAGCCCGGTGAGCAGGCGCCAGGTTTCTTCCGTTACCAGGTTTTTGGAAAAGTCGATCAGTATATCGCCCTGGCGGCGGGAAAACTTCGCAAAGCGGTCCTTATCGCCGGTAAAAAGATCGCGGATGTTTTTGCTTTTCATACCGGCTGCATGCTCCTCGAGCCGTTGCCAGGCTTTGGTTTCTTTGGGTGCTATAGCGGGAAACATAACTGGAATTTGATTCTTGGATAAAAGTAAAGATTACAATGCTTCGATGGCCTGTAAAGTATAATCGATCATTGCCGCTGAAATATCGAGGTGGGTCACCATACGCACCTGCGTGGGTGAGATGGCAGAGCACCTGATATTTTTTACACGCAGGGCTTCGGCAAGGGTCAGGGGCGTGTATTTACCGGCCACGGAAAAGATAAGGATATTCGTTTCCACGGGCATTATGTCTTGTACAAAATCTTTGGTGGCCAGCTTTTGGGCCAGCAGGCGGGCATAGTCGTGATCGGTTTGCAGGCGTTCAATGTTATGCTGCAAAGCATATATGCCCGCGGCGGCCATATAACCTGCCTGCCGCATGCCGCCGCCGAATACTTTTCTAACACGGCGGGCCTGGCGTATATAGTCGGCATCGCCGATAAGAATACTGCCGATGGGGCAGCCCAGCCCTTTGTTCAGGCAAATGGAAATGCTGTTGAACAGCTGGCCGTATTGCAGTGCGGTTTCGCCTTTGGCCACCAGGGCGTTGAAGAGGCGGGCGCCGTCAAGATGCAGCTTCAGCCCGCTACGCGCACAGCATTCGCTGATTGCTTTTATGGCGGCCAGGTCATAACAGGCGCCGCCACCGCGGTTGCTGGTGTTTTCGAGGCAAACCAGCGATGTTCTGGCCTTGTGCACATCGTCGGGATTGATGGCGGCGGCGACCTGTGCCGCCGTGATCCGGCCCCGGTCGCCGGGCAGCGCTTTTACCTGCGACCCCGAATTGAATGCGATGCCGCCGCCCTCGTAAATGTAAACGTGGGCCTGTGATTCGCAAATCACTTCATCTCCCGGCCGGGTATGCACCTTGATACCGATCTGGTTGCTCATGGTACCCGAGGGCGAAAAAAGCGCGGCTTCCCTGCCGAAAAGCCGCGCTGCCATTGCTTCAAGTAAATTAACCGAGGGGTCCTCCCCGTAAACATCATCGCCCACTTCGGCAGCGAACATGGCTTCTTTCATGCCCGCCGTGGGTTTCGTAAATGTGTCTGAACGAAAATCAATCACCATCTTCCAAATATAGCGAAGATGGTGATTGATTATATTCTGAGATAAGTGATCTCACATGGACTGAGCGCGCGGTTATGAATGCGGAGCTCGTCCATAGCTCCATAAAAATTATTCATATAGCTCTTCCACCATGCGCCGAGGGTCAGTTGAGCATTCGAACAGTTCAACGAGCTGTAATAGCCCAGGTCTTTTGAGCCCGCCAGCTTGCCATTGAGATAAATCGAAACCTTGCCGTTATCAAATACGCCAATATAACTTACCCAAGCCCCTTCATCTATCGGGTTATCGCTTGGCGCACCAATACTACGGTCAAACTCCTGAATGGTATTGCAGGTACCAATCGGTCGTCCAACTGCCATTCCGGTGTGACGGCCGATCGATGCCGGCATTGAAGTGGAAACCGGTGGCATTGTCGAAATTATGACGGCTGACGAACATTTGATTCGGTTTCGTTTCCGGCTGTCGTTTTGAATAGAAATGAAAGCGTGAATTGATTGCTATATAATTTACCGTTGTCCTTTACGAACATATAGTCATCTACCCCGTCGAAAAACGCGACTGAATTGACATGGCCGCCTGTATCGCTTGTCAGACCGGCGCCATTCATGGCAGTCAGGTCCAATCCGTTACCGGAAGCGTCTTTAAGATTACCGGAAAAAGGATAGTACACGAGTAAGCCAGACCGAATGCACGAGTCATTGGCGCAAACGGTATCTCTTACAATCAAAGTATCGATAATGGTGTCTCTGACTATCAGCGTATCGGTCTTTATAACCTCCTTGATAGTTTCTTTCGTACAGGCTGAACCCAGCAACATCGCCGAGATCCAAATCGCCAGGGATAAGGTAAATTTCATTTGTTCTGCGGTTTTGCGAGGCAAAAGTAACCTAAAAATATCTGAAATACAAGGCCGCCGGCTTTGTGTATAAAAGGTGTCTAAATATCGCAGCACCCGCCTTCTTTGGCATTTTAGATGTTATCTACCCTATATTTGCTACCCGCTAAATTTGGTTCAGAGTGCGTTTAAAGAGTTTAGAAATTAAAGGGTTCAAGAGTTTTGCCGACAAAACCGTGGTGCTGTTCGACCAGAATATCACTGGTATTGTGGGGCCTAATGGCTGTGGTAAAAGCAATATCATTGACAGTATCCGCTGGGTGATCGGCGAGCAAAAGATCAGCCAGCTGCGGTCGGAGAACCTCGAGTCACTGGTTTTCAACGGGTCAAAAACCCGTTCGGCTTCCGGACTGGCAGAGGTAAGCCTCACCTTCGAGAATACCAAAAACCTGCTGCCGACCGAATTCAACACGGTTACCATCACCCGCAAATTTTACAAAAGCGGCGAAAGCGAATACCGGCTCAACGATGTAAGCTGCCGCCTGAAAGACATCCAGAATCTTTTTCTCGATACCGGCGTTTCTACCGACAGCTACAGCATCATCGAACTGGGAATGGTCGACGACCTGATCAAAGACAAAGACAACAGCCGCCGGCGCATGCTGGAACAGGCCGCCGGCATCTCCATTTATAAAACACGGAAGAAAGAAGCCAAACAAAAGCTGGACGCCACCGAGCAGGATCTTGCCCGCATCGAAGACCTGCTTTTCGAGATCAACAACCAGCTGAAAAGCCTGGAAAACCAGGCTAAAAAAGCTGAGAAGTATTACGAGATCAAAAAAGACTATAAGGAGCTGGCTGTAGAGCTGGCCATCGCGTCGCTTGAAGGATTTAACCTGACTTACCGCGAGCTGACGGAACAGACAACTGCCGAAACCGACCGCAAGCACCAGCTGGAAGCCGGTATCGCTACCGAAGAAGCCGCCCTGGAACAGGAAAAGCTGGGATTCATCGAAAAAGAAAGAGCGCTGCAGGGCATGCAGCACGCTTTCAATGAGCTGCAGCAGGTGCTCGGTTCAAAGGAAAACGACAAGAAGCTCGCCGCACAACGGCTGAATTTCTTAAAAGAGCGGGAGAGCAGCCTCACCGCCTTCCTCGAAAAAAGCGGCTCGCAGCTCAGGGGACTGGAAGAAAGCATTGCCTTCAGCACCCGTCAGGTGGGCGAAGAAGAAGCCAAACTCGAAACCTTTGAATCGCAGCTCGACGCCTATAAACAAACCAGCGACGAAAAGAAAAGAATTTTTGATGAGCAAAGGCAGCTGCTGGATGGCATCCGCGGTGAAAACCTGCAGATACAACGCAGCCAGTTTGAAGCAGAAAAGAAAGTAGCCGTTGCCGATACCTCCATATCCAACCTGCAGCGCGGCATTACACAGCTGGAAGATGAACGCAGCAACCGGGCATCGCAGGTAAAACAGCTGGAGGAAGAAAAGGGCACCAAAGAAAAAGAACTGGAACAACGCCAGCGCGACCTGCGGCAACTGCAGGAACAGCACGAACGCACCAAAGAGCAGATCCTCGCCACACAGGGCGACCTTGAGTTGCTGCGGCAGGAGCTGGCAGAAGAAAGCCGCAAGCTCGACGCGCGCAAGAACGAATTCGACCTCCTGAAAAGCCTTATCGATTCGATGGAAGGCTACCCGGAAAGTGTTAAGTTCCTGCATAAAAACCCGGCCTGGAACCATGCGGCACCCATTCTTTCCGATATCATTTATGTGAAGGAAGAATACAGGGCGGCGGTGGAAAACGTGCTGGAACCCTTCCTGAACTATTATGTGGTCAACAACCTGGAAGAAGGCCTGCAGGCCATTCACCTGCTCGATGCCCATAAAAAAGGAAAGGCCAACTTTTTCCTGCTCGATAAAGTGGCGGGTAATAATAATACCGTACACCGGCCGGAAGGCGCCATTCCGGCCATGCAGGTGATCGAAGTGGACGACCGGTTCAGGCCCCTGGCCGAAAACCTGCTGGGAAATGTGTTTATCGCCGAAGATGAATCGGCCCTCGAGAACAGCAACGGCGCGGTGATCCTCGAAAAAAACGGGAAATACGTAAAAGGGAAATACAGCATCACCGGCGGCAGTGTAGGCTTGTTCGAAGGGAAAAAGATCGGCCGGGCAAAAAACCTCGAAAAGCTCAGCGAATCGATTGCCGCGCAAAACGCTGTTGTCGACAAGCTCAAACAAAACATCCAGGAAAAGCACAATATGGTCATCGGCTTCAACGAACAGTTGAAAGAACAGGCCATCAAACAATGCCAGCAGGACATCAATAACCTGAACAACCAGGTTTTCGCCCTGCAGAACAAGGTGGAAAACCTGCATGCCCTGCAATCAACCAGCCGGGTTCGCCTGGAAGAATTGCAGCAACAGTTAGCCAATACCCATGATTCGATTGCCGGCACCAGGCAGGAGTTGCAGGAACTGCTGCAACTGATCGGGGAAACCGGCGAGAAACTGGTGGCCGCCGAGGCTGCCTACAGGTCTGCCGAGCAGGACTATGGTGCAGCGCAGGCCGAATTCAATGAATTCAACCTGTCGCTTACCCGTCAGCAAAGCCGTATCAGCT
>JASGFZ010000051.1:0-14482 GCA_047605345.1 Flavihumibacter sp. | reverse complement strand
CATATAAGGGAGATGTGCCAATGTCACCGTAGATGATACCCAAAGCTACTACCAGGCCTGCCAGCGTAGCTTTATTCGTGTGTTTGCCCACAGTAGGATTATTAAAATGCCGCCGGCTGCCGCCGCCGTATCCTGCAAAGTTATAGTTAAAAATAAATTTGTCTGTATCTTATATATACGAATACCGATCTACCTTTATTAAAACAGAACGAATGAAAACCAGGCTTTTGTTGTTCAGCCTATTGCTTGTTGCCGTGCCGCGGGTTTTTTCGCAAATACCCCGCATACAGTATTCCGAGCCGTCAAAAGACGATTCCCGCCGTACGAATTTTGAGATTATGGGGAAAATAGGCGCCGATGTGCTGGTGTATAAAAACAACCGGAACGACCATGTAGTAGGTGTGTATGGCGACGACATGAAGCTCAAAGAAACCATCAGCCTTGATTTTGTGCCCGACAAGCTGATCAACGTGGATTATATCGCGTATCCCGACCGCATCCTGCTGTTTTACCAGTACCAGAAAAAAGAGTGGTTTTGCGACCAGGTGGTGCTGGGTGCGGGCGGCAGGATCCGGGAACACCGCTGACCCTCGACACCACCGAGGTGAACAGCTCGTCGAATAACAAAATATATACGGTTGTAAACAGCGACGACAAGCAGAAGATCATGTTGTTCAAGGTGAACAGCAGCAATCCCCGCAATTTTGTAGTCACCTCCTTTCTCTACAACAGTGAGTTGGGCCTGATCACCCGTAACCGCTCGGAAGTGGCAATGGCCGATAAAAACGAATACTTCTCCGATTTCCAGCTCAGCAATGCCGGCGAGCTGGTGGTGGGCCGTTTCCAGCGGGCCGGCAACAACAACGATGCGATTGCTTCGGTGGATATGCTGATCAAATACCCCGATTCGCTCGGCTTCAGCCAGCGCGATGTGAATATCGGCAAACAGGTGCTCGACAATATCATGATCAAGATCGATAACAGCAATAACCGGATCCTGATGAGCTCTTTCTACAGCCGCCAGAAAAGAGGCAATATGGAAGGCCTGTATGTGGTGAACTGGGACAAAGCCACCAATACCAAGATCATGGATACGGCCATCTTCTTCAATGAAGAGATCAGGGTACTGGCCAAGGGCGATGAAGCCAGCCGCAAAACGGCCCTGAACGATTTTTATATTAAAAATATCTATACCCGTAAAGACGGCGGCTATGCGGTGGTGAGCGAATCGCTGTACACCACGTCGCGTTATAATAATTTCAACCGCTGGGATTATATGGGCTACGGCAACCCCTGGATGAGCCCGATGGGCTATGGTTACTGGTCGCCCTATTACAGCCCCTGGTCCATGCCCTGGAGCCGCTACGGCTGGAATGCGCCCAGCCAGACGCGCTTCTTCGCCGACAACGTACTGGTGCTGTCGTTCGACAAAGACAACCGCCTGGAATGGAGCAATGTGATCAACAAAAGCCAGTTCGACGACGAAACGGATAACCTGATTTCTTACGGAAATATGAACACCGGCAGTGAAGTGCACTTTCTTTTTAATACTTTCGAACGCAGAACTTTTGTACTGACCGACCAGAGTATTGATGCGGCGGGAAAGCTGACCCGGTATCCGACTTATAAAAACCTTGATAAAGGATATGAATTCATGCCCAGGTTTGCGAAGCAGGTCAGTGCGCGGCAGTTAATCATCCCCTGCCTGTACAGGAATTACCTGTGCTTTGCCAGGATAGACTTTTAAACCGAAACACTGTGATTGGAGTTTTCCGGCAGAAGAATCCGGGCAATGCGTTTATACTGCTGTTCTACGGACTGGCCCTTAAATTCCCCCTTTTTCTGCATTCAACCGCCCCGTTGCGGCAGGCGGAAGACAACTACCTGTATAACCTGTTGCTGCGGGTGCTGCATCCGTTTGCGGGCGACCAGGGCTGGCTGTACGGGCTGCTGGCTTTCCTGCTGCTTTTTGTGCAGGCCAGCCTGCTGAACCGGGTGGCCAATGCCACCAAGCTGTTTCCCAAACCCAATTTCCTGGTGGGCATGGCCTTTCTGCTGGTATCGTCGCTGCTGCCCGAATGGAACCAGTTTTCCAGCACCATGATCGTAAACCTGCTGCTGATCTGGGTATTTTACAGCATGGCAGGCTGGTACAACAGCAGCCGGCCGCTCACCGCCATTTTCAATACCAGCCTGGTGGTGGGGGTGCTGCCGCTTTTGTACAGTCCCTGTGTGGCCTACCTGGTATTGCTGCTGCTGGCCATCGTGATTACCCGGCCCATCCGGATCGGTGAATTTGTGATCAGCATCGTGGGTTTTCTGACGCCTTATTATTTCCTGTTTATCGTACTCTACCTCACGAATAATTTCCAGCCCAACGAGCTGGTGCCCCAGATCAGCTTTCACCTGCCGCGGTTGCCGGTGTCGATCTGGATCACGCTGGGCATCCTGCTGATGGTGCTGCCCTTTTTGGTGGGCGGCTGGCTGGTGCAGGACAACCTCAATAAAATGCTGATCCAGGTGCGCAAGTGCTGGAGCCTGGTGCTGTCGATCCTTATCGTAAGCCTGTTGATCATCCTGGTGAACCCGGGCAACAACTACCAGCATTGGTTCCTGAGCACCATTCCCCTGGCCAGCTTCCATGCCGCCGCTTATTATTTTCCCCAGAAAAAACTGTTCCCGCTGATCCTGCACTGGGTGGTTTTCGGGTTTGCGGTGCTGGTGAACTATTTGTGAGTTTATGGTTTGTGGTCTGTGGTTTATGGTTGCTGCCGCGTGCGGGGGCGGGTAGAAGTGCTGGGTTCTCGAGGGGCGGGTGTGGTTTCTCCGGCATGCGCCGATATGCATGCTGCACCCGCGGCAGCAACCATAAACCACAGACCACAAACCACAAACTATTTGTATTTTAGCCCTTTAAATTTCCGTTATGAAGTTCGGCGTGGTTGTTTTTCCCGGTTCCAATTGTGATCGCGATATGCATGATGCACTGGCCCATGATATGGGGCAGGAGGTGGTTATGCTCTGGCACAAAGACCGTGACCTCAGCGCCTTTTCGAAGGAAGACTGCATTGTGCTGCCGGGCGGCTTTTCTTATGGCGATTACCTGCGCTGCGGCGCCATCGCCCGTTTCAGCCCCATGATGCAGCAGGTGATCGATTTTGCCCATAACGGCGGAAAAGTGCTGGGTGTTTGCAATGGCTTCCAGATACTGTGCGAGTCGGGCCTGCTGCCCGGTGTGCTGCTGCGGAATGCCAACCAGCAGTTTATCTGTAAAAACATCCATTTGTCGGGCCAGGGGGCGGAAAAAGCGCTGAAAATCCCCATCGCGCACGGCGAAGGACGCTATTTTGCCGAAGAGCGTGTGCTCGATGCCCTTGAAGCCAATAACCAGGTTATTTACCGCTATTGCGACGAAAACGGGCAGGTGACCCCCCAGGCCAACCCCAATGGCGCCACCCGTAATATTGCCGGTATCCGGAACGAAAGAGGCAATGTTTTCGGCATGATGCCGCACCCCGAAAGGGCTGCTTCCGAAGCCCTGGGCAATACCGACGGGCGCCTGGTGCTGAAATCCCTGCTGATGTAAGCCCGCAGGGTGATTATTTTTACAATAACATTTAGAGAATTTCTGCCAATTTTGCGGTATGAAAAAAATCTCTGCTACTTTACTTCTGCTGGTGGCTGTTGTATTTGCTTTCGCCCAAAGCGACAAGCAGGTAAAATGGACTTTCGAAACCAAAAAGGTAAGCGCCGATACCTACGAAGTGCATATGATTGCCGAGGTAGGTGGCAACTACCATATTTACAGCCAGCATGCGGGCGACGGCCCGCTGCCCACCAGCTTTGATTTTACCAAAAATCCCCTGTTGACCCTCGCAGGACAGGTAAAGGAAAACGGTAAGATGGTGAAGAAGTTTGAAGATGCTTTCAAATCAGATGTTCGTTATTTTGAAAAGTCGGTCACTTTTGTGCAGCAGGTAAAAGTGAAAGGCAAAGCAAAAACCAATTTGGCCGGAAAGGTTGAATTTATGGTTTGCAACGACCACGAATGCCTGCCACCTTCTACTGTTAATTTTAAGGTCGCTGTAGGCGGCTAACCCGACCGAACCAATATGATCAATAAATTACTGGCCGCACTGGCCCTGCTGGTGCTGGTTGTTTCAGCCGGCTTTGCGCAAACGCCTGAAACTGCTCCTGTTCAGATAGGAACCGCCGTAAAGCACCAGCCCGGCGGCGATGTGCTGGTATTTGTATGCACCATCAGCCCCGGCTGGAAAATGTATTCCGTTTCCATGCCCGACGACCAGCCCAATAGCCGGATCGTATTCGATTCGTCGTTTACCGGCACAGCCGGCGCCATTGCCGAAAAAGGAACAGTGATCGAAAAGCCCGAGCCATTGTTCGATAACGTGGTGTTGAAATCGTTCGAAAACAAGGTTGAACTGGAAGTGCCGGTGAGCGGCCTTCAGCCCGGCGCCGCCATAAAGGGCCACCTGTCGTATATGGCGCTGAAGGGAGAAGCAGTAGTGGGCCCGGAAGAGCTGCCGTTTAAGTTTACGGTAGATGCCGGCGGGCGGGTACAGGCTGCCACTACTGCCCTGCAGGGATCCGCTACGGGCAATGCGGCGATCCTCAGGAGCCTTATCGATACCAAAAACCCCGCGGCGAACTGCGGGGGTACCGGTGGCGAGCACGCCGAAACGAAGGCGCTGTGGTCGATCTTTGTGCTGGGGTTTATCGGCGGGCTCATCGGCCTGATCATGCCCTGCACCTTTCCCATGATCCCCCTCACGGTGAGCTTTTTCACCCGGCGTGCGCCCACCCGCAGGCAGGGCATCCGCAATGCCTTTCTTTACGGCTTCTTCATTTTCCTGATTTACGTGTTGCTCAGCATCCCGTTTTATTTTCTCGATGCGGGCAGTGAAGACGTCCTCAATAATATTTCCACCAATGCCTGGCTGAACCTGGCATTCGCGCTTATCTTTCTCGTATTTGCGCTTTCTTTCTTCGGCCTGTTTGAGATCACGCTGCCCAGCGGCATGACCAATAAGGTAGATGAGAAATCGAATATGGGCACCATCGGCGGTATCTTCTTTATGGCGCTGACCCTGGCGATTGTATCGTTCAGCTGTACCGGCCCCATTCTCGGCACCCTGCTGGTGGGCGCGCTGAACCAGGACGGTGGCGCCCTGCAGCTGACGGTGGCGATGGCCGGTTTCGGATTGGCCCTGGCCTGCCCTTTGCCTTGTTTGCGCTGTTTCCGCAATGGCTGTCGCACCTGCCCCGCTCGGGCAGCTGGATGACCACGGTGAAAATGGTATTCGCTTTTGTGGAGCTGGCGCTGATGATCAAATTTTTGTCGAACGCCGACCTGGTGATGCACTGGGGCATTCTCAAACGGGAAGTGTTTTTTGGTTTATGGGTGCTGATCTCGCTGGCGGCCGCCTTGTACCTGTTTGGAATACTGAAATTCAAACACGACCCGCCGCCGGCTAAACTGGGTGTGGGCCGCAAGCTGCTGGCAACGGCTTTTCTCCTTTTCGCTTTATACCTCGTGCCCGGCGTTACCAATACACCCTGGGCCAACCGTGCCCTGGTAAGTGGTTTTCCGCCGCCCCTGCATTACAGCGTGTACGGCGAAGGATCGGTTAAAGGAAAGGGCGTGGAAGCGCAGGTGGTTAACGACTATGAAAAGGCCCTTGCACTGAGCAAGCAGACCGGCAAGCCCCTGCTTATCGACTTTACCGGCTGGGCCTGCGTGAACTGCCGCAAGATGGAAGAAAATGTATGGACGCGGCCTGAAGTGCAGGAAATGATCGAAAAAGATTTTATCCTCGTGTCGTTGTATGTCGATGACAGGACTGCTGCCCATGCCGACAGTTTTTATACGAATGCGGCAGGCGAAAGTGGAAATAAAAACGGTGCGACAAGTACATCACTTTCCAGACCGAGAACTTCAAAAACGCTCGCAGCCTTGTATGCGATCGTGTCGCCCGAAGAAGCTGTTCCGCCGGTAGGTTATACGCCATGTGGCGGCTTACCTGGAATGGCTGGAATGCGGTAAGAATGCGCACCGGTGATGCGCGGATACTTACGGATAATGCAGCGGAAGATGCGTTGGGAGGGACTGCAGGCCGACTGCGACGCGGATATGGTTTACTGTGCGTATGCTGCGCCGGCGCGGTAATTGAAGGGTGTAAGTTCTGGCCTACCGATAAAAGCCAGCGCCAGTGCTGCGTGAATCCATTCCTTCCTGTGCGGAAGGCCACCAGGCTGCACGAAATGAGCCGCGATCGAAAGGGGTATTCCGTTCCCAGGCTGGAGAATGTCACCCCCTTTAGTAAAGTATCGCCCAGGTGAAGGAAAACCAGCCAGCGGGAAATAGCCCGGTCTATAATAATCGTAGCCGCGTATGCTGAATCGTCGGGCATCAGGATGATGCCTGCAGGTGATGTAAAATATGATGAACAGGTACGACCCGAAATGCCATGATGGTGTTGAGGCGATACTCCACCACCAGAAGCCGATCAGCAGTATCAGCGTGCACCACAAGAGGTGAACCCATAGATGACGATGTATAACGGCGATACCTTCGCAAATGAGTGATGCCGCTCATACCATGCTGATGATGACCTTGTCATGTCCGAATGTATCCATCTTGTTATATGTTGTTTACATTACTCCGTTCGCAGGCTCTTAACCGGGTTTGCCGTAGCTGCTTTCAATGCCTGGAAACCGATGGTTGCCAGCGCCACGATAATGGCCAGTATGCCGGCTGCCGCAAATGCCTGCCAGCCGATAGATACCCGGTAGGCAAAATCCTGCAACCAGCGGTGCATGGCCAGCCAGGCAAGGGGAAAAGCAATGAGCGAAGCGATGATCACCAGCCGCATGAATCCAATACACAACATTTTTGCAATGGTGCCGGTAGAGGCGCCCAATACTTTCCGGATGCCTATTTCGCGGGTGCGTTGCTGCGTGGTATAAGCTGCCAGTCCCAATAAACCGATGCAGGCGATGAAGATGGCCAGCGAGGCAAAAAAGCTGAATATGCTTTGCATGGTTTGCTCGGCGTGGTATTGTGCTTCTACCGTTTTATCGAGAAAGGAGTAGTGAAAGGGCCGGTCTTTTATGAATTCTTTCCAGGTTTGCTCCAATGCGGCAATCGCTGTTTTGAAATGGCCCGCTTCTATTTTCACGGCTAAAAACGGTGCCTGGTCGTTGAACCGGGCGGAGCTGGCGAATACCAGGGGAGTAATATTGGTACGGAGCGACTGGTAATGAAAATCTTTCAGTACCCCGATAACGGTATAGGTAAGCGGCTCGCCGTTTTTGCCGTTGGCAAAATTGTCGCGGCTGGTCAGCCGGGCACCCACAGGTTTTTCCAGCGCCAGTTCGGCAACGGCTTTTTCATTTAACACCACCGCGAGCGAATCGGTGGGAAAATCTTTCGAAAAGAAACGGCCTTCTTTCAATTGCAGGCCCAGGGTGCTTTGGTATTGGTCGTCGGTAACAATGCCGCGGCCCGTCATCGGTTCCCGGTTGCCCGGCGCTATCCAGTTGACGCCGAAATAATTTGCCTGCCCCGGGAAGGCGCTGGCGCCGGTAACATTGGCTATTCCCGGCAACTGCAGCAGCGAGGTTTTGAAGGTTTTTATTTTGTCGTTCAGCAGGTCGGCTCTTTCGATAATGATCGTATTGTCTTTCTGAAAACCCAGCTCGCCGCCGCTGGTCATAAAGTCCATCTGCGAATGAACAATGATGGTGCAAACGATCAGCACAACGGAAATGGCAAACTGGAAAACAACCAGGCCGTTGCGCAAAGCCAGGCCATAACCGGTGGACCTGAATTTGCCTTTTAACACCTGTATGGGTTTGAAAGACGACAGGATCAAGGCAGGGTAGAGGCCGGCCAGCAACCCGGTGACAATGGTCAGCAGTAGCAGCACGGCGCTGTTTGCCGGCGTAAAGAATACCGACAGCCGTAAATGTTTGCCCGACACCTGGTTGAAAAAAGGCAGCAGGGCGAATGCGAGCAGTAGGGCGATGCACATGCTTACAAGGCTCAAAACAGTAGATTCAACGAGGAACTGGCTGATGAGCGATTTTTTTTCGGAACCAAAGGTTTTCCGGATACCCACTTCCCGCGCTCTTTCGGTAGAGCGGGCGGTAGACAGATTGATGAAATTGATACAGGCAATAAAAAGAATGAAAACAGCCACCACGGCAAAAACATATACAGCCCGCAGGCTGCCGTTGGGCCGGTATTCGTTTTCGAGGTTAGACAGCAGGTGGATCTTTTGTAAAGGCTGCAGGTAGTACGTGTAGCCGTTTCCGTTTGCCTGGAACTGGCTGTAGGATTGCGCGAAATTCTTTTCAATATCGCCGGCGGCATATTTTTCGATGAGCGCTGGAAATTTCGCTTCCACCGAGGGCGGTGAAACACCCGTGTTGAGCAGCAGGTAGGTATAGGCCGCGAAGCCTGTATAGTTAACGTCATAGGTAGGGGCATTGCCCACGGTGGTGATAAGCAGATCAAAATTGAGGTGGCTGTTGTCGGGCCAGTCGGCCACCACGGCCGTCACCTGCAGCGGATCGGCGTCTACACCTTCGGGCAGCAGCAACTTGCCGATGCGATTGTTCATCGGAACCAAAGTATTTCCTGGCGGTGGTTTCATTCAGCACTACCGAATTGGCGTGGCTGAGCGCCGTTTCCTTGTTACCGGCCAGCAGGCGGGCGCTGAATACGCGGAAGAAATTGGAATCTGCCACCAGCATTCTCTTTTCTTCAAATGTTTTATCGCCGTATTTCAGTTGGAAAACGCCACCGCCGAGCAGGTCAAAAACACGAACGGCTTCACGCACTTCGGGCAACTCCTGTTTAACGGCATAGGCATAAGACTGCGGGATGATGGCATAAGAAGTGGTGCGCCCGGGATATTGCCGTTTTACCACCATGCGGTAAATATCCTTCCCCTGCTCATGAAAGTCATCGAAGCCCAGCTCGTCATTGATGAACAGCACAATCAGCAGGCATATAGCCATGCCGGTGGCCAGGCCCAGTATGTTGATGAAACTGTAGCTTTTTCGCTTTGCGAGGCTGCGGAAGGCAATTTTCAAATAGTTTTTGAACATGGGGTTGTTTATTCAAATATACACTGAATACCATGAGCCGGCTCACCGGTACAGGACTACCGGTGCGCTCTTTGTTGATGTTTGAACGCTGATAATTTTTTTTCCGGATTTGTCCATATCGCAGCAACCGGTTCGTAGTATTAGCAGAAACGACTTAAACGTCATTTTTCAAACTACTAAAAATCAGTTACGATGAAAGAATTCATGATGATCTTCAGGTATGCACCTGTTCCCGGTATGACTTTATCGCCCGAACAGATCCAGGAAAGCATCAGGCAACGGCAGGATTGGATCGGGGGCATCGCCGCCCAGGGGAAATTTGTGGGCGCCAACCGGCTTGGTTTTGAAGGAAAGACGCTGAAGGCAGACAAGAGCACCATCGACGGCCCTTATGCCGAGCTGAAAGAAATCGTGGGCGGTTATGTTATTGCGAAGGCGGGCTCTCTGCAGGAAGCGGTGAAGCTGGCCGAAGGATGTCCGGTATTCCAAATGGGCGGCTCCGTTGAAGTGCGCGATATCATGGCGCTGAGCTGAAAAAATCGTTTATTGTGTTCTATGCCAGAAGACCTGTTGCTTCCCGATCTGTTCAGGACAGAGTACCGGAAAATTGTTTCCGTGCTGTGCAAGGCCTTTGGTATTGTTCACATAGAAGCGGCCGAAGACCTGGTAAATGATACCTTCCTGCTGGCGGCAGAAACCTGGGGACTCAAGGGCATACCCGCCGATCCCGTTGCCTGGTTATATGTGGTGGCAAAAAACAAAACGAAAGATTACCTCAGGCGTAACAGGCTTTTTTCAGAGAAGATAGCCAAAGAGCTGTCTTCGTCGCAAGCCGGCTTCGAAGCCTGTGAAATTGATCTGTCGGCCGGGAATATCAACGACAGCACCCTGCGGATGATGTTTGCTGTTTGTAACCCGGTCATTCCGCCGGCTTACCAGGTTGGGCTGGCGCTCCGGGTGCTTTGCGGCTTTGGCATAGAAGAAATAGCAGCCGCTTTTCTGACGAACCGCGAAACAATTGTGAAGCGCTTGCAGCGGGCCAAAGAAAAGCTGCGAAGTGTTGGTATGCCGATGGAGCTGCCGGATGAACGGGCAATCGACTCCCGGCTGGATGCGGTGCTCGCCACGCTTTACCTGCTGTTCAATGAAGGCTATTATTCCGTTTCCAGGAAAGAAGGAATTAGAAAGGAGCTTTGCGTGGAAGCCATGCGCCTCAATCTTTTTTTACTCGAAAATGAAAAGACGAACAAGCCATCTGTAAATGCATTGATGTCGCTGATGTGCTTCCACGCTTCCAGGTTTGATGCGCGGCTGAATGAGGCGGGTGAAATGATTCTCTATTACGACCAGGACCGAAGTTTATGGAACGATGATTTGATTGCGCGGGGAAACTATTATCTCGTTAAAAGCGCCAGCGGACCAATGGTAAGCAGGTATCACCTCGAAGCGTCCATCGCTTACTGGCACTGCAAAAAAAACGATGGCGCAGATAAATGGGAAAATATCCTGCAGCTGTACAACCGGTTGCTGCAACTGGAGCATTCGCCCGTAATTGCCCTGAACCGGGTGTACGCGCTGTCGAAAACCAGGGGCAAGGAAAAAGCGATTGCTGAAGCGGTGAAGCTTGAACTGGGCGACTATCATTTTTATCATACCCTGCTGGGAAACCTGTACACCGGCATCGACACCCAAAAGGCCATCGGATATTATGAAACGGCCCTTTCCCTGGCAAAAACGGCGGGCGACAGGCGGATCATTGCCCGGTACCTGGAAGCGTTGCAGCCATAGCCGTTATTTGTGCGGGTTTTTGTATCCGGCTGCACAAAAAAAGAGGCGGCCGGGTGGCCACCTCTCAATTAGTCGTCATTCTGCAACAGCCTTCCAACGGGCAAGCTGAAAGAGATGTCAGAGGGAGCTGCAGAATGACATTATCTTTTTCGTTTGCTGGCGTGAAATTACCCAGTCAGCCGATTACAAAAAAGTTAAAGTGCAATATTTTTTTCGGTCATCATTTTGCGCAGGTTGATCAGCCCGTAACGCATCCGGCCGAGCGCCGTATTGATGCTGCAATTGGTCAGGGCGGCGATCTCTTTAAAGCTGAGCTCTGCATAGTGACGCAGAATGATCACCTCGCGCTGGTCTTCCGGCAGCAGGTCGAGCATTTTGCGAACCCGGTCGTGGCTCTGGCGCTTCATCAATTTCACATCGGCGCCGTCTTCGGTAAAATTAATCACCTCGAAAATATCGCGGTCGTCGCTGGTTTTGATAGCGGGTGTACGCTTCACCTTGCGGAAATGATCCACGCAAAGGTTGTGTGCGATACGCATGGCCCAGGGAAGGAATTTTCCTTCTTCGGTGTAGCGGCCGCCGCGAAGCGTGTCGATAATTTTGATGAGAACATCCTGGAAAATATCTTCGGCGAGATATTTGTCTTTAACCATGAACAGGATGGAAGTGTACAACTTGTCTTTGTGACGGAGAATCAGGGTCTCCAGGGCATTCATGTCGCCATCGATAAACAGATGGATGAGTTCATTGTCGGTCTTGGTAGAGATGGATTTCATAAACTTCTACGGTTTTTTTATTGATATAGGTTTACAGGCAAAAATCAGAATATTGGAAAACCCTTAAGCCGTAGGAGAAAAACGAAATCGTCTATGGTAGTTTTACGATAGCGGATTGAGCTGGTTTTTCTCTGTTTGGACTTAACGGAAGACCAAGATAGTAATATTTTCAAATAAACAATAGTCTGTTAAAAATTTTTTTGAACCGACCCTTCCTACTTTTGTAATACTACTATGAGCAAGACCATTTCTCCGCCCGCAACAGGCGTATTGGATATATATATAAAAGGCGCACGTGTACACAACCTGAAGAATATCGACGTTTCCATTCCCCGCAATAAACTGGTGGTGGTAACGGGTGTATCGGGCTCGGGCAAAAGCTCGCTGACCATCGATACACTGTTCGCCGAAGGGCAGCGCCGGTATGCCGAAAGCCTGAGTGCGTATGCGCGGCAGTTCCTGATGCGCATGAATAAGCCCGACGTGGATTATATCCGCGGGCTCTGCCCCGCAATCGCCATCGAACAGAAAGTGATCACCCGCACACCCCGTTCCACCGTGGGCAGCATGACGGAGATTTACGATTACTTACGTTTATTATACGCCCGCACGGGCAAAACCATCAGCCCGGTGTCGGGGTGCGTGGTGCGGAAAGACGATGTAAGCGATGTGGTGAATGCCATCCATGCCTTGCCGAAAGGCGATAAGGTACAGATCGTGGTTCCTTTCCGCCAGCACCAGCACCGTTCGGCAGAAGAGGAGCTGAGCATCCTGCTGCAAAAAGGCTTTACCCGCCTTTATGACGGTGCGGTACTATCGGTCGACGACCTGCTGCAGAATATGGCCAACGGTAAAACCTGGAAGCCATCGGCCAAAAAGCCGGTGTACCTGCTGATAGACCGGCTGGTGGCCAAAGATTTTGACGAAGATGACCTGCACCGCATCGCCGACTCGGTGAGTACGGCTTTTTATGAAGGCGAAGGCGAGATCGGCCTGCTGGTCAACGACGGCAAGCCCCTGCATTTCAGCAACCGGTTTGAACTGGATGGTATCGTGTTTGAAGAGCCGGTGCCCAATCTCTTCTCTTTCAACAACCCCTTCGGCGCCTGCCCCACCTGCGAAGGTTTTTCGCAGGTATTGGGCATCGATGAAGACCTGGTCATACCCGACAAACGGTTAAGTGTGTACGAAGGCGGTGTAGCGCCCTGGAAAGGCGAGAAGCTGGGCTGGTGGAAAGAGCAGTTCATCAAGGCGTCCAGGGCCAACGGCTTTCCCATTCACAAACCCATCGGCGACCTCACCAAAGAACAATACAAACAACTTTGGCAGGGGGCGGGCACAGCGCTGGGCATCCATGATTTTTTCAAAGAGGTGGAACAGAATTTATACAAGGTGCAGTACCGTGTGTTGCTGGCGCGTTACCGCGGCCGCACCACCTGCCCCGATTGCGAAGGCTATCGCCTGCGCAAGGAAGCCCTGTATGTGAAAGTGGGTGGCAAACACATCGGTGAGGTTTGCGAAATGCCCGTGCGCGACCTGCAGACCTGGTTCCAACACCTGGCGCTCAGCGATTACGACCGCACCGTGGCCAAACGCATTTTGCTCGAGATCGAAACACGCATCGCCACGCTGATGGACGTGGGGCTGGGCTACCTCACCCTGTCGCGGCTCGCCAATTCACTGAGTGGCGGTGAGAGCCAGCGCATCCAGCTCACGCGCAGCCTCGGCTCCAACCTGACCAATTCATTGTATATACTCGATGAGCCGTCGATCGGACTGCATGCCCGCGATACCGCGCGGCTGATCCGCGTATTGAAGAACCTGCGCGATCTTGGCAATACCGTGGTAGTGGTGGAGCATGACGAGCTGATGATGCGCGAGGCGGATCATATCATCGATATGGGGCCGCTGGCCAGCCACCTCGGCGGCGAAGTGGTGGCCGAAGGCGATTACGATGCCATTGTTGCCAATAAACAAAGCCTGACGGGCAAGTACCTGTCGGGCAGGCTGCGCATCGATCCGCCGGCAAAAGTGCGGCCCTGGAAACGCTCGATAACGGTAAAGGGCGCCCGGCAGAACAACCTGCAGCAGATCGATGTGGAATTTCCGCTGGGTGTGCTCACGGTGGTAAGCGGTGTAAGCGGCAGCGGCAAAACCACGCTGGTGAAACAGATATTGTATCCCGCGCTGATGAAGCTCAAAGGCGAAGGAACCGATAAGGCCGGGTTGCATACCGCCATTGAAGGCGATATCGATTTCATCACACAGGTGGAACTGGTTGATCAGAACCCCATCGGTAAATCATCGCGCAGTAACCCGGTTACCTATATAAAGGCGTGGGATGAGATCCGTGACCTCTATGCTTCGCAACCGCTGGCGAAGATGCGCGGCTTCCAGCCCAAACATTTTTCGTTCAATGTAGACGGCGGCCGTTGCGATGCCTGCAAGGGCGAGGGCGAACAGATCGTAGAGATGCAATTCCTCGCCGATGTGCACCTGACCTGCGAAGTATGCCACGGCAAACGGTTCAAGGAAGAAGTGCTGGAAGTAACCTACAACGAAAAAAACATTTACGATATCCTGGAAATGAGCGTGGACGATGCCCTCGAATTTTTCAGGAATGAAAAAGATGTGGTCGGCAAGATCAAAGCCCTCAGCGATGTGGGCCTGGGTTATGTAAAGCTGGGGCAGTCGTCAGATACGCTGTCGGGCGGCGAGGCGCAGCGGGTGAAGCTGGCCTCCTTTCTCGGCAAGGGCCGCGCGCAGGGGCATATCCTCTTTAT
>JASGFZ010000050.1:0-14752 GCA_047605345.1 Flavihumibacter sp. | reverse complement strand
CGACAGCCGGCTCAACACAAACCACTAATTCCTTTCCAACCGCTGGAAAATAAAATAGGCAGGAATACCCAGCAATACAATCACCAATCCCCAGCCACAGGTAGCCGTTTTGTAAATGATAAGGCCGATACAAATGCTGATAGCCGCCAGGCAATACAATGCCGGGATAACGGGATAACCGATAGCCCGGTAACTGCGGGGAATATCGGGCCGTTTGCGGCGAAGAATAAAAATGCCGATAATGGTCAGGATATAAAAGATCAATACCACAAACACCACGTAGTCAAGCAGGTCGCCGTACTTACCGGTCAGGCATAGAAACGAAGCCCACACACACTGCACCCACAGCCCTTTGGCCGGCACCTCCGCCTTGTTGAGCGTACTTACGCTTTTAAAGAAAAGTCCGTCTTTCGCCATGCTGTAATACAAACGGGCGCCCGATAAGATCAGGCCGTTGTTGCAACCGAAGGTGGAGATCATGATCATGATCGCAATCACCAGCGCGCCACCGCTGCCGAATATATACTGCGAGGCAGAAACAGCCACCCGGTCGGCCGGCGCATGGGCAATTTCATTCATCGGCAAAGTACCGATATACATAACGTTGCAGAGTACATATATAACCGTAACGATCAGTGTACCATACAGGAGGCTTCTTCCGATATTCCGGGTGGGATTCCTGATTTCGCCGGCAATAAAGGTTACGTTGTTCCAGGCATCGCTGGAAAACAGCGAACCCACCATAGCCGCCGTAATACCGGCAAACAACATAGCGCCGCTAATGGGTACGGGACTGGCCGCGCCTTCCAGCCAGCGGCCGGGCGCCACGGAACTCCAGTTCGCCTGCCACACATCCGCCCTGAAAGAAACAAATCCGGCAATGATGAGCCCGAAAAGCGATAAGAGTTTGATCGTGGTTAAGGTAGTCTGGATGATCTTTCCGTTTCGGATGCCACGGCTGTTCACCCAGGTCAGCAACACGATCACCACAATGGCCAGCAACTGTGCGGCATTGAAATGAAAGCTCCCTATCGAAAACAATATATGCTGGTCGCTGACAGCCGGAAACAGGTAGGCGGCAAATTTCGCAAAGGCGATTCCAACCGCCGCAATGGTACCGGTCTGGATCACGGTAAAGAACGACCAGCCGTATAAAAAACCAACAAAGCGGTTGTAAGATTCGCGCAGGTAGATATACTGACCGCCGGCTTTCGGAAACATGGCCGATAATTCGCCGTAACTGACCGCGGCAAAAAGCGTAACGGTACCGGTAAGCAACCAGACCAGCAACAGCCACCACGCACTCCCCACCTGCCGAACAATGTCTGCACTGACAATAAAGATGCCCGACCCGATCATGGACCCCGCCACCAGCATGGTAGCGTCTAAGAGGCCCAGTTCTCTTTTCATTTCTTCCGGCTGCTGCTGGTCTTTCACTTGTTTGTTTATTTTAGTTGTCCAGGTTGTTTGATCTTATAGTTGGTCTTCGCTTTCTCTGCTTCCACGATCTTCTCTACATCGGCCAGCAACTTCTTCGCATCATAGATGATACCGTCTTTAATCGTGTATTTAACGCCGCCGAGCCGCACCGGTTTGTGCTGGGCGTCCAGGGCCAGGGCGCCTGTACCGTATAACAACTGGAAATTTTCCAGCGGGTTCTGGTCGGTGATTACAAAATCGGCCAGCTTGCCGATTTCAACCGTGCCGATCTCCTTATCCATACCCAGGGCTTCGGCGCCGTTGAGCGTTGCTGCCTTGATCACTTCCAGCGGATGGAAGCCCGCTTCGCGCAGCAGCTCCAGCTCCGATACATAAGCGAAACCATACAATTGGTAAATAAACCCGGCGTCGGTACCAACGGTTACACGGCCGCCGCGGTTTTTATATTCATTCAGGAAGGTCATCCACAACCTGTAGTTTTCCTTCCATTCAATTTCCTGTTCTGTTCCCCACGAGAACCAGTAAGAGCCGTGTTTGCCCGGCGCCGGTGAGAAAAACTCCCAGAGCGAAGGCAGGGTGTACTGCTCATGCCATTCGGCCCGCCTTGCCCGCATCAGGTCACGGTTGGCAGAATAGATAACCAGTGTTGGGCTCATCGTGAAATCGAGCGACAGCATTTCATTCATCACATTATTCCAGTGGTCGGAATAAGGAGGCGCTGCCTGCCGCCATAATTGACCGGCTTCCGAAAAGCGGTCGAATTCATTGCTGTAATTGTATTTGAGGGAATAGTTCTGCACGGTGCGGTCGTTAAACAACGCTTCGGGCAGTCCGTACCAGTGTTCCATCGACGTCAGGCCGGCACGGGCGCTGTGCATGGCATTCCAGCGGCCCACCTCGGTTTGGCTGTGGTGCATTTTTGAACGCAGTCCCAGCTTCTTGTTTTCCCTGATCGCTGCATCCATTATTTCAGGTGCGGAGCCGAAAAATTTAATACCATCGGCACCGGCCTTTGCATTCATCCGAACCCACTCTACCGCGTCGGCAGGTGTGGCGATCGGTTTCCTGGAACCCTGACCGAAAACCGTGTATGCTTTGATGCGTGGCGCGGTGATCTCATTCTTTTCACTTTTCTGCTTGTGCTCAAGCACCCATGACAATCCGGTCATGGAGCCGGGATCAAGAATGGTGGTAACGCCGTGCGCCATCCAGAGCTTGAAAACATATTCTGCATTCGGGGCCTGGCTGCCGCCGATATGTGCATGGGTATCTACAAAACCCGGCAGCAGGTACATACCTTCTGCATTGAGCTCCTTGCCACCCGGTGCCAGTGCCGGTCGACGGTTGGCGGGCGCTATTTCGCCGGGCGCGCCTACGTTCCTGATCTCAGCGATCCGGTTGCCGGTAACCACAATGTCAACCGGGCCAACCGGTGGCGACAGCGTACCGTTGATCAGCGTTACGCCGCGAATGATCAATTGTTGCCAGGGCCCCTCCCCTTCGTGCCGGGGCGGCGATGCAGTTACCTGCTGCGCACCAGCGCCGCAATACTGTAATATGGCTATGCATAATAGCATCCATCTGCTGAATCGTTGCATGATTACTGTTTTAGAATGAGGAGCCCTGGTTTTCAATTGTCATTAATATTTAGCCGGTGTGTTTTTAGCCGGTATGGAGTTTTTTATGAACTCACGCAGCGCTTCATTGCTGTCGCGCAGGTCCTCTGTGCGGAGATACATCATGTGACCGCTGCGGTAGCCTTTGAAGTGCATCCGGTTGGTCAGCTTGCCGCTTGCATTCATCTGGTACATATTGTACTTGGCGTTGAAATAGTCGCAGGCGCCGTCATAATAACCCGACAACACGAGCAGGTGCAGGTTGGGATTGGTATGCATGGCCAGGCTCAGGTCGTCGCCGGTGTGGTTGTTGCTGTTATCCCAGGGGTGAACCGGTCCGAACATATAGTATTTCAGGTCGGTTTTGAAACCCAGGTCGTTCCGCAGGTAGGTATTGATTGCCGGCGTGAAAGAGTTTAACCACGAAGTCAGCTCGGCGTTGTAATCGGGACGGATGCCGGCATCGGCACGGTCGATACCGCGATAGCGGGAGTCAAGACGACCGACAGTGAGTCCTTTATCGCGCAGCAGTTCTTTCCAGAACAGCGATGTAGAGATATACAGGTTGTTCTGGAGGATCACTTTTTTGTCAATGCCGCTGTAGCGCGCTACTTTGGTGGCGATCTGGTCTCTTTTTTCAGGAGAAAGCATACCACCCATGGTAAGAGCAGGGGCGTATTCTTCTACGGTAAATTTCTCCACCTCGGGCAGCATTTGCTCCAGCTCCTTGCCTTGCAGGTCAGATGCCAGCACTTTATGATGCCAGGCTGTAGCCGAATAATATGGCAGATAAGAGGCATTCTTAACCGGGCCTTCACGGTCAATACCCAGGTCGGTCGGTGATACCAGGATAACACCGTTCAGGTACACCCATTGTGTGCTTTGCAGCGCCTGTGCCAGGCCCGATACGCGGGTGGTGCCATAGCTTTCGCCGATCAGGTATTTGGGCGATTCCCAGCGGTTTACCCTTCCCAGGAAAGCACTGATCCACTCGGCCAGGTATTTGATATCGGCATTCACACCGAAGAAAGTGGAAGTAGGTGTTTTCTCGTCGAGGATGCGCGAAAAACCGGTATTGACCGGATCGATGAAAACGATATCGGCAACATCCAGCACAGAATACGGGTTTTCACGGATACCATACGGTTGTACGGGATAACCTTCATCGTCGATCATGAGGCGACGCGGACCGGTGAAACCAATATTCATCCATACGCTGGCGGTACCGGGACCCCCATTGAAGGAAATGATAAGCGGACGATTGGCCTTGTCTTTTACATCAGCACGCTCGTAGAAAACATAAAACAACGAAGCCGTCACTTTTCCGCTGGCATTCCAAACCGGCTGGGTGCCGGTGGTAGCCGTATAAGGTACCTTTACACCTTTAACCGTCACTTCATGTTTGGTAACCACCGTTGTATTGGCAGGCAGCGTTATATCATCTTTGCCGCCCGGTACGGCCTTCATCTGTGTGGAATCAGACGGACGCGAGCCGGATGGCGCGCCGGGACCGCGCTGGGCATAAGCAGGCCGACCAGCAATCCGGAAAGGACTACTAAAAAACTGATCTTTTTCATTACTGTTGAATTGTTATTAATAGATGATTTTCTGAAGCGGAAGCCGTTTGTTATACTCGAGCATAAGGCCGGCAACCCGCCTGTTTAATTTTTCAAAAATGGATTTTGCCTGGTCTTTTTGCCCCGCGCCTGCCAGTACACTACCAAACGCAGGGTCGGTTTCGTTCAGCTTCTGCCTGTGCCGGAATTTTTCAGCAGCCTGGGCTGCGTGGTATGCTGCTGGCCAAGTTCTGCCTCGGCCAGCAGCAGATCGAAATCGGAACGGCCGTTATTGGATGCCGCCAGTATTCTTTGCGCTTCCTGCAAAGTAGCGACCGGCGGGTATTGTTTTGCTGATCAGCGCTGCAGCATATAATTTCGCAGCTCATAGTTCTGGGGCTTTTTCATCACCAGGTCTTTCAGCAGTCAATCGATTTTGGTCGCCGCCTGCTGCACGCAAGCCGCTGCAAAAGCGCGCGCATCGTCTTTCCGGTCGCGCAGGTAAGTAGAGATATCTGATCCGTTGGCGCGTACTCTTCAGCTACGGATCCCCTGCTCATTGCGGGCGTAGCGTTGATAAAGATCCCTGCAAACCGTTTATACGGGCCTGTTCCTGGTAGTCTGTTTCGAGCGATTTCGCCTTGTTGAGCCAGTTCTCCTGTTCAGTGAGCCCCAGTTGCTGATCCAGTTCGCCTGCTTCCACCCTGGCTGCCGCCAGCGCCGCCCATCCGGTATACACCGGCGCATATTTCTCATTGAGCTGCTGCGCTTTTTTCAACCAGTTTTCTGCCACTGCATACTGTTTCTGGCCCGAAGCCAGTTGGGCATAAGCGAGTATGGCCGGGATATACGCAGCGTCATACTGCAACGCTGTATCCAGGTAACGCATCGCGGCGGCCGCATCTATATTTCGCTGCCGGCTGTTGTTGAGGTACACCTGCGCCCAGTTGCTGGCCATCGCTTTTTTGTCGCCCGCCAGGTAGGCCTTTTCCTTTTTCACCAGTTTATCGAGAAAAGCATACATCGACGGATCTTTTGTTTTCAGATCGTTGGTGGTATTCATCGACTTGAAATCAAGCGGGTGCACTTTCACGGGCTCGAAATAGGCGGGATAGGTCTGCGCGCAGGTATTCGCTTTCATTGTTCTGCGAATAATAATCGAGCGTACGGTTTTCCTTCATCGCCTTGTAATAGTGCGCGCGTACAGCCCTGTTCTCTTCGTCGGTAAGCACCGATCCATGGAAGAGGTGAACATATTCGTGCAGCACCACGTTTCTTTCGCCGTAAGCGCCCCTTTCCACGTATTCGATGGCGGCTGCGCCGCTGCCCACCCCGCGGATATCCATCCACTGGCGGTTATCGAAGGTGGTGGAGGCACGGAAAGAAGGGCTGTTCATCGTCGTTGCCAGGTCGATGTGCAGCGGCGGTACATGAAACTGGCGGTTCATTTTGCTGAGGAACGGGAAGTAGACCACTGCCGTATACATCTGGTTCCAGACCATGCCTTTGGCGATGGTACCGGGATAATAAGCCACGTCGGGAAAGACCCGTTCAAAAGATGCCATATCGGTAATGGCCGGGTGTTTAAGCTGTTTGGTAACAGCCTCGTAATTGGCCAGGAAAGGAATACGCTTCGACTTGATGACCGCAGAGAGGCCATTGTGCGCCGGTCCGTAGTGTTTTTTCCGCGCCAGTATTCTTTTGAATATATTTTCTGCCGAATCCAGCCTTATCAGGCTGGCGTCGTCAAAATTCGCATAATACAAAGAAGCCCGGTGCAGCAAAGGAATTACCGACGACGGGAATTCTTTCTCCGCTTCAACTGTTCTGGCGATCGCCGCAGCGAACTGCCCGGTCTGGAAAAGTGAATCTGCTTTTTTCAGGCGTTCTCTCACCTGGTCGTCGGTCGGTTCGGCATAGTCGGCGTAGGTCAGGTTGGTATGCCCGTTGCCCCAATGCCAGTGTGTCTGGAAATGCAGCGGGTTAACCGCCAATGCCACTTCCCATTGCGCGGCCATGGCGTTCAGCTGGGTGGCGTCGACCCGGCGCCAGATCGCATAACCGTACGAAAAACGGGCATCGGCATTGAAAGGATCCAGCTCCAGTGATTTCAGCAACGGCGCTTCTGCTTTTGCCGGCTGCTGGTCCCAGAAATAGACGTCTGCTTTCAACTGGTAAGCGGCCGCCAGCGAAGGATTTTTTTCCAGCAACTGATCTGCCAGCTGAATGGCTTCCGGGTATTTCTTTTGCAGGAGATAGATCTTTCCCAGCAATACCGTCATTTTTTCAGACGGCTTTTTTGCCAGGTAGGTACGGCAACTGGTGGCTGCCTGTTCGAGCCGCCATGCCTGCATATCGAGATAAGCGCGCAAACGAACGGCTTTCTCCATGCCGGGCGACTGCTTCAGCACCGCATCTACCAGTTTCGCCGCAGCGAAAAAATTATTATTCAGGATGAACAGGTCGGCCCTGAGCAATTGGCTGCCCGGATCTTTGCCGCGCAATGCCAAAACAGAATCTACGGCCTGCCACATTCCCAGGTCGAGCATTCGTTCCATTATTGCTTGCTGATCGGTTGTTTTAGCAGCCAGCAGCCGGTACTGCTCGGTTCTGGCCGTTTGGAGAGCGGCCATGGCCTGGGAGGTATTATCAGGCGCCGGAGACTGGGCAGTAGCCACCGTACTGCAACATACGGTGGCTGCTGCCAACAAGGAAGCAAATCTCATGTTGTATCAATTTGAATTTAGTTCCGTGTATCCCAGAATACCCTGCTCAGCATATCAGTCCTTGCCGGTGTATTCGGGTTGGAGCTGCTTTCTGACAGAGGATATACCAGCGTACGCGGAATTTCGTTATACACAGCAATGGAAATGGGAAGCGGAGTGATCGCGGGATAGCCGGTTCTTCTCCAATCGGTCCAGTTTTCCATCACTACGCCAAAGTTGCCGATGAATTTTTCGTTGATGATCTGTTCCAGTTGTTGCGCCTGCGTACCGGCAAGCGTTCCCTTTCTGCTAACATAGTCGTCTTCCTGTGCCGCACTTACCCCGGCTTCACCCATCGAGGCCCTTATACCCGCTTCGAAAAACTCCTGTGCATCGCCGGGCGCACCCAGGGTCAGCGCTGCTTCTGCCCGGATAAAATTGTATTCGGCGAAAGTAAGCAGGCGGGTAGGCGCATTGCCTGCCCAGGTAATCGATCCGTCTGAGATGGAACCATCGGCGTTCATGGAAATGGTGTTGTAGGTGGCGTCACCCTTGAGATAAGAGCTCAGGCGCGAATAAGCCACCGAGGTCGCATCTTCCACACTGGCGCCCTTATATGTCGACGGACTTGAGTTGTAAGGGAAGGGCACAAAAAAGTTGGCGCGGCGGGGATCATCATTTGCGTTCATCATATTCACGATAAAGCGATGGGGGAAGAACGAATTCCTGAACTGACCGCCTTCAATGCTGGCAATCGGATTCTGGCGGCTTGCTTCAGCCAGAAACGGCATTTGGAAACTGTCGTCGTTCGAGCTCATGAATTCAGCACCGCTGTTGATCAGCGAGGTGATTCCACTGGTCGCGAAAGCCGGGTCCTTTTGCGTATAGTGAATGTAGAGGCGCAATTTCAGTGTATTGCCAAAACGTATCCATCTTTTTTGCATCGTAGTCCAGGCACCAGCGTAGATGGTCGTGTTCTGGTTGGGCACAAACACCGAACTGGGCTCATTCAGGTTCGCGATAGCCGTGTCGATGGTTTTGATGAGATCGGGATAGATATCCGCATCATCATCGTATTTGGGATACAGGTTGGCGGAAAACTGCATGGCTTCCGAATAGGGCACATCTCCCCAGGCATCAACGGTGAGTTGATACATATAGGCTTTCAGCAGGCGGCCAACGCCGGCATAGTAAGGACTGTTCTGTGCCTCTGCCTTGGGGATCATCTGCGCAATATCAGCCAGGGTGGTTGCATAAATGGCACTCCACTGGTTGTTCACGTCAGAATTGTTGATGTTATAACGTTCGTAGTCTTTGAACGTTTGTGAGATGTTGGTGGTATTGCCCGAAAACTGCTGCACGATCAGGTTGCTGTACCTGAACAGGTCGCTGCCGCCGATATAACCGACGTTCACGGTAATGGAAGGCAGCAGGTTTGCAATGGGTGCGTCAGCAATATTTGTCGGGTCATTGTTCACATCGTAAAACTTGGCACATCCGCCCATCGTTGAAGCGACGGCGATCAGGGCTGCATATATCGAATTGCTAAACTTCATAGTACTCAATTTTAGTAGAATGCTTTAAAAAGATGCCTTAACGCTCAAACCAACTGTTCTGGCCGTTGGCTGGTATCCGAATTCAAGACCGCGGGCATTGCTGATACCCAGCAGGTTTTGTTCCGGATCCAGGTGCGGATAATTGGGTGCGTAAGTCAGCAGGTTCCTTCCGTATACGGCAATCTCCAGCCGGGAAAGGAATTTGATTTTCGATAAAGCCTGCTTATTGAAAGCATACGAAAGGGTCGCTTCGCGCAGCTTGAGGTAAGTGGCATCGAGTACATAGCCTTCCCATGCAACATATTTCCCGCTAAGTCCCCAGTATTGCTGGGCCGTAACATACGTTGTGTTTTCTTTACCGTCTTCAGTAACGCCTTCAAAAACATAGGGCGTGGAAACAGTGCCGTCGGCATTGAAACGATCGTATTCGGCGGTTTCTTTGGCCGCGCCGTTTATACGAAGGTCACCGATGGTACGCGATAACATGTCTCCTTTGTATTTGAGGTCAAAGAGAAAACTGAAGTTCCAGTTCTTATAACGGAAAGCGTTTGTCAGGCCCGTAGTCAATTTGGGATTGGGGTTCCCCACTTCTCCTACGGCGCTGGTTACCTGCGGCAGTCCGTTTTCTTTGATGATCATCCTTCCCTGTGCATCACGAACGTACATATTCGAATAGATCAGGCCATACTGATGGCCAGCCACCGCCTGGATATTCGGTGAGGTAAAACCACCGAGCGAAATCATATCCACGCCGTCGGCCAGTTGGGTAACCATGGTTTTGAAGCTGGTGAAGTTCAGCGTTACATCCCAGTTAAAATTTTTCTGCTTAATGGGTGTGCCCGAAATCAGGAATTCAATCCCTTTGGTAGAGAGGCGGCCCGCATTCTTGACGGTAGAGGAATAGCCTGAACTAACCGGTACGGGAACCGAAAAGATCAGGTCGCGTGATTCTCTTTTGTACACCGACAGGTCTACCGACAAACGCCGGTTAAAGAAATAGGCTTCTGTACCTAATTCAATTTCACGGGTAAACTCAGGGCGGATATTTTCATTGCCGGCAGTGTTGGAATAGGAATATCCTGCCAGGCCGTTAAAGGGGAAGCTGACGCCGGTAGAACCAAACCCGTCACCTGCCGATGCAGTTACATAATACGTGTTGGTGGCATAGGCAGAAGCGCCTTTACCCACCTCACCTATATTTGCACGGATCTTCAGGTAATCAAGAAAACTCTCTTTAAGCGACGGGAAGGCCTCTGTAGCCACAAAGCTTACAGCAACAGCCGGGTAGAAGATAGAACGGCTGCCTTTGGGCAGCGTCGAAGAAAAGTCGTTCCGCGCTTTCACGTTCAGGTTGATGATCTGTTTGTAATCAGCCGAGAAGTCGGCAAATACACCAAACAAACGGGTTTGCGAATAACCGTCAGACGTAGTGAAAGAAGTGAAGTTTTTCAGGTTGACAAAACCGGGAATGGTAATGGACCGGCCGGTAGTGGTCAGGAAATTGCTGTAATCTGACACAATTTCATTACCCAGGGTACCGGAGAGGTTGAAGTCGCCCGGTACGATTGCCAGACAAGGTGAAATAGCTGCTCAAGTTACGGCCCATGTCTTTATTGTCGACAAGACCACCGGCACCGGCAGAGCTTGTATTACCATTGCTGCGAACGCCTTGGTCGTCAAAACCGATATAACCGTTGTTGAATACATCGGCACCGATTTCAGGTCGGCCTGCAGCCATTTGGTAATAGCGTAGTTAAGGTTGATATTACCGAAGAAACGGTTCGATTCGCTCTTGCGGGTAACATGGTCGATCGCCCAATACGGGTTCTCTTCGGCGGTGGAGTACCAGATCTGGTTGCCCTGGTCGTCAACCACCGGCAAACCGGTAACGTCATAAGACCTGGGTGCATAGATGGTGCGCCACAGGGGGTTCGCGCCCTGGTTACCGCCCTGTGTGCGGTTTGACCGGTTGTTTACATAGCTGAATGAGGTATTAATTTTCAGCTTATTGCTCAGCTTGGCACCGGCGTTTACCGAAAAGTTATTCCGGCGCATGGTGTTTCCGGGTACCAGCGGCACCTGGATATTGTTACCATACGATATGCGGTAATTGTATTTATCCGAGGCACCCGAGAAGCTAACCGTATTGTCGTACAATTGGGAATGACGAAGAATGTCTTTTACGTTATTGGGATATGCCTGCAGCTTTACCCGCTCGCCTAGAATGTTGGTCTTCCTGGCCCTGGATACGCGGACCCCAGGAGGAAGAACGGGCTACCCAGCGGGTAGTCGGTATCATCGCCATAAATGCCGTTGGTACCCTGTGCATATTCATTCTGGTAATCGGGGAAGCGGTTTACCGTGCCCACTGCCGTATTGGAAGTAACCGATATGCTGGTGCGGCCGGCCTTTCCTTTTTTAGTGGTGATGAGGATTACCCCGAGGCGGCGCGCGAACCATACAATACGGTTGCAGCGGCACCTTTCAGCACGCTTACATTCTCAATGTCTTCAGAGTTGATATCAGCTACCCGGCTGCTGTTGGCAACACCCGAGTTTACCGAGTTGCCGCCACCGCCATTGTCGATGGGTACCCCATCTACTACATAGAGCGGCTGGTTGCTTCGGGTGATACTGGAGAAGCCGCGAATGGTAACGTTGGAGCTGCCGAAACCGCCGGTACCGGTTACCTGAACGCCCGCCACTTTACCTGCCAGGGCATTGGTGATGTCTGGCGTAGGCGAATTGGTCAGGTCGTCTGTATTGAGTTTGGCGACGCCGTAACCCAGGGTCTTTTTATCGCGCTGGATACCGAAAGAAGTTACCACCACTTCTTCCATCGCTTTATCTTCTTCCACCAGCTTTACCGTGATATTGGTCTTGTTGCCCACAGGCACTTCCTGCGGTACAAAACCGACGTTGGAGAACACCAGTACATCGGCCGGTTCGGCAGACAGGGAGAACTCCCCTTTTTCATTGGTGGAAGTGCCCACATTGGTGCCTTTAATGGTAACGCTCACCGCTACCAGGGGCTCGCCTTTGGCATTGGTCACCTTCCCTTTAACGGGTACGGGCGCCGGCGCTTCGGCGGCATCGGCCTGCAGGTCGGCAATTTTTCCCTCTGCGGGCACAATCAGGATCTGTGAATTCGATTGCTTGAACGACAGAGAGGTGTTGGCCAGCAGCGCTTTCAGCACATCGGCTACTGTTTTCTCTGTATAAGGCATATTCAGGATGCTGAATTGCTGCAGGTCTTCCCGGCGATACATGAACCGGAACCTTGACTGGGATTCGATTTTCTGAAAAGCCTGAATAATTGATTCATTGCGCAGCTCAATCTTCACGTACACATCTTCGATCGACTGGCCGCTCGCAGGCGAAGCCAGGATGACCTGTATACTGGTCAACAAGAGAGCAGTTGCAACGACCCCTATTCGCATAATTTTCCTGGTAGTATCCCTTAACCGGAAGGGATTTTTTAAAATAGCAGTAGTAGTCCCTGAAATTAATGAACGAATCATAACTTCGAGTAGTTTTAGGTTTTTTGCAAATCCGCCGACAGCGGTATCTAAACATTGAAACAGGCCGGGCTTCAACAGCCATTGAAAACCGACCGCACCCCTGACGCACTCAGGGGTGTTTTTATAGCCGTAAGATTTCAGTACTTGTCATCAATTTTTTGTTAAGCGTTAATCATTTTTCTTTTTCCCGTTCAGCACAATATGATTCTTCCCGTTGTAGGCATAGGTGAAATCGTTAAACTCACAAATGCTGTTCAATATATTTTCGATGCTCTCCGACTTGCTGAAAGTGGTCGTAAAACGATGCGAAAGGATGCTGGAATCCTCAACGGTGATGCTTGTCTGGTAGCGTTCGCTTAGCAGGCCGGCCACTTCCATAATGGTAAGGTTATTGCAGAACAGGTCTTCTTTTTTCCAGCTCACAATGCTGGTGGTATCTACCTGCTGGCAGGTGCTGCTCACTTTTTCCTTGTCATATACGATCTGCTGGTTGGGTGTAAGCACCCCCAGCAGCCTGTTTTGCTCTTTGTCTTTTACCTGCACTTTACCCCGCGTCACCGTAACGGCAATCCGGCCGTCGCCGGCATTGGCTTTGATATTGAATGCAGTTCCCAGCACCTCGGTTGTGATTTTGTCGGTTTGCACCACGAAGGGCATGGAAGGATTTTGCGCCACATCGAAGAAAGCCTCGCCGGTGAGAAACACCTCCCTCTTTTTCATCCCGTTGAAAGTGGAAGGATAATTGAGCCGGCTGCCGCCGCTTAAAATCACCTTACTGCCATCGGGCAAAAAGATAACGGAGTTTTCCGGCTGCTTTTTACCGGCCACCACCGCCGGCTGTTTTTCTGCACTCTTATGGATATGCGAGTTGAACAGCCAGCCGATTACAAAAACCACGGCCAGCAGGGCGGCCACAGCTGCGAGCAGCCGGCTGTCTACCCGGCGCCTGCCTTTCTCATCTGCCTGTTCAGGCAAATCCAGCCGCTCCCAGAGCCTGGTTTTAATATCTTCTTTCAATGCATCCAGTTGGTAAGGTTCGAGGGTATCCAGTCCGTCGGGCTCATCTTCAAACTGGAAATAGTAGGCCTCAATGAAGGCTTTTTGCTCTTCAGAGACATTACCATCCAGGTAATCCTGCAACAACTGGATAAAAGCTTGTTTTGTCATATGCACCCGATAATTGACCGGTCGTACCTATACAATGACCCGCGAATGAAAAAAAATCCCACCCGGCAGAAAAAAAATTCTCAGTACACCAGGAAAAGGAAGAGCAGGCCAAACCGGGCCAACGACGTTTTTACCGCGGCCATGGCCCGGGTAAACTGGTTTTGAACGGTCTTTTGCGATACACCCATCTGGCAGGCAATGTCGATAAAAGGCACTTCCTGCATAAAATGCAACCGGAAAATCTTGCGGCGCTTGGGTGGCAGCGCATCAACGATATGGTCAAAGGAGGCGGCAAACTCTTTCCAGAGTACCTGCAGGTCTGCTTTGTCGGCCACCTGATCCTGGTGCTGGAAGAAATCAAAAAAAGAATGCTGAACAGATTTTTTACGAAGCAGCTTAAGCACCCGGTTCCTCACCGAAACCTGCAAATAGGCATGCACATGCTGGATGTCAAGCGATTCCCTTCGCCGCCACAGATCGGCAAAGATATCCTGAACGATATCTTTGGCGTCTTCGGGGTTTTTGGTTCGTTTGAATGCTTCCGCATACGCCCATTCCCAATAACGTTCGAACAGTGCGTCAAACGATTTGATGTTGCCAAGGCGAATTTGCATCAGCAACATAGTGTCGCTAACCAGAGCAGTGCTAACCTTTCTCATAAGTCGTCAGAGCTTCCAAATTAATTGAATTCACCCCTACGAACATCAAAATGATTAACAGAAAAATAATCCAGTCAATATCTTGCCAGAAATCTGGCAATATCCGGGTACTGGATCATGCGATTAATGCGTATGTAAGTTTCGGGGAAATGAGCTGGAAAGCAAAACGCCACCTGGGCAGGTGGCGTTTTGAATTTTTTCCGGGGCGATTTCAGGGCTTTTACGGTATCGGATTTTCAGGGTCTGCTGTTTCTGTTGTTTAAGGGGTACGATGTTCTGGCCCGGATTTGGATTCCATTTCGTAGGATAAGGTCGAATGGTTGGTTTTGTTCGTTTGACAATACAAAGATGGCAAAGCCTTTCCCCTTATGGAAATCTCTTCGATAAGAGGCGAAAACGCTTCGATTTTCGGTAGAAAAAACCCGGTGAACGAACTGCCAAAAGCCACCCGATTCAGGTCACCACATAGCTCAGCACCAGCGGGTCAAAGATGCGGGCATGCAGTTCCAGCGGCTGGTCCCCCGTTTTCAGGA
>JASGFZ010000049.1:0-14797 GCA_047605345.1 Flavihumibacter sp. | reverse complement strand
GAATCTAAAAAAGATCAGTGGCCGTCCATACGCTGGGCTGTAAGCTCAACTTCTCGGAAACTTCCGCGATCAGCCGTTTATTGGAGAACGAAGGCTTCGAGAAAAGGGATTTCGACGAACAAGCCGATGTGTATGTGATCAATACCTGTTCGGTAACCGACAATGCCGACAAGGAATGCCGGCAGCTGGTACGCCGTATCCAGCGGCGCAGCCCCGAAAGCATGGTGGTGATCACCGGCTGCTATGCCCAGCTGAAGCCCGCCGAAATAGCCTCGATACCGGGCGTTGACCTGGTGCTGGGCGCTGCCGAAAAATTCAATATTGCCGAACACCTTTCGCAGCTGACCAAAGGCGATGCCGCGCGTATCTGCAGCTGCGACATTGAAGAAGTGAGCGGGTTCAACGCCTCCTGGTCGGTGAACGACCGCACCCGCACCTTCCTGAAAGTGCAGGACGGCTGCGATTACAACTGCTCTTTCTGCACCATTCCCATGGCGCGGGGGAAAAGCCGCAGCGACAGCATCGACAATGTGCTGGCACATGCCCGCAGGCTGGCCGGCGACGGCGTGAAAGAGATCGTGCTGACGGGGGTCAACCTGGGCGATTTCGGCAAGGGACCCGTGGGACAGAAAAAGCATGCCGAAAGCTTTTACGACCTGATACAGGCGCTTGACGAGGTAAACGGCATTGAACGATACCGGATATCGTCGATCGAGCCCAACCTGCTCACCAACGACATTATCGCATTCGTAGCGAACAGCCGGCGTTTCATGCCGCATTTTCACATACCTCTGCAAAGCGGCAGCAATGCGATATTATCGCTCATGCGTCGCCGTTATAAGCGCGAGTTGTATGCCGACCGGGTGCAACTGATCAAAACCCTGATGCCGCATGCAGGCATCGGCGTTGACGTGATTGTGGGTTTTCCCGGCGAAACCAACGAACATTTTAAAGAAACATTCGATTTTCTGCACAGCCTTGACGTGAGCTATCTCCACGTATTCACCTATTCGGAAAGAGCCAATACGGTAGCGCTTGACATAAAGCCGGTGGTTCCCATGGGCCTGCGCCACGAACGGAATAAAACACTGCGCAACCTCAGCTATATGAAGCAGCAGTATTTCCAGGAGCAGCATCGCGCGCAACAACGCAAAGTGCTGTTTGAAGGGCATGCAAAAAACGGCATGATGGAAGGGTACACCGATAATTATATCCGTGTAAGCACCCCCTACCGCGAAGAATGGGTAAACCAGCTGATCGACTGGCAGCTTTCTTAAAAAATATTTTGAAATAAAGCGCGAGCCCTTATCTTTGCCAACCCAAATGATACAGTCGTTGGGTAGTTCTTAAAAATAGTCGGGAGCATAGCTCAGCTGGTTCAGAGCAGCTGCCTTACAAGCAGCGGGTCCGCGGTTCGAATCCGTGTGCTCCCACATCGGGTGAAAGAAAAGCTTTCACTTTTATTGACATATTGTTTCCGGGAGCATAGCTCAGCTGGTTCAGAGCAGCTGCCTTACAAGCAGCGGGTCCGCGGTTCGAATCCGTGTGCTCCCACACTCATTTATCCGGTGCCGTTTACGGTACCGGATTTTTTTTGCCCTGTTCACACATCATTGATACGGCGGGGCGTTTTCGGCGGGAAGAAAAGATCCATGGGATATTTCCGGATGTATCGCCAGATATGCGAGATCAGCTCGGGATACTCGCGCAGCTTGATACCCCTTGACCTTACCGCTACAAAAAAAGCGAGGGAAAAGCTTACAAAGAAATTAATGAACCCGATGGCCAGCACGCCCAGCACCACTATCAGCATGTACAGCCAATCCACCTGCCCTTCCATACCGAAAAAGCCGATGGCGGTACTGCCCGCCGAAATCGTGATATGCCGTATATCGAAGGGAATACCGAATATTTTTCCGACAATACCCGACATGCCGAGAAAAAACCCAGGGCTGCACTGCCGGTAAAAGCAGCCGCATACGTGCTCAGGAAATCGATCAGGCGGGTCAGCCTTTTCGACGACATGCTATGGCTTAACACCGGATGCTGCCGCATGCGTTCCGTTAAACGGCCAAATACGATATGGTTTTCCACATAGCCGGCGATAATGCCGCTCAGGAAAAGAAACACACCTGTAAAGCAGGCATACAGTAAAGAGAACGAATGCCAGGGATGCTGGCTTTCCAGTAATTTAAAAGCCTGCTGCTGGTCAACGATCCGGTAGCCCATAGTAAAATTCATCAGCCACACAATGGCAAAGGTCAGGGGAAACACCACCAGCAGGTTACCGGCAAAAGAAGCGGTCTGGCTGCGAATGATATTGGCAATGGCAATAGACAGTTGCCGCAGATCAGGTTTGCCTGCATTTTTTTTACTGTCCAGCGACTGTGCCACGGCCGACGCCGTGTAAGCCGGCTGCTTGGTGGCCAGGGTGGTATTGGTACGATCCATCGCAATAAAGCCCAGCGAATAGTTCAGGCTGTAAGCTGTTCCCATCCAGAACGGCGGCAGGGCCAGCTTTCCCAGCAATATCTTGATTACCGCCACCGCACTGATGATCACGCCTCCGCCCACAGCGCTGCGAAACATATGCCGGTATTCTTCGCGGGTGGTGGTGATGAACTTCTCCCCTTTTTTGCTCTTGTGCTCGGCGATCTGGTAAGCAAGCAGCCCGAGGTTGTCTGACAGGAATTCGCGCACACTGTTGCGCTTGTTCTCGTTTGTTACAACTGTAAAAAAATAACTGATAAACCGGTCTTCGTTGAGCTTGTTATCACGGTCAAGCACATCCGAAATCAGCAGCATCCGTTCTATCGTCTGCAAAATACGCGTGGTAACGAATGTTTGTGCGAGGCTGGTGCCGTGATAAAGTTTCTGGTCGCGCAGCCAGGTTACGCTCTGCCTGCAGTTATAGAGCTGTTCCTCGACGTTGCAAAGAATCATTCGTCCCTCGGCTGTTCCGAAACTTTTCGTTTCGAGATACATATTGACCAGCCTGTTCTGCTCCAGGAAAGGCGCAACGGCGTCTTTATTTGTGCCAAAACGCTGCGCCACTTCTTTTTCAAGGCCCAGCGTAGTTACCCGGAAACTGAGAATGCGCAGGGCCTGGTGCAGCTGCGAAATCAGGCTTTCATCATTCATATTGATGTACACCCGCAGCAGGCGGAAAAACCGCTTCCACAATTCGGGATCGATGGCCTTTACCCAAACATGATCGGTTTTCTTATTGAATACATGGCTGATCACAAAAAGAAAATCGGAAGGATCCTGCACTTCGGGCAGCAGCTTGTGTTTGAATTTGCCCACCAGCTCCTGCACAAAACCCGGTGAACCGATCAGGCCGCTTTCCACCAGCGCCGGCAATACCTCGCTTTTATTGAAAACAGAACGGAGCGCGGTGCGCAAAGAGATCATCGCACCCGGGTCCTGCTGCAGCTGGTACAGCAAAGCCCGGAACTTCTGCTCGGCTTCTGCCACACGGTTGGGCCGTGAAGGACGTATCTGCTTCACCAGCTCAACCAGGTAATCCAGTCCGCGGTCGGCCAGATAAATAGGTAATACAAGGGCCGGCCGGGTCTCTTCCGTGCCAGCGGCCGCTTTTGTAGTGGTTTCAGTTTGTTCCATATCCGATACTTAATCGCACAATCCCTGCCTAAAATTACAATTGTTGTATAATTTAGCGCCAAAGTTCCATGGATGCGCAATTATAAAGACGACCAAGAACATGAATTGAAAGAAGAGGTGACTGTTTTAACGGAAGTTACTTCTCCTTACCAGCTGATTGTGTGGAATGATGAGGTGAATACTTTTGAATGGGTGATAGAAACCCTGATTGCCGTTTGCGGACATACACCCGAGCAGGCCGAGCAATGCGCCATGCTGATCCACACAAAAGGCAAATACGCAGTCAAGAACGGCCAGTACGATGAACTGAAACCCATGTGTGATGCCATTACCGACCGCGGTATCGGCGCCACTGTTGAAATCACTGCCTGAGTGCCCGTTTTTTTGCTTGATGAAACCCCTCTTTTTCCACCGGTTCACCTGGCGGAGCCCGATGGCCTGCTGGCCGTGGGCGGCGACCTGGATACGGAAAGACTGCTGACGGCATACCGCTCGGGTATCTTTCCCTGGTACGATGAGCCACCAATAGCCTGGTGGTGCCCCGATCCCCGCTTTGTATTATTTCCCGATGAGCTGCGGGTGCAGAAAAGTATGCGTCCCCTGCTGAACGGGCAGCAGTTCCGTTTTTCGGTCAACGAAAATTTTGCCGCCGTCATGTCGCATTGCGGGCAGGTGAAACGGCCGGGCCAGCGTGGCACCTGGATCAACCCCGAAATGATTGAAGCCTACACAAAGTTGCACACGGCGGGTTATGCATGGAGCGCCGAAACCTGGCAGAACAACCGCCTGGTGGGCGGCTTGTACGGCGTTTGGCTGGGGCGGGTCTTTTTTGGCGAAAGCATGTTCGCCACCGTTGCCAACGCCAGCAAATACGCTTTCATCAAATGGGTGCAGCACCTGAAAGAAAAAGGAACGGTGCTCATCGATTGCCAGGTGTACACCGATCACCTGGCCGGCTTCGGCGCGCGGATGATACCGCGCGACCGCTTTATCGATTACCTGCAGCAATATGTCTAAAACCGCGTGCCGAGGTAATGCGGCAGCATTTTGCACCAGGTAGGCCAGTCGTGCGTAATATCGGTTCCCCAGATATCGAGCTCATACCAGATATTCTTGCTGTACAAAATGCCGGCCAGCCGGCGCGCGCCTTCGGGATCTTCGTAAGCGCCGCTGCCGCTCAGCAGGTGGATATGGTGCGAACGCCTGATCTGCTCCAGTACCGTGTGGTCGGTCAGGTTCGGCAGGTAATGGCAGGGGCTGTTGAAATACACATCTTCGTCGTAATAACCTTTGGTATATTCGGTAAGGTCGTACACCCCGCTCATCGCGATACAGCCATTCAGCAGGCCGGGCCGCCTGAAGAAAAGATTGGCCGAATGCAGGGCCCCGAACGAGGCGCCCACGGTAATGACCGGGGTTTCGTTACTGGTATGGTGCCTGATAAAGGGAATAACCTCCGAAAATACATATTCGTTCCATTGCTGGTGGCGGATGGCCTTGTGCCGCGGCTCCATCTCGTTGTTCATCCAGCTTTCCTTGTTGATGCTGTCGATCGAAAAAACCTTAAACCTGCCCGAATCGATAAAGGGGCGGATGGCCTCGATCAGCTGAAAGCGTTCGTATTCCAGGTAATCGGCAGCTGCCGTGGGTATAAGCAATAAAGCATCGCCATAATGGCCGTACACCGCGATGGGCATTTCTTTCTGAAGGGCCGGGCTGTACCAGGAGCTGATTTGACGTTCCATGATGTGCGTTTTACTCAAAATACTCGATTTGCCGGTTCAAAAAATATTTTATATTTTACACATTATACGATAGATTTTATCGTTACTCTCTCCTCCGATCCCTTGAAACCATTGTCCCGTGCTTTCTATTTTTAAACGATTAAATGGTTTACTATGAGACGTTTGTTTGACCTTTCCCAGGCAAGTACTGCAAAACTGTTGCTCATCGTTGTAGCGTTGTACGGCACCATTGCCGCTATCACCTGGTACGTTTGGCAATAAGGCAGCTTCGGCAGGCCGGCATCAGCCCTGCAGGTCCAGCCTGAGAATGGATTTTTTGGTGGCAAACTGATAAAGCAGCCCTCGTATGTAATCATTATCTGACGAGGGTTCGAGTAGTTGTTTCCATTCCTCAACCTGCGCCGGAACCATTTCCGGCTCGCAGACGTATCCCATTCCCCAGAATTTACCTTTTTCCAGCAAATACGCCGCCCACTGCCGCGGTTGCAGCAGGTCTTTTTCCAGCAATACAAAGCTGGGGAGGTTTTGTATTACGGCTTCGATCGCTTTTTCAAGCCGGTGGTTGTGGAGGGCCGCGGGCTCTTCGGCCGGTTGCGTTTCAGGCGTCAGTTTCCGCAGGTAATTGATGCCCTCGGGCATGCTGTCGAACGTATAAATTGCCTGCAGGCATTTTCTCCTTTTTTCGATGGCAAGCCGGATATACCCCCGGTTGTCTTCATAGCGGTACAAGCCGAAGCGGTGCTGGAACCTCTTCTGGCTGCGGTTAAAAACGGGCCACAATCGTTTGATCTCCTGGCTTTCAAGGATAAGCGCCATCAGCTCACTGCAACAGGTGGTAAAGCGGATATTATGCACCTGGCGGAGCAGCTCCTGCTTGCGGCGGCTGCCGTCGTTGTTCGAGAAGTGGCTCCTCACCCGCTTTTTAAGGCTGATGGCCTTGCCCACATACACCACTTCCTTTTTCTGGTTTTCGAAATAGTAAACCCCCGGCGCATCGGGCAGGTTCGCCAGGCAGTCCGCCGGCAAATGCGGCGGCAGGAACTGCTCTGCATTTTTACCCCGCAGCATCTGGCTCAGCGCCTGGCCGTTGTCGGCCGAGATCAACCGTTCGAAGAGGCGCGCCGTGGCGGCGGCGTCGCCCAGGGCGCGGTGCCGGTTTTCAATGCCGATGCCCTGGTTCCGACACAACGTGCCGAGACTATATCCCGGCTGCCCCGGCAGCAGCTTGCGCGCGAGGCGCACGGTGCAGAGCTTTTTCACGGGCAGGCTGAACCGGCCTGCTCCAATTGCCCGCGTACGAATGAAAAATCGAAATTGACATTGTGCGCCACGAAAACCCGGTCTTTCAGCAATGCATATACTTCTGCCGCAATGGCTTCGAAGCGCGGCGCGCCGGCAACCATCTCGTCGGTAATACCCGTCAGCGCCGTTATATACCGGGGGATGGCCTGCCCCGGGTTTACCAGGCTGCTGTACACCTGCTCCACCTGCTGCCCGTTGTGCAATACAATGGCGATTTCAGTGATGCCGTTGCCGTTGGCATAACCTCCCGTGGTTTCTATATCAATTATCGCAAACACCCTGTAAAGCTAAATTATTTAGTAATTAATTAAGTAATTTTGTTGTCTTATGGAACTGAGCAAGAATTTCATTCCCGCCGATGCCGAGCAACGGTGGACGAGCACCTGGAAAGAAAGGAAATATTTCAACAGCACGCCCGACGCACGTCCTGCTTTCACCGTGGTTATTCCGCCCCCGAACGTAACGGGCGTTTTACACATGGGTCATACCCTCAACGAAACCGTACAGGATATACTGGTTCGCAAAGCCCGTATGAGCGGCTTCAACGCCTGCTGGGTGCCCGGCAGCGACCATGCTTCCATTGCCACCGAAGCCAAGGTGGTGCAGATGCTCGAAAAAGAAAAAGGCATCCGTAAAACCGATCTTACCCGCCCCGAATTTCTCCGTTACGCTTTTGAATGGAAGGAAAAATACGGTGGCATCATATACAGCCAGATCGAAAAGCTGGGTTGCAGCGTAGACTGGAACCGGGTCACTTTTACGATGGACGACCACTATTACAAAGCGGTTATGAAGGTATTTGTTGATCTCCATGACAAGGGATTGATTTACCGTGGCGCCCGCATGATCAACTGGGACCCGGCGGCGAAAACCGCCCTGAGCGATGAAGAAGTGGAATACAAAGAGGTGCAGGGCAAGCTCTACCATATCAGGTACAAGCTGGAGAACGGCGGAGATATCATCATCGCCACGCAAAGGCCCGAAACCATTATGGGCGATACCGCCATCTGTGTAAACCCGAACGACGAACGGTACCGGTCGCTCGCCGGCAGTTATGCCTATGTGCCGCTGATCGACCGCAAAATACCCATCATTGCCGACGAGTACGTAGATCCCGCATTCGGTACGGGTGCGCTCAAGGTGACGCCTGCGCACGATATCAACGATTACAACCTGGGGTTGAAACACCGGCTGGAAATTATCGATACGCTGAACGACGACGGCACCCTGAGCGCAGCCGCCACCATCCATGTAGGCACCGACCGTTTCAAAGCGCGTAAACTGATCGTGGCCGAACTGGAAGCAAAGGGCCTGCTCGCAAAAGAGGAAGCCTATCAAACCCGGGTGGGTTACAGCCAACGCACGGGCGTAGTGGTGGAGCCGAAAATTTCCACGCAGTGGTTCCTTAAAATGAAAGAGATGGCAGGCCCGGCCCTCAACGCGGTGTTGTCGGGTGATATCCGCATTCATCCCGGCGACAAATTCCTGGCCACCTACCGCTACTGGATGGAGAATGTAAAAGACTGGTGCATCAGCCGGCAACTTTGGTGGGGGCAGCAGATTCCCGCCTGGTACAACAAAGACGGGGTTTGCATCGTGGCGGCCGACCGCGAAACAGCGGCTATACGTTTCCGTGAGAAAGGCATGGAAGTGGAAGCGTTGGCGCTCCGGCAGGATGAAGATGTGCTGGATACCTGGTTCTCTTCCTGGCTGTGGCCGATGGAAGTTTTTAAAGGTATTACCCAGCCGGATAATAAAGAGATCGAATACTACTACCCCACATCGGTGCTGGTAACCGGCCAGGATATCATATTCTTCTGGGTAGCCAGGATGATTATGGCCGGTATGGAATACAAAAAGGAAATTCCGTTTCACGATGTGTATTTCACCGGCATGGTACGCGACAAGCAGGGCCGCAAAATGAGCAAGAGCCTGGGTAATTCGCCCGATCTGCTCGACCTGATCGACAAATACGGCGCCGATGCCGTTCGCTTCGGGATCATGATCTCCTCGCCTGCAGGCAACGATCTTTTGTTCGACGAAGCCTCGCTGGAACAGGGCAGGTTCTTCAATAACAAAATGTGGAATGCCCTGAAGCTGATCGGCATGTGGAAGGAAAAACAGACCAGCGAAAATACGGCCGACAATTGGGCGCACGAATGGTTTGAAGCGCGTTTGCTGCAGGCCCGTCTGGAAGTGGAACAGCTCCTCTCCCAGTTCCGGCTCAGCGAAGCATTGAAAACCATTTATTCGCTGGTATGGGATGATTTCTGCAGCTGGTACCTGGAATGGATCAAACCGGGATTTGAAGAAAACATGCCGGCCGCCGCTTTGCAGAAAGCGACCGGTTTTTTTGAAGAGTTGCTGCAACTGCTGCACCCGTTCATGCCTTTTATTACCGAAGAAATATACAGCCTGCTGGGTGACCGGCATACGGATGATGTATTGTGCATCCGCCAGTTTCCTGCAGCAGCAGCGCAGCGCGAAAAACTGCAGCAGCCGCTGGCGCAGCAGCGCCTGGAAGAAGGGCAGCTGCTGAAATCGGCCATCAGCGGCCTGCGTGATGCGCGTAACAAAGCGCAGCTGAAACCCAGGGAAAAAGTGGATCTGTTCGTTTGCCCCTCTAACCGCGATCAGTACAACAATATTTCGGGCTACCTGCAAAAGCAGGTCAATGCAGGCGCGCTTGCTTTCACCAGGGAGCCGGTGGCAAAATCGATCACGGTGGTTATCGGGAAAGACCAGTTTTACGTCCAAATGGAAAAAGAGCTGGCGCCTGCCCTGCAGAAAGAAGACCTGCTGAAGGAGCTGGAATACCTGAAAGGCTTTTTGGTAAATGTTGAAAAGAAGCTGGGCAACGAACGCTTCGTGCAGAACGCGAAACCCGAGGTAGTGGAAACGGAGAAGAAAAAGCAGGAAGACGCGAAAGCGAAAATCAGGCTGATCGAAGAAAGCCTGGCCACGGCAGGTGCATAAGGGGTTAATCGCTTGTAAAAAACAAGCCGGATAGCAGTACTTTATGCGGAATAACCGGTATTTTGCTAACCATGAGGAAATTGCTGCCGGTTGTTTGCCTGTTTGCCTGCCTGGGCTCGAAAGCCCAGTTATTTGCCATCGACAAGTACACCCTGATCGAATTGGAGGAGAACAGGCGCCCCGGTGCAGTTGCCTTTTTTCAGCATGTTTCAAATACGACCAATGCACTGAGCATGGCGATGCCGGCAACGCTTTTACTGGCAGGCGCTATCGGTAAGAATGCCGATATGCAGCAGAAGGCGCTGTACATCGGCGAAAGTATGCTGGTGGCAGGCGTCATTTCAACGGGTATGAAATACGCGATCAACCGTGAGCGGCCGTTTCGCCGGTATCCTACCCTGATCACGGCCGCCGGTTCAGGTGGCAGCCCGTCGTTTCCTTCCGGCCATACCTCAGAAGCCTTTTCGGCGGCAACCAGCCTGGTTATCGCCTACCCGAAATGGTGGGTGGCGGTTCCTGCTTTTACCTGGTCAAGCACGGTGGGGGTAAGCCGCATGTACCTCGGCGTTCACTATCCCTCAGATATAGCGGTGGGCGCCCTGGTGGGCGCGGGATCGGCCTGGGCCACACACCGTGCCAATGACTGGCTGCGCCACCGGAAAGCTAAGGCAAAAGCTTTGCCTGCTTATTGATGCTGCCGGGCAATATGCTGAGGGGAATAATAAACTCAAAACGATTGCGGCCCGACCGGTTTCCGGTATAAATATCGTCATCCAGCAGGCGCGCATACCGGATGCCGAAGCTGAGGGGCAGCTGGTTCCACCATTTTGTATCGGCCATCAGCTCAAGGCCTGTTGAACGGTAGGGATGCCAGCTTGTGTTGCCAAGCAGGGATTTATCGCGGGCCATGCTGTGGTCATAATAAACATTCGCACGCAGGCGCAGCAGGTACACAACCTGGAAAACGCCCACATCGGGATAACATAACGGGAATGCATAGTTGACGCCGGCCTTTGTTGCCCGGAAAAAATTTTCATCGTAATAACCGCGGGCAAAGGCCATTTCATTTGAAAACAGGAGCCCGTTGCTGCTGTCGCGCCCCTGCGCAGCAAAAGAAAGCACGAGGCTGTGGTTTTTGAACAGGCCCGGGAAATAAAAGCTGCCGGCGAGTAAAAGCTGTTTGGATGCAAAACGGCTGATGGCATTCCTGTAATGTAGCCGCAGGCTCTGTGCAAAAGGCGGATTGAATTGTTGCCGGGCCTGCTGCACCTGGTTGCTGAACAGCACCTGGTTGTCGAGGTACTGGTAAGCCGGCGACCCGTAACGGTCTCTGTCTGCCGCCTGGAACTGCACCTGCTTAAAAACAATATTTGAATAAGCCGTCAGGTAACGGATGGATCGCCGGCGGCTCAGGTTCAGGGGTACCTGCACGCCCACGGGCACTTCCACTTCATTCCAGTAAACGGGCTTCCCGCCCTGGTAAGCCCGCCGGTCAACGGTGTAGCTGATACCTGCCGTTATAACGGGAAACCAGGCGCCATAGCTGCCGCTCAGCCCGGATTTTTTATACCCCTCGTTCCTGTTATACCCGAGATAAAGATCCGACTGCAGGGTATTCAGGATATTCTGGCTCATAAAGCTGAGGCTGAATGCTTCGCCGTCGAACCAGGGCAGCCACGAATGCACATTCAGCAGGGCGGTAGATTTCGGGTATTTTTCCGCCTCGTATGGTTCCGCAGGCGGCGCAGGCTCCAACACCCCGTAATCGCGAAGCAGTTCGTTCAGGTGCAGGGGATCCGTTTGCTGCAGGCTGTTTGCGGCCAACCGGTGACCTGCCGCCAGCGCACGGGTAAGCAGGCGTGTGCCGTTGGCGGTAAACTGCATCCAGGTAATACTGTCACCGTAAACCGCGGGCTGGTATTGCCCCGTTTGCGAGCTGCCGGCAAACAGCTTTTCCATTCCCGTACCGTTTACAGTTACCCGGAAAAGCTGGTCGCGCCCCTGGTCGGCCGCCGTAAAATAAATGAAACCGCCGGCATACCGGGGATAGCCGATAACGGTGGCCAGCCAGCCGGTTATCATCGTTCGCGCTCCCGTTGCGAGGTCAATGGAAACCAGGGCCATTTTTGCATCGTGGCGACGAATGGACGCTACAATTTTGCCTGCTGCAAAAACAGGGTGATAAAACAGCTCGCCGTCGGCCGCCGCAATTGATTTCAGTATGTGTCCTTCCTTGTTCAGCAGGTGCAGGGCCGGCTCTTCGCCCGGCCGGTTGAAAACGGTGATAATACTGTCGCCCGTGGGCGATAACGATGCGCTGAAATATTTTGACCTGCGGGTGATGGTCTTCTGGCGGCCGGTGGCCACGTTCAGCAATTGCAAATCACTGTAATCTTTCCAGCCCCGGCGCAGCGACGGCGTGTACGATGCATATACAATGCTGCCGTTGGCATAGGAGAAATAATTGTCGGTTGACCGGTCGCGGGTTCTGATACGCCTGGTTCCGTTTGCCGTTTTTTCGTAAAAGGCAGCTACCTGCGAATAGCTTGAACGCGTATAAAGCAGGTTGCCCTTTTCGGTGTAAACCGGGTTGAGCTCATCTGCATAGGCCGTTTTCTGCTGCTCCTGCACTTCTATACCCAGTTTTGTTTGATGGGCGCTGAGGGCCTGCTGCACGAAATTATCATAGTGCAGGCCTGTATATTTTTTTACGGCTTTCTGCCAGGAATAAAAAACGCCCTTCGTGGCTGCTGCGTCGGCGGCCACCTTTCTCCACAGGTCCGCACCATACTGCGCTCTGCCATAAGCCACGAGCTGGTAGCCGAGGTCGTAATGACCGGGTACAAAATCTTTCAGGGAACCGTTCCGGAGCTTGGCAAAAGAATAAACGCGATGGGCTTCCCAAAGGGAACGATAGCCGTCGAAAAAGCCGGCCAAACGACCACGCCCCTGCGTGCTCAATAAAGTTTCCTGGTACACGGCATCGCCTTCAAAAAACCAGTCGGGAATGCTGAGAGCATTTGCAAAAGCCTGGCCCTGCTGACCCAGTATAATGGAAAAAACCCTGGCAAGCCCACGGTTGAAATTGCTGTACTGTTCTGCATGGCGGTATTCATGTAAAGCCAGTTGCGCTGCCCAGGGGATAGAACCCTGGTCGAATGGGCTGGCCGGCGCGGTGAGCATAAAAGCCGAATGAAAGGGCGCCAGGGTTACATAGCCGTTCGAAACAGTGGTTTCGGGCTGTAATACGATGGGCAGAAATTTTCTTCCCGACCCGATGCTGCTATCGTTCAACTGGTTGATGCGGCTGATAACAGCAGTTACCCGCTGCGCATCAACCAGCTGCCGGTCGGGAAAAATAATACCGATCTTCGGCTGCCGTATGCGAAGCCATTTCAGTGAAGCGCTGTTGCCGCCAAATTCCTGTGCGTTACCAACGCTTACCATGAGGCAAAACAAACACAGTAAAAAGACAGCCCGCATAAGGAGAGTTTATCTGTCAATATTAAATCCTTAATTTCAGCGCAACAAAATTGACATGAAACTGCTGGTTTTTTCGCTCGCGCCAGTTATTGCTATTATATGGTTTATCTACTGGATGGACCAATACGACAAGGAGCCGCTGCAGGCGTTGGTGAAAGCTTTTTTGTTGGGTGTGCTGGCGGTTGTGCTGCCGGTGCTTTATCAGAACGCAGCCCTCAACTGGCTGCAGCAACATGCGGCGCCGCAGGGGTGGCTTTACTTCGGCGTTATTTCCTTTTTGGTGGTGGCGCTCAGTGAAGAGGTCTCGAAGTTTCTGATGTTGCGTTATTATGCTTACCCGCGTCCTTTTTTCAACGAACCTTTTGACGGCATCATCTATGGTGTAATGGTAGCCATGGGCTTTGCCACCATCGAAAATATCGGCTATGTAACAGAGTACGGCCTGTCAACAGCTTTCTCACGCATGTTCCTGTCGGTACCGGCCCATGGCTGTTTCGGTGTGCTGATGGGCTATTATGCAGGGCTTGCCAAATTCAGCGGAAAAGGCAAAGCCGGCTGGCTGATGGCCCGCGGGCTTCTGCTGTCGATACTATTTCACGGTGTGTACGATTTATTCCTGTTCGTGCAGCTCGACAGCAACATTACCAGTCATATTCCGGCCACCTATCTGTTCGGAACGGCCATGATGAGTTATGGAGTGGCCATCCGGCTTTCGTGGCAGGCTATTAAATTGCACCAGGCAACATCCAAGAATAATTTTCATTCATGAGCGAAGCGTTAGTAATCAGAAATGCAGACCAGGACGATATTCCGACCATTGGCTGGCTGGCACACCAGGTATGGCCCGTTGCCTACGGCCAGCTGATTCCGGCAGCGCAGCTGGACTATATGCTGGATTTGTTTTACAGCCCGGCTTCGCTCGAAAAACAGATCCGCGAATGGAATCATCGTTTTATTATTGCTGAAATCAACCTGCAGGAAGTGGGCTTTGCCTCTTACAGCCATCTTCACAACGGCCTGTGGAAGCTGCACAAATTGTACGTGCTGCCCGAATTGCAGGGCAAGGGCATTGGCCGCGCCCTGATCGATATGGTAGAAGAAGAAGTACGCACCCACCAGGGTGCGCACCTTGTATTAAATGTGAAAAAAGACAATCCTGCTATCCGGTTTTACGAATCCCTCGGTTTCAGCATCGAAAGGGCTGAAATCATCGATATTGGTCAGGGCTACCGGATGGACGATTACGTTATGGGCAAAGACGTCTAGTGCCGGCTCGGCCTGGAAACGCCTCCTCCCCTGTTGCCCCCTCCACCGCCACCCGAAGGGGCAGAACGTTGCACGGGCGCCGGTGCCGACCGTTGCATCTGTGGCATTTGCCTTCCTTCAAAAGACCGCTGTTGTTGCTGCGGCTGGTACTGGCGTTCCGTTACCTGGGGTCGTTGCCGGGGCAGGTCGTTGCGCTCAAGGGCCGGCTGGCGGTTCATTTGCTGCTGACGCTCATACCCGGCGCCCGAACCGGGACGGGAATAATCCGGCCTCGATGCCGGCTGATAGGTTCGTGAAGGGGTGTTGTCCCTGGCCGAAGTTCCGGGATTCGGCGTAACCCGGTTACCGTAGTTGCCCCGGTCGCCCTGCGGACGGGTATCTGTCATCGGCCGGTTGTTCAT
>JASGFZ010000048.1:0-14908 GCA_047605345.1 Flavihumibacter sp. | reverse complement strand
GCAGGTCGGCAATCAATACATCCTGCGGGGGAAGGTCAGGCGCGCCCTTACTAAAATCGGCTTCTATGCGACGATAGTTTCGAATACCGGCCGTCACAAATCGCGCAGCCAGGTTCACGAGGATGGTTTGCCGTATGTCGGTTACCGTTAGAAAAGCTTTGGGGAAAAGGTCCATTGCCAGCAGGGACTTACCGCCACTGGCAGCGCAACAGTCCCATATCGCAGCCGGTTTATCGGCGGCGGGTATCTGCTGCAGCAGGGCAGCGGTTCGCTGGCTGCTAAGATCCTGTATCACCAGCTCCTCATCGAGTTCGAAATCTTTTGCCGCATCATAGCCATTGGGCAGGCGCAGGCTGTTATCATCGATCAGTGTATAAGGTATCCAGCGTTCTTCGAGCCTGCGGATCACTTTTTCCTTTTGCCCCGGTCTGATCCTTGCAAACAGATCGGGTTGCTGTAAGTGAGAGTGGGAAAAAGCGGTTGCGTCTATCCCGTCGCTCAGCTCATCCAGCCAGGGAAACACCCGGAGATCGGATAAGCTGATGCCGAGCAGGGCTGCTTTCTGCGCAAGGGGTAAAGCGGCGGCGGCATTCCATGTTTCGTTAAAAGCGCCCAATAACAAATTGGGTTCAGCGGCTGATAAGAACAAGCCTGTCAGCACGCGCTCGCGGGGCGCCAGGTCGGGTAAAGCATGACCCATACGAAACCAGGCATAACACAATTGCTGTATCTGCCGGCGATCGCGCGAGCCGTGTTTTTTATGTACTGAAAAATACTGGCGGGCATAATGCGGAAAAGGAATATCACCCCGGTAAGCTTGCAGCAATTGCAGGGCAGTTTGCAGGTGGGCCTCCGCGTACATGATCAGAGTTCAAGCAGCGCCTTCACCGGGTCTTTGCCGAAAAGCAGCAGCTCAGGCTTCTCGAGCAACTCTTTCACCCGTACCAGGAAGCTCACCGATTCCCGTCCGTCGATGATCCGGTGATCATAACTCAGCGCCAGGTACATCATCTGCTTCACCACCACCTGGCCGTTCACGGCCATGGGGCGTTCCTGGATCTTGTGCATACCCAAAATCGCCGACTGCGGGATATTAATAATGGGCGTACTCATCAGGGAGCCGAATACGCCGCCATTGGTGATGGTAAAAGTACCTCCCTGCATTTCTTCCATCGACAGCTTGTTGTCGCGGGCTTTGGTAGCCAGCTCCACCACTTTTTTCTCGATTTCGGCCATGCTCAGGCTTTCTGCATTGCGGATCACCGGCACCACCAGCCCCTTGGGCGCTGATACCGCTATGGAGATATCGCAATAATCGTGGTAAATGATCGAATCGCCGTCGATATAGGCATTCACCGCCGGCCACTCCTGTAACGCATAACAAACGGCCTTGGTGAAGAAGCTCATGAAGCCCAGGTTTACGCCGTGGCCTTCTTTGAATTTGTCTTTGTACTGCGCACGGATCGCCATGACCGGCCCCATATCCACCTCGTTGAAAGTGGTCAGCATGGCCGTGGTATTCTTGGCTTCCACCAGGCGGCGCGATACGGTCTTGCGCAGGTTGCTCATTTTCTCACGACGCTCTTCGCGGCCAAAGAGCGCTGCACCGGGCTTGCGACCGGGATTGTTCAGCGCTTCCAGCACATCGTGCTTCAGTATTCTTCCATTGCTGCCGCTGGCAGTCACTGATTTGGGATCCACTTTTTTATCGGCAATGATTGCAGCCGCAACGGGGGTCGCTTTGATGTCATTGGCGATGGCTGTTACCGGCGCATTGGCGGCCGCCGGCCTGGCGCTTTCTTTTACTGCGACGGGCGCCTCCACTACATCGGGCACGGCCACATTGGTATCAATAGAGGCAATAGGTTCGCCTATTTTTACGGTATCTCCTTCCTTGAACAAAGTAGTCAGCTTACCCGCTTCTTCGGCATTCAGTTCAAACGTCGCTTTTTCACTTTCCAATTCGGCCATCACTTCGTCGCGCCGCACCAGGTCTCCGTCTTTTTTCAGCCATTTCAGCACCGTCACTTCGGTAATCGACTCTCCTACCACGGGTACCTTCACGACGATAGTTCCCTTACCTACCGCTTTTGCGGGAACCGCCTCCTTAACCGGCGCTTCCGGCGTGTTGGCAGCCAACGGTTCGGCCGGCTTTTTTTCTGCCGTGCCGGCGGGTGCAGCGGCCTTTTCATCAATGGAAGCCACTACTTCACCGATCTTCAGCGTATCGCCTTCTTTGGCCCTGGTCTGGAGAACGCCTGCCTGTTCGGCATTCAGTTCGAAAGTCGCTTTCTCGCTTTCCAGCTCTGCAATCACTTCATCGCGCTGTACATAACTGCCATCGGGCTTCAGCCATTTGATCAATGTCACTTCCGTAATCGATTCACCAACTGTAGGAACTTTTATGTCGAGCATAGTTTCAAATTCAAAAAGTAAAAAGTCAAAAAGGGGTCCCGGGGTTTTGTAAAAAACTTGTCAAAAGTAAGCATTCAAGCTGATCGCACCATAGCCGGAACCAAGCCCTGCAGCGACCATTTTTGATTTCTGACTTTTTACTTTTGACTTTATCTTTAAATACCAAACGCCGTTTCAATAATCTCTGCCTGTTCCTGCGCGTGCACTTTTGCATAGCCGGTAGCGGTGGAAGCGCTGGGCTGGCGGCTGATCACGCCAAAGTTCAGGCTGGTCAGGTTCATTTTCAGGAAGGAGGCGGCGCCCATATTCAGCGGCTCTTCCTGTACCCAGAACCAGGTGGCTTTGCTGTATTTGGCATACAGGTCTTCCAATTGCTTCTGCGGAATCGGGTACAACTGCTCCACACGAACAACGGCTACATTCTTCACATTGTCTTTCAGCTGGCGGGCAGCCAGGTCGTAATAAACCTTGCCCGAACAGAACAGCACTTTGGTGACTTTCAGCGGATCGGGCTGGGTCGGGTCGTCGATCACTTCCCTAAAGCGCCCCTGCAGGAACTCTGCCCTGGGCGAACAGGCTTCGGGCAAACGGAGGTTGGCTTTCGGCGAGAAATTGATCAGGGGCTTCCGGAAGGGCCAGGCCAGCTGGCGGCGCAATACGTGGAAAAAGTTGGAAGCGGTGGTAACATCGGTTATCACCATATTCAGTTCCGCGCACATCTGCAGGAAGCGTTCCATCCGGGCCGAGCTGTGTTCCGGCCCCTGGCCTTCGTACCCGTGCGGCAGCAGCATGACCACCCCGTTCATGCGGCTCCATTTCTGCTCGCCGGCGGCAATGAACTGGTCGATCATCGTTTGCGCACCGTTACAGAAATCACCAAACTGGGCTTCCCACAACACCAGCGCCAGCGGGTTGGCCATGGCATACCCGTATTCAAAACCGAGTACACCGTATTCACTCAATAAAGAATTATAAATGCGAAAACGGCCGGTGGCGCCTTCAATATTGCTCAGGCGGTTATAGGCCGCATCGGTTTGCTCGTCGCGCAATACAGCGTGCCGGTGACTGAAAGTACCGCGGCAAACATCCTGCCCGCTCATCCGCACGTCATTACCCGCCAGCAGCACGCTTGCATACGCCATCAGCTCACCGGTGGCCCAGTCGATCTTGCCTTCCTCGTCATACAGCTTGCGCTTATCCTGCAGGATCTTCTCCACTTTTTTCAGGGGTTTAAAATCTGCCGGCCACGACATAATGCTTTGGAAAAGCTTCTCGAAATCGGCTTCGGCGATACCTGTTTCGGGAGAAGCCAGGAAATCTTCTTCTTTCGCCCTGCGTAAGCTGCGCCAGGCGATCTCAGGCGCCTGGTATTTATACGGCAGCGGATGCTGCTTTACTTCGTCCAGCCTTTCCTGCAGATCGCCCCAGAATTTCTTTTCCATTTCCTGCGCCATCAGGCGGGCGTCTTTTTCGCCGCTTTCGAGCAGGTACGATGTATATACTTCACGCGGACTCGGGTGCTTATCGATCAGCGCATACAATTTCGGTTGCGTGAACTTGGGGTCGTCGCCTTCGTTGTGACCATGTTTGCGGTAACAAACCATATCGATAAAAATATCGGTATTGAACTCCTGGCGATAGCGGGTGGCGATTTCTGATACTTTAATCACAGCTTCTGCATCATCGCCGTTCACGTGGAATACGGGCGCCTGTACGGTTGCCGCCAGCGAGGTGCAATAGTCGGAGCTGCGGGCGTCGCCGTAATCGGTGGTGAACCCGATCTGGTTATTGATCACGAAGTGAATGGTACCGCCGGTATAGTACCCGTCGAGCTTGCTCATCTGCAATACTTCGTACACAATGCCCTGCCCGGCTATGGAAGCGTCGCCATGGATCAGTATGGGCAGGATCCGGTCGTAATCGCTCTGGTACAGCACGTCGGCCTTGGCGCGGGCAAAGCCCACCACCACGGGTCAACGGCTTCCAGGTGCGAAGGGTTGGGCGCCAGCTTCAGGTGAACATTCTTGCCCGAGGGCGTGGTCACTTCGCTGCTGTAACCCATATGGTATTTTACATCGCCGCTGCCCATGGTCTGGTCCATCACCGCCGTGCCTTCAAACTCGCTGAAGATGTGCTCGTAGGTTTTACCCAGCACATTGGCCAGCACGTTCAGGCGGCCGCGGTGGGCCATACCGAACACCACTTCTTCCACCCCCATATTGCCCGCGGTATTGATGATGGCATCAAGGGCAGCAATGGTTGTTTCACCGCCTTCGAGCGAAAAGCGTTTCTGGCCGATGTATTTGGTGTGCAGGAATTTTTCGAACATCACGCCCTGGTTGAGTTTTTCCATGATGCGGCGCTGCTGGTCGATTTTCAGCGGGGTTGAAAATTCCTTCTCCATGGCATTGGTCAGGAAATCAACTTTTTTCTGGTCGCTGATATATTTAAACTCTATGCCTACATGTTTGGCATAGGTGTTTTGCAGGTGATTGTATATATCGCGCAGCGTGGCATCGGGTCCGAGGCCGATACGGCTGCCGGCATAAAATTTCTTATCGAGATCGCTGTCGGTAAATCCGAAGAAAGCGAGGTCGAGATTCGCGCCGCGGTCTTTTCTTTCGCGAACGGGATTGGTTTTGGCGATCAGGTGTCCCTTGTTCCTGAAGCCGAGGATAAGCCGGTAGGCGGCGATTTCTTTTTTCAGGTCGAACCCGGCCGGCAGCGATGCCTGTTCCGAAACGGGGACTGAACCGGCGGCTGCGCCGTTCTGCCCGTTGGCGCCAACGCGGTCTACCGCAAAGTCGAAGCCTTCAAAAAATTTTCTGAACTCGGGATCAACCGTGGCAGGATCCTTAACAAAATCCTGGTACATCGACTCGATAAACGCTGGCGAGGAGTTAGTAATATACGAAAAATCTTTCATATAGAGTGCCCTTTATGGTAGGGGATTGGAAATGCAATATACAGACAATGCAGCTAACGAGCATTTGTACTTTATATTACACCCGGTTCTAACCGATTCTTAACCCCAAACATTTTACGCAAATATTTTGGCGGTTTGCAGGTGGCTGCCTACCTTTGCCGTCCAAATTTATCACCATGGCTAATCATAAGGCAACGAAGAAAGATGTACGTCAGGCTGCGAAGCGCCGCGACCGGAACCGTTATTACGGTAAAACCACCCGTAATGCCATCCGCGACCTGAAAGCCATCGACGACAAGAAAACAGCGGAAGAAGGCCTGCCGAAGATCCTGTCGATGATCGACAAGCTGGCCAAGAAAGGGGTGATCCACCGCAACAAAGCAGCCAACCTGAAAAGCAAGCTGGCTGTTCGCACCAACAAGCTGGGTGCTGCTGCCACTGCCTGAGTTTAATATTATTCGTAGAATACGGAAAGGTATCTCATTTGAGATGCCTTTTTTGTTGGGCGAGACTCGTATAAGTATAGCGTGTTTTCCTCACAACCCTCGTGGTTTTGTTTCTCACAAAGACCACAGAGGAACGGAGACAATAAAAGGGATGCAAGTTGCATCCGGAATAGTGGCAGAAGCAGTTAGCCGATTGGTAATCTATGCAGGGGTGCCATGCAACCAGTTTACTTTAATCCCAGTCTTGCGGCAGCTTTAATCCCAGACTTGCGGCAGCTTTAATCCCAGACTTGCGGCAGCCCCCCGGCCCGAAACTACGCTGCATATACAACTGGCGGGATCATTCTTGTTGCTGGCGGGAAGCTGAAGCCAGCCCGAAAGCACGCTGCACATACAACAGGTCTCCGTTCCTCTGTGGTCTTTGTGAGAAACAAAAAATCCACTCTGTGGGAAACAAAAACCTGCACTCAGACAAACCATTTTTGACTTTTGCTTTTGACTTTATTTCGCGAGTCTCGCTTTCAGTAACTTCACCCATGCGCACACTCCTCCTCCTGGCACTGCTGCCCCTGACCGGCCTCGCCCAGCTTCCGCCCACCCCCTTCGAAAAAGGCGGTGGCAACAAAACAGCTGCATATACCGGGATCATCAGTTACTACCAATTGCTGGATAAAGCTTCGCCCAAACTGACCCTGAAAACCATGGGACCCACCGACGCAAATTATCCCCTGCACCTGGCCCTGTTTTCGAACGATGGCAGCGCCGACCCCGCCAGATGGCATGCACAACACAAAGTGGTGCTGCTGTTCAACAACGGTATCCATCCCGGCGAACCTGATGGCATCGACGCCTCTATGAACTGGCTGCGCGACCTCGTAACGGGTAAAGCGACAATTCCCGACAACGTGGCCCTGGCCTTCATTCCGGTTTACAATATCGGGGGATGCCTGAACCGGGGGGAATATTACCGCGTTGACCAGAACGGCCCCGAAGCCTTCGGGTCAAGGGGTAATTCGCAGAACTACGACCTCAACCGCGACTTCATCAAGGCCGATACCAAAGAAGCCCTCAGCTTCGCCGGCATTTTCCATTATGTTAAGCCCGATATTTTTGTCGACAACCACGTCAGCAACGGCGCCGATTACCAGCACGTGATGACCCTGATCGCCACCCAGCACAGCAAACTCGGGGGCGCCATGGGCCGGTTCCTCAACCAGTCGTTTGAGCCGGGTATTTATCAGCTGATGAAAGAAAAGGGCTATGACCTCATCCCCTATGTCAACAATTTCAACGAAACACCGGTTTCGGGCTGGCCGGAATTCATGGAAACGCCCCGTTACAGCACCGGTTATGCCGCATTGTGGGGCTGCTTTTCTTTCATGCCCGAAACCCATATGCTGAAACCCTACCCGCAGCGGGTCAAAGCCACACACGACCTGATGATCTCGTTCGTGGAATTCGCCGCCGCCAAACGCGACAGCATCCTGGCCACCCGCGCCGCCGCCCTGCAGGAAAAGACCACTGCCACCCGTTTCCCCCTGCGCTGGGAGCTCGACAAATCGAAATCGCATCCCCTGCTTTTCAAAGGTTTTGAAGCCGGTCATAAGCCCAGCGACATCAGCGGCCAGCCACGGCTCTATTACGACCGCAGCAAACCCTTTGAACAATGGGTGAACGTGTACAACGTATATGAGCCAAAGAACTTCGTGGAAAAACCCAAAGCCTATATCATTCCACAGGGCTGGTGGAAAGTGATCGAAAGGCTCAACGCCAACCAGGTGCAGATGCGCGCCCTGCAGCACGACAGCCTGATAGAAGTGGAATACTACGAGCTATCGGCATACAGCAGCATGCCCCGCCCCTTTGAAGGCCATCACCTCAATACCCTCGATTCGGCCCGCACCGTAACCGCGAAAATACCCTTCAGAAAAGGAGACTGGCTGATCCCGATGAACCAGCCCGCCAACCGTTTCATAATAGAAACACTGGAGCCGCCGGCAACAGATTCCTATTTCGTGTGGAATTTCTTCGACCCTGTTCTGAACCAGAAAGAAGGCTACAGCGCCTATATGTTTGAAGACACCGGTGCCGAATGGCTGAAAAACAAGGCGGATGTACAACAAGCTTTGCGCCAGCGGCAATTGAACGATACGGCCTTTGCCAAAAACGGACGGGCGCAACTCGACTTCGTTTTTAAAAACTCCCCGTGGTACGAAACCGAACACAACCGGTACCCGGTGTACCGCCTGGTCAGATAAACGCAGCCGGCCGGGAAAAAGGGGTTAATCGATCTTCTCTACGCTGCCGCTGCCTTTGATGTCTGACTTTATGGAAGGATTGCCCCGGTAGCTGACATTGCCGCTGCCTTTCACCGCTATCACCAGCTCTCTGCCGGCATTGACGCTGGCGTCGCCGCTGCCCTTGATATCGACATCAGCCGTTTCGGCGCTGAGATGATCGGCGGTAAGGTTACCACTGCCGGTGCTGACAACGACACACGGTTACATTCTCCGCTGAGGTCGATATCGCCGCTACCGGCGGTGCTCGCGCTTATTTCCGGCACCTTGACGGTCACGCGGATATTGCCGCTGCCCTTGGTGCGGATATCGAGGCTGCCGGTACCGGTCAGCGTAGATTTACTGCTGATATCGCCCGAACCGAAGCTCTCTACCGAGGTATAAGAGGGCGCTGTTACCAGTATCCTGACGTCACGCGTGGGGCGCAGCCGGAAGCCATTACGGGTTTTGATCACGAGCGTACCCGCTTCCAGGGAGGTTTCAATATGCTCGGCAATATTGTCTTCGGCAATAATCTGTACCTCGTTCACATCACCCGTTGCCAGCTCCAGATTAAAAGAGCCTTTTTGCTCCACCCTACTGAAAGGTCCGGGCTGGCGGGTGGCGGTCACCACATTGCCATCGCCTTTTACGGGTTTACCCATTTCAAAAACGCAGGAGCTCAACATCAGTAGAGCTGAAAAGAGAACTGTGTACCGCATAACCGGGATTTAATTTGTTTACCTTTGCGCCACCATGACAGAGAAGATACTCATTCTTGATTTCGGATCCCAATATACGCAATTGATCGCCCGGGCCGTGCGCGAAGCGAACGTCTATTGCGAAATCATCCCCTACCACCAGTCATTCAATATCGATGCCAGCCTGAAAGGGATCATTCTCTCCGGCTCGCCCTGTTCGGTCAATGATCCCGATGCACCTTCGGTGGATATCCGGTCGATGATGCAACAGCGTCCCGTTTTGGGGGTTTGTTACGGTGCACAGCTCGCCGCGAAGCAATTTGGCGGCAAAGTGGAGCGGAGCGATAAACGGGAGTTCGGCCGCGCGATGATCCGTCTCAAAGCCGAAGACCCGATCCTGAAAGGCATGTCGAACAGTTCACAGGTTTGGATGAGCCATGGCGACTCCATCAAAGAACTGCCTGCGGGGTTCGATCTGCTGGCCGATACCGAATCCATACCGGTGGCCGCTTTCCGCAAAGTGGACAGCGAGGGCAGCCTGCACGCCGTGCAGTTCCATCCTGAAGTATATCATTCTGCCGAAGGAAAAACCCTGCTGAAAAACTTCCTGGTCGATATCTGCGGTTGCGCGCAAGACTGGACGCCCGCCCATTTTGTAAGCGACACCGTGGCCGCGCTGAAAGAACAGATCGGCGACCGCAAGGTGATCATGGCCCTCAGCGGCGGGGTAGACAGCACCGTAGCCGCCACGCTGATCTCCCGCGCCATCGGCGATAACCTCTACGGTATTTTTGTAGACAATGGCGTATTGCGCAAAGGTGAATTCGAACAGGTACTCAAAACCTATAAAGACAACCTGCACCTGAACGTAAAAGGCGTTGATGCCAAAGACGCTTTTTACCGCGAACTGGCCGGCAAATCCGATCCCGAAGCCAAACGCAAGGTGATCGGCCGTATGTTCATCGAAGTATTCCAGGAAGAAGCCCATCAAATCGAAGGCATTGAGATGCTGGGCCAGGGCACTATCTATCCCGATGTGATCGAAAGCGTATCGGTGCATGGTCCGTCGGTGACCATCAAATCGCACCATAATGTCGGCGGACTGCCCGATACCATGAAGCTAAGCCTGGTAGAGCCGTTGCGTTTTCTCTTTAAAGACGAGGTACGGCGGGTAGGCCGCGAGCTGGGCATTCCCGATGAATTGCTCGACCGCCATCCTTTTCCCGGTCCCGGGCTCGCCATCCGGATACTCGGCGACATCACGCCAGAAAAAGTAGCCCTGCTGCAGGAAGCCGATGCCCGCTATATCGACGCCCTTAAAGCACAGAACCTGTACAAAACGGTTTGGCAGGCCGGCGCCATTTTGCTGCCGGTAAAAAGTGTAGGCGTCATGGGCGACGAAAGAACGTACGAATTTACCGTGGCGCTGCGCGCCGTTACATCGGTAGACGGCATGACGGCCGACTGGGCCCACCTGCCTTATGATTTTCTGGCATATATTTCGAACGATATCATCAACCATGTACGCGGTATCAACCGCGTGGTGTATGATATCAGCAGCAAACCACCTGCAACCATCGAATGGGAATAAGCATCTAACCGCATGAATATGACGACACGCAGCCGAACCTGGATACTTCTGACAATCATGCTGATGAGCGCTTCCGGGCTGCGTGCGCAAGACAGTTTATCATCGCAGACAGTGCCGGTAGTGGAAGAACCGGTGGCGCGCCCGCTGGTGAACGGCAAACAGGTGATTACAGTATTGCTGCCGCTTTACCTGGATTCGGCTTTTGGCGCAGGCGGGCAGTACCGCTTTGCCAAACAATTCCCCAGGTACTTTTTGCCCGGCCTGGAGTTTTATGAAGGGGTGCAACTCGCTATCGACTCTTTAAACAAAGAAAAAATACCGCTCGACGTACGCATCATCGATACCCGTAAAACGAAATCGATCTACGACCTGCTGAAATCACCCGACATTGCCGAAGCGCACCTGATCCTGGCCCAGGTGGCCAACAACGAAATACGCGCCCTGGCCGATTATGCAGGCAAAAACCATATTCCCTTCATCAATGTAAACCTGCCCAACGACGGTGGTATCACCAATAACCCTTACATGGTGATTCTCAACAGTACCCTGATGACCCATTGCGAGGGGATTTACAAATTTCTGCAAAAGAACTACGGCAACCAGACCATAACGGTTTTCCGCAAGGCGGGTGCGCAGGAAGACCGGCTGAAAAACTACCTGGCCAGTGTGGAGAAATCCACTACCGGCAAGCCCGTGAAGCTCCGCTATGTAAATCTTGCTTCTACCTTTACCGCCGACCAGCTGACCCCCTATCTCGACAGCACCAAAAACAATTTTGTGCTGGCCGGCAGCCTCGACGACCAGTTTGCCCGTAACCTCTGCACGCAGCTGGCGATGCTGCGAAAAACCTATCCCGTGCAGGTAATGGGCATGCCTACCTGGGATGCCGCTATCAGGGATGCCGACAAACGCGAGTACAAAGACCTGGAGATATTGTACACCACCCCCTTCAACCCGCTGCGTACCGACTCGCTCAGCGTCTCTATTCTGGACTATTTCAAGAACAAGCTGTACGCCAGGCCAAGCGATATGGTATTCAGGGGATATGAAACCGTTTACCGCTTCGGTAAGCTGCTCAACGAGCTGGGACCGAATATCGCGTCGGGGCTGGGCGAAAACAAGTACAAGCTGTTCAGCGATTACAATATACAACCGGTGCTGCTCAACAACCAGCAACAGCAGCTCGATTACTTCGAGAACAAAAGGATCTATGTCGTCAAAATCCTCAACGGCACTGTTAGCACGATTTTTTAATGAGGGCTGATTGTCATGCCACTCATTCAGCTCACTGAAAACGGTCTCTATTGCGCCAGGGGGCAGTTTTATATCGACCCCTGGAAGCCGGTCGACAAGGCAGTGATCACCCATGCCCACAGCGATCATGCGCGCGCCGGTTCGGGCCATTACCTCTGCCATACCGACTCAAAAGTATTGCTGCAGCTCCGTTTGGGTACCGACGCCATCCAAACGCTGCCCTGGGGTGAAGCCCTTTCCACCAATGGTATTTCGCTCAGCCTGCATCCCGCCGGCCATGTGATCGGTTCCTCACAGGTACGCATAGCCGACGGCCACGAGACCTGGGTGGTAAGCGGTGATTATAAAACGGTGGACGACGGTATCAGCGGCGCCTTTGAACCGGTGGCCTGCGAGCATTTCGTAACCGAATCTAGCTTCGGCCTGCCCATCTACCAATGGCAGCCGCAGGAAGAGATATACGCCGGCATACGGCAATGGATAACCGAAAACCAGCTGCAGGGATACAATTCGGTATTGCTGGCTTACAGCCTGGGAAAAGCGCAGCGGGTGATCGGGGCCATTGCTGATTTGTTTCCCCGTATATATGCCCATGGCGCCGTTTTCAATGTGCAGGAAACCTTGATCAGGGCGGGCCATCGCCTGCCGCCGGTTATTCGCATTACCCCCGACACCCCCAAGGCCGACCTGCAGAAAGCGGTTATCATCGCCCCGCCCGGTGCAGACGGCACGCCCTGGCTGAAAAAGCTGCAACCCTATAAGCTGGCGATCTGCAGCGGCTGGATGCAGGTACGCGGCAACCAGCGGCGCCGCAACGCCGATGCCGGTTTCGTATTGAGCGATCATGCCGACTGGCCCGGCCTGCTGTCAGCCTGCAGGGCAACCGGCGCCGCCAACATGTATGTAACCCATGGCTTTCAAAGCGCCTTTTCGCGTTACCTCACCGAAGAAGGCATCAGGGCCGTTGAATTGCAAACTGATTTCGGCAGGGAGGACGAAGAAGCATGATCTCCCTCTTTGCACAACTGGTAAAATCGATCGGTAACCTCACCCGCACCAACGAAAAGATCGAAGCGCTTACCCGCTATTTCAGCACGGCGCCTGAAGCCGACAAACTATGGGTGATCGCCCTGTTTACCGGCCGCCGCCCGAAACGAACCGTCAACAGCACTTTACTGGCCGAATGGTGCCGCGAAGAAAGCGGCTGGCCTGCCTGGCTTTTCGAAGAGTGTTACCACACGGTGGGCGATCTGGCCGAAACCATTGCCCTGCTGCTGCCCCCGCCAACCGGAACGGCCGGGGAACGGCCGCTGCACTATTATATCGAAAAGCTGCGCGACCTGTCGGCTGCTGCGCAGGAAGAGAAAAAAGCGTTTATACTTGACTGTTGGCAGCGGTTTAACCGCGATGAGCGGTTCGTGTTCAACAAGCTCATCACCGGCGGTTTCCGCATCGGCGTATCGCAACAACTTTTGGTACAGTCGCTGGCAAAAATACTGCCGCTGGAACCCAGCCAGATCGCGCACCAGATCAGCGGCCAGTGGGACGCCGCCGCCATTCGTTTTTCCGCCTTGTTCGATCCCGCCCATTTACGTACCGACCTGTCAAAGCCTTATCCTTTTTACCTGGCTTATGCGGTGGATGAGGACCCGACGGGATTGGGCGACCCCGCCTTGTGGCAGGCCGAATGGAAGTGGGACGGCATTCGCGGGCAGCTCGTCAAACGCGGGCAGCAGGGTTTTGTATGGAGCCGCGGCGAAGAACTGATGACCGATAAATTTCCTGAATACAGCAGCCTTCTGGATGGCCTGCCCGACGGCACCGTGATGGATGGCGAAATCATGCCTTCGATAAACGGGAAGCCACTGCCCTTCTCTTTGCTGCAAACACGCATCGGCCGCAAAAACCCGGGCAAGAAACAACTGGAAGCCGCACCGGTGGCCTTCTTCGCCTATGACCTGCTCGAATGGCAGGGGCAGGATATCAGGGATAAGCGCCTTACCGAACGCCGGGTGTTGCTCGAAGCGCTGGTGCATGCACAGGCACACCCGCACCTGCATGTATCGCCTCTTATCGTTTTCAACGACTGGAATGACCTGCGTTTACAGCACGAAGGCGCCCGCAGTATGGGTGCGGAAGGCTTCATGCTGAAAAGAAAAGCATCCGTTTACCAGTCGGGCCGCAAACGCGGCGACTGGTGGAAATGGAAGATCGATCCGCTCACGATCGATGCAGTGATGATCTATGCGCAAAAAGGACATGGCCGCCGCAGCAATCTATATACTGATTACACTTTTGCCGTACGCGACGGCGACAGGCTGGTATCCTTTACCAAAGCCTACAGCGGACTGACCGATAAAGAGATCGCGCAGGTAGATGCTTTTGTCAAAAAACATGCACTCGAAAAATTCGGTCCGGTACGCACCGTAAAGCCCGAGCTGGTTTTTGAAATTGCCTTTGAAGGCATTGCCGCCAGCAAGCGGCACAAAAGCGGCGTGGCGTTGCGGTTTCCGCGGATCAATCGCTGGCGGCATGATAAAAAGCCGGCAGATATCAATACCCTGGCCGATTTGCAGGAAATGCTGGCGCGGTATGGCAAATAGCTTTGCTTTTGGCTAATTTTATAAAAACAGGGTTACATGAAAAGGTGGTGGGGCGTTTTTGGTATCGTGTTGTTATTCGGGTTCGGCAACAGCCTGCCCGATCCCGAAAAACCTGTTCCCATACCCGCATCACTTCAACGAACCGGCGACGCCGCCAAAGGATATGCTTACCTGGTGAGCGGCGACTATGTAAAAGGCGGGCTCCCGCTCAGCCTGTACAAACGCGCCCGCGGCAAACAGCAAAACGATTATCTCCATCGCGGCGCGCAGAACAGCGGGGTTACCCATGATTTCACCGTGGTGGAAGTAAATGGCGAGCAGCTGGTGGCGCCCAACTGCCTGCAGTGCCATGCACAGGTTTTCGGCGACAGCCTGGTAATGGGCATGGGCAATACTTATCTTGATTTCTCTGCCAACCAAACCATGAATGCCAAAAACCTGGCGATGGCAGAAAAACTGCTGAAGCTGACGGCGCCGGCCAAATACGAAGCAAGCAAAAATTTTCTTCGGGTATCCATGACCGTTGGCCCGATGCTGACAACAGCCGTTCGCGGCGTCAATGCCGCCGACCGGCTGGCAGCTGCCCTGGTAGCCCACCGCGATCCCGTTACCTTTCAATGGTCTGATTCATTGCTGATGCCCCTGCCCGATGAAGTGATCCCCAGCGACGTGCCCGCCTGGTGGCTGCTGAAGAAA
>JASGFZ010000047.1:0-15079 GCA_047605345.1 Flavihumibacter sp. | reverse complement strand
ACCGTTACCCGGTCGAATTTTTCGCCGGTTCTTTTCTCGATGTCGCCGTGCGCCCGGGCGCCCTGCTGGCTGAAAAACAGTTCCAGTATTTTCACCCGGCTATCGGTAACGCTTAACCGGTGTTTCTTCAGCAGCTTTTCTATATTCTTTTCCATGGCTACTGGGGATTATTATTGAACAAACCATTCGCGAAACGGCTGCCCGACGAACTTTCGCGCAACAGCTCGGGAATATCATTAATCAACTGGTCAACTTCGTCTTTTTTAAGTCCGTCGTAGATGCGGCGTACCCGGCCGGTTTTGTCAACCAGCGCAAAAAACTGCGTATGTATGAACTGGTCTTCAATGTCCTGGTTGTTGTTTTTCGGATCGTCCAGCAAATAACTCACCCGCGCTGCCAGATAGAGACTGTCTTTCGGACCGGTGAGGAAATGCCAGTTGGCGCCGTTCACACCCAGCGAATCTGCATATACTTTCATGCGGCCCACACTGTCGGTACCCGGATCAACCGAATGGGAGAGGATGAGAAACCGCGGCTCGTTCCTGTATTGCTCGAATACCTTTTTCATATTGGTATTCATTTTCGGACAGATGCCCGGGCAGGTGGTAAAGAAATATTCGGCTACATATACTTTCCCGTCCACCGTACGGTTATTGATCTCCACGCCATTCTGGTCCCTGAACTGGAACGGCTGCACATGACTCAGTACAGGCATTTTCACCTCGGTATAACCCGGAATGAATTTTTGCATGGCATACATAAAACCCGCAAACATCAGCAGGAAAAAGGCCAGGTAAAACAGGGTCTTCCTTTTCATATCTCCTCATCGCCGGCATATAGGCGCTACCACCGCCGGCCTCCTCCTGCAAAGTTAGGAAGAAATATTTTGCAACAAAGTTGCATCTTATTAGCTTTGCCGTCCCATGCCATTCAAAGTTAACTGGGACGCCCTGGGAATAGCTACCTCCGTTGCCTGCGCCATTCATTGCGCAGTGCTGCCGCTTTTGCTGAGCAGCCTGCCCATATTTGGCATCAACATCATCGATAATGCTGCTTTTGAGTGCTTTATGATCTTTCTTGCGGCGGCGATCGGGGCGCATGCCCTTTATCATGGCTATAAAAAACACCACCATAACCCCGGCCCGCTGCTGCTCTTCAGCGCGGGGATCGTGCTGCTGCTGCTGAAACAGGCATTGCACCACCTCCAGCTCTGGTTCCTGGTACCGGCGGTTTTTGCCATTGTATGGGCCCATTTCCGGAATTTCCAGCTCTACCGCCAGGGCCGCCATTGCCATACCGGCAACGGCGAGCATTAAGATTTCATTCGAACAGGAATCACCGGCTTTTTGTTACTTTTGTACTCGTAAATCTTCCACCATGATTAAAACCGGAAACCCCGTGATCAGTATCTATACGGAAATGACGCCCAACCCGGAAACGATGAAATTCGTTGCCAACAAATTGCTCTACCCCGGCAAAAGCATCGACCTGCCTGATATGGAAAGCGCCAAGCCCTCACCGCTGGCCATGGAGTTATTCGGCTTTCCCTTTATCCGCGCGGTATTTATCGCCAGCAATTTCGTTACGCTGACCAAAACCCCGGAAACGGAATGGAACGATGTGATCCCCTCCATCCGCCAGTTCTTGAAAGATTACCTGGAAGAAGGCAAGCCTGTGGTGAATGAAGATGAAGTGGCCGCAACGAAAGTGGTAAGCAGCAACGAAGTAAGCGCCGACGACGATGATGTGGTGAAGCGAATCAAAGAGATGCTGGAAAACTACGTGAAGCCGGCCGTTGAAATGGACGGCGGCGCCATCCAGTTCAAGAGCTACGACGAAGGTGTGGTGAACCTCATGTTGCAGGGAAGCTGCAGCGGCTGCCCCTCGTCGATGATCACCCTCAAAGCCGGCATCGAAGGCATGATGAAGCGAATGATCCCCGAAGTGAAAGAAGTGGTTGCCGAAGCTGAATAATTCTTCAATTACCGGTTATCGCTGCCTATACCATTTACCACCTGTGTGAGTCGGCCGTAACGGTTGCCTGGCAATCGGCGGTTTCGGTTGACCTTCACCGTGAGATCGTGGCAAAAGCGGCGTTGCTTTCCCAAAACGCCTTCACCGGCTGGCAGGATTGCTCCATCGCCTACAACAGCCTGACGGTTTTTTACGATCCCTGGCAGGTGAAACAAACCTACCAGGCCACACCCGGCGATTTTGTTTTCGGTTGGCTGGAAGAGCAACTCCCTGCCCACCGAACCGGCAACGGCGGCGGGAAAAGAACACCTGATCCCTGTTTGTTATGACCTGTCCTGGCCCCCGATATAAGCGGTTGCGGACACACAAAGCTGTCTGTTCCCGAACTGATCGCCTTCCACAGCAGCTGTATATCATGTTTTTATGGTCGGGTTCAGCCCCGGCTTTCCTTATTTGGGAATGCTTCCCCCCGCGCTTGAAACGCCGCGGAAAGCAAACCCCGCGCTGAAAGTGGCGCCCGGTTCGGTAGCCATCGCCGCCCTGCAAACCGGCATCTACCCCACCGCCACTTCCGGCGGCTGGAATATCGTCGGCAGAACGCCCATGAAAGTGTTTGACCCTGCCCATCCCGCCGACTGCCTGCTGAAAACTGGCGACACCGTTCGTTTCTCTCCCATAGATACGGCCACTTTTGCCTATCTTAACCAATATGAAAATCGCTAAGGCCGGCCTTTCTTCCATACAGGACCTGGGCAGAACCGGGTACAGGAATTTTGGAATTACCACAGGAGGTGCGATGGACCGCATGGCCCTGCGGCTCTGCAACCTGCTGGTAGCCAACGAACCGGGCGCGGCAGCGATCGAGATCAGCGCCGGACCCTGGGAAGCCACCGCCGAAGAGCCGCTGTTGCTGGCCGTAGGTGGCAACGGGCAACGGATCAGCGCCGGCGAAAAAGAGCTGCGCTGCTGGCAACCCTTTGTATTGAAAGCCGGCGACAAGCTGCGCATCGAATCACCCCTTGGCGGTTATGCCATCCTCGCCGTTCACGGCGGCTTCAGGTGTGTGCCGGTGCTGGGCAGCAGAAGCACACACCTCAGCGGAAAATTCGGCGGCTGGAACGGCCGCCCGCTGGCCACCGGCGACGATATCACCACCACACAACTCCAAACCGCTGCCGCTGAAAAGATCATCAAACAACTCGGCGGCAAACCCGGCATACGCGCATTTCGGTTGTCCGACGCCGTTATACCCAACTATAACCGCGAATTTTTCCGGTACGTACCCGCTCATGAAGCCGATTGGTTTGAACCCGCATCGGTCACCGCCCTGCACGAAAACAGCTTCGACCTGACCCACTTATCGAACCGCACCGGCGCGCGGCTTTTCGGAGAACCGCTTCAATTCAACACCGATAAGCAGATGGTATCAACGGCGGTGGTGCCCGGCACCATGCAGGTATCGGCCAACGGCCAGATACTGGTGCTGCTGGCCGACGCCCAAACCGCAGGCGGTTATCCCCGCATCGGCCAGCTGGCATCAGTCGACATCGCGATACTGGCGCAGCAGAAACCCGGCGCCACGCTGCGCTTCAAGCCCATCAGCCGGCAGGAAGCGGAAACACTTTGCCTGCAGCAGCGGCAGCAGTTCGAACAATTACAAAGAGACTATTCGCTTTATTTTTCATGACCATGCAGCGCATCGATATCAACTGCGACCTGGGCGAAGAAGCGGCCCACGACGAAGAGCTGCTGCCCTTTATCAGTTCCATCAATATCGCCTGCGGCGCCCATGCGGGGAACAAAACCATCATGCAATGGCTGGTTGAAAAAGCAGGGGCGAAGGGCATTGCCATCGGCGCTCATCCGGGTTACCACGACCGCGAACATTTCGGGCGGCGCCACCTGTATTTGCCCGCTGCCGATATATACCGGCTGGTATTCGACCAGGTAAAAGACCTGCATGCCTGCTGCGAAACGGCCGGCTTTCCGCTGCGGCATGTGAAGCTGCACGGCGCCCTCTACAACCAGGCGGCCGCTGACCCCCAGATAGCAATGCCGGTATGCGACGCTATTCATGATATTGACCCGTCGTTGAAAGTATTCGGCCTCTCGGGATCAATATTCCTGGAACTGGCTGCCGCCAAGGGCCTTCAGCCCGTTGCCGAGGTTTTTGCCGACCGCCGTTATACCGACGAAGGCACCCTGGTGCCGCGCACCGACCCCCGCGCGCTGATCGAGCGGCCGGAAGAAGCCATTGCGCAGGCGCTTCAGCTGATCAGCCGGCAAACCGTGACCACGCTGTCGGGCAAAATGACCGGCGTCAAAGCCGATACGATCTGCCTGCACGGCGACGGGCCGCAGGCGGTCGACTTCGCGAAACAGCTGTACCAGGCCCTTCAGCCATTGCCCATCAGCATCCAGGCCCTATGACAAAGCGACCCTTCTCCGGCACGGCATTCTGGGGCGCGGCCTTTATGATGGCTACTTCAGCCATGGGTCCTGGCTTCCTGACCCAAACAAGCTATTACACCGACCAGCTCGGCGCCAGCTTCGGCTTTGTCATTCTTTTTTCCATTGTGATCGATATCGGCGTGCAGCTGAATATCTGGCGGATCATTTCCGGCTGCGGGCTGCCGGCGCAGGATATCGCCAACCGGCTGCTGCCGGGGCTGGGCTGGCTGTTGTCGCTGCTGGTGTTTTTCGGCGGACTGGCCTTCAATATCGGCAACCTGGCCGGGGCGGCCCTGGGACTGCAGTATCGGGGCATGGATACCCGAATAGCGGTGTTGTTCAGCACGGCGCTGGTCATCTGGCTGCTTACCGCGCCGAATGCGCTGCGGCGGGTAGACCGCGCCATGATCGGCCTGGGCATCGCCAAGATCGGATTGACGGCCTATGTAGCCATTGCTTCTGCACCGCCGCTGGCGGAAGCGGCGCTGCGAAGCATTGATCCCGAAACGATCGACTGGAAAGCCCTGATCACCCTGGTAGGCGGCACCGTGGGCGGTTATATCTGTTTTGCCGGTGCACACCGCTTGCTGGCCTCGGGCAAAACCGGGCCGGGTACCGAAGCCGAAGTGAGCCGCTCGGCGGTAACGGGCATTTTCACCGCTTCTTCCATGCGGGTATTGCTGTTTTTGGCCGCACTCGGAGTGGTAAGCCAGGGCATCCGGCTGGATGGCAATAACCCCGCTGCCGATGTTTTTCTGAAAGCCGCGGGCAACTTCGGTTACCGGCTGTTCGGTATCGTGATGTGGATGGCCGGTATCAGCTCGGTGATCGGCTCATCCTATACCAGTATAAGCTTTGTCAGGAATATGCACCCCCTATTCGGCCGGTATGAGAAAGGGGTGCTGGCCCTGTTTATCCTGGTTTCCGCCGCCGTGTTCCTGGTGGCGGGCAAACCCGTGCAGCTGCTGGTGCTGGCCGGCACCATTAACGGGTTCATCCTTCCCTTCGCCCTGCTGGTGCTCATCATTGCCGTTTACAGCAAAAAAATGCCCAACAACTACCGGCACCCGGTGTGGCTGGGCATTACAGGCTTGTTGATTGCGCTGGCGCTCGGCTGGATCTCGATCCGTTTATTGGTTCAGTGATCAGAGCAGGGTTCCTTCTGCGCTGATGGCGGTATTCAACAGTTTTGAAATGGGGCAGTTCAGTTCGGCCTCTTTCACCGCTGCGTCAAACTGTTCCTTTGTCAAACCCGGCACCTTGCCTTTCACGGTCAGATGAGATTTGGTAACGGCGCCATTTTCAAAAGTGATATCACAGCTGGTTTCGAGCGTTTCGGGTGTACATTTCATTTCGCCGATGACAAAACTCAGCTTCATGGTGAAACAGCCTGCATGCGCGGCAGCGATCAATTCTTCCGGGTTGGTGCCGGTACCGCTTTCAAAACGATCGTGGAAAGCATATTGCGTTCCCTTCAGCGTACCGCTTTGGGTAGTGAGCTGTCCTTTACCTTCTTTGCCGGAACCGTTCCAAACGGCTGTTGCGTTGCGAATCATACTCTCTTATTTAAAGGTTTACAATGCGTTTTCAAAACTACGGCATTGCGTGCGGCAAAAAACTTTAGCGATGAAAATTAAAATTTCCGTTGCATTTTTAACAAATGGCAGGCTCTATCTGGAACCAGTTTCTGACAGGATTGCAAAATACCACGGCGCTTGAGTTTATCGGCACCATTGCGGGTATCGGCAGCGTATGGTTCAGCCGCAAGGAAAACATCCTGGTGTACCCCGTGGGGCTGATCAATACCCTGATCTATACCTGGCTGAGCCTGAAAGGCCATTTGTATGGAGAAGCCTCCGTCAACATCTACTATTCGGCCATGAGCGTGTATGGCTGGATACTATGGGCGCGGCGCGGCGATAACCAGGAACACCTGCTTCACATCACGGCTTCCGGTAAAAAGGACTGGCTGCAGCAGCTGCTGTTCTTCGGCATTTTTTACCTTGTTCTCTATGTATGCCTCGGCTGGCTGAAGCAGGCTTTCGCACCCGAAGCCATCCCCTGGGCCGACGCCCTTGCCAGCGCCAGCGCGTATACCGGCATGTGGCTGATGGCCCGGAAAAAGATCGAAAGCTGGTACTGGTGGATCATTACCAACCTGGCATCCATCCCCTGTATTTTGTGAAAGGATTTGTTTTTACCAGCTTCCAGTTCGTCGTATTGCTGGTACTGGCGGTCGCCGGACTGGTTTCCTGGAATAAAAAGTACAGGGAACAGTAACTTGCAGCCCTGTATGTTGAAGAAGATTGTAGTTATAGGTCCTGAATCTGCCGGAAAAAGCACCTTGTGCCAGCAGCTGGCCGACCATTATCAAACCGAATGGTGCCCGGAGTATGCGCGCGAATATTTATTGAAACACGGTAAAAAATACTCAAACGACGACCTGCTGGTGATAGCAAAAGGCCAGCTCGCGCTCGAAGACCGGTTTGCCCGTGAGATGACTGCCCGGCCGCCGGCCAATCCTTATCTTTTTATCGACACCGATATGCTGGTGATGAAAGTGTGGAGCGAGTTTGTTTTTAATACCTGCCATCCCTTTATTCTCGACCAGGTGGCGGTGCGTCAATACGATCTCTACCTGCTTTGCGATATCGATATTCCCTGGGCGCCCGATCCCCTGCGCGAATACCCCGACCTGCCCACCCGCGAGCGGCTGTTCCTGATGTACAAAGACATCCTCGTGAACCAGTCCACGCCCTGGATCATCGTATCGGGCACCCGTGAAAACCGGTTGGCGCAGGTAACCGCCGCCATTAATAAACACCTCACATGATACTGGCCTCCATTCGAAAAAATCCCTTGCGCTGGTTTTTTGCAGGCTGGATACTGCTGAACATCGTCCAGGCCTGCAGCACAGAGCTGCTCGACGATGAAGCGTATTACTGGGTGTATTCGCGGCACCTCGACTGGGGTTATTTCGATCATCCGCCCATGATCGCTTTTTTGATCAGGCTGGGTTATGCCGTATTTCCGAATGAGCTGGGTGTGCGGCTGTTCATGGTGTTGCTGAACGCCCTCACCCTCGGGCTGATCTACAAAATGCTGTTCGTAAAAAACGACCGGCTGTTCATGGCTATGGCGGCTTCGATGGCGGTATTGCAAATGGGCGGCGTGCTGGCGGTTCCCGATATTCCGCTTACTTTTTTCACCGCTGTTTTTTTCTGGCAGTACAAACGGTTCCTGGAAAAAAACAGCGTTCCCGCCGCCCTGTTGCTGGGGCTGGTCATGGCCCTGATGCTCTACAGCAAATACCATGGCGTGCTTATTATTCTTTTTACCGTATTGAGCAACCCGCGCCTGGCCCTGCAGTGGAAAGCCTGGCTGGCGGTGGCGGCCGGCCTGCTGCTTTTTGCACCGCATCTCTGGTGGCAGTACCAGCACGGTTTCCCTTCGGTATGGTACCACCTCAAAGAGCGGAATGCACCCGCCTACCGCTTTGCATTTACCTCCGAATACCTGCTTGGGCAACTGGCCTTCGCCGGACCGCTGATCGGCTGGCTGTTGTACTACGCCGTTATCAACGAGAAAACGCCCGACCTTTTCGGGCGCGCCCTGAAATACTGCAGCCTGGGTATCCTGCTGTTTTTCGGGATCAGCACCCTCAAAGGCCGGGTGGAAGCGAACTGGACGGCGCCGGTACTGGTTCCGCTGTTCCTGCTCGCGCACCGCCGGCTCAACGCGCAGCCTCGTTTTTCGGTTTGGGTGTACCGGCTCTGCCTGCCCGTGCTGGCACTTATTTTTCTTGTTCGGTTATACATGGCCGTTGATATCCCGGTTTTGAACAAAATACTGGGCGATGAGTTGCACGATAATACAAGGTGGACCGCCACCGTCAAAGAAAAAGCAGGTGGCCGGCCGGTGGTGTTTGTAGACAGCTATCAATATCCTTCCAAATACTGGTTTTATACGGGCGATACGGCATACGGCCTGAACAGCACCTGCTATCGCCGCAACCTGTATAATTTTTCTTCGATCGAATCGCAGTTCCAGGGGCGGGATATTTACCTGGTGGAGAGAAAAGCAAAGATCCCGGGCGACAGCATACCCACTTCCAAATACCTTTTCTGGGGCAGTAACGAAAACGGGTTCCTGTCGTGGTCAGGCATCAAGCTGCAGCCCGTTTCGCTGCCGCTCCGGTTTGCCGCCGGCAAAACACAAAGCCTTGTTTTTACCAGCAGCGGGAACCTGTTGAACAGGCGTTGCGTGCTGGACATTTATAAAGGAGACGTTGTGATGCAGCGAACCCCCCTCTCTCTGCAACAGCTACCCGACGGCCGCTACGAAGCTGCCATAACCATTGCCTGCGAACCGGGCAGCTACCGCGCCAAGCTGGGCATTGAAACCAGCGTACCGGGGCTGATCAGCCAGAATAGCGCATCGTTGGAACTGGAACTCAGTCGATGATCTTTTTAATATCGTCATCGCTGTCGAGGTTGCTCATCTGGCGCTGTATCTGGAAGGAGCGGGCGCTCACATACCGGCCGGCGGGAACCGCGATCAGCTTTTGGGGATTCGGCAGGCAGGCGGTGATCCGGGCGGCTTCGGCGCGGCTGAGCTTCGCGGCCGGTTTCTTAAAGTATTGCTGCGCTGCGGCTTCGGCGCCGAAAATACCGGGACCGGTTTCAATAACATTCAGGTACACGTCGAGTATCCTTTTCTTTCCCCAGATCTTTTCGATCATGAAGGTGAAATAGATTTCGAGTCCCTTACGGATCCAGTCGCGTCCCTGCCATAAAAAAACATTTTTCGCGGTTTGCTGGCTGATGGTGCTGGCGCCGTGGATGCGGCCGGGTTTGCGCTTGTTGTATTCGAGGGCTTTTTCGATGCTCTTCCAGTCGAACCCGCTGTGGTCGGCAAAGAGCTGGTCTTCGGCTGCGATCACCGCCAGCCGCATGTTTCGCGATATTTCTTCATGGTTTACATAATCCCGCTTTAATCCGTAACCGCTGAAAACAGCGCCGAGCTGGGTCAGGGTAACGGGCGGATTGATCCATTTCAGCAGGATGATATAGACAAACTGGGCGATGAACAGAAAGAGGAGCAGCTTTTTGCAAAAACGCCAGATACGGGGAACGAGGCCTTTGGTTTTCATTATCGGGTTGCAAGATAAAAGAATTGCCGGCCTACCGCATCTTCATGTACTGGATAATATATTGTTTTCCCGTTCGGACCTTGTGGCGGTGGATGCGGCTGAGAATAAATCCGCCGCCGGCAACACCGAGGGCTATGCCGAGAGAGCGGATGTTTTTGCTGTCGGTGATGGGCTCGTCGAGGTACGCACCGTTGATCACATTCAACGCGGCATAACCGATTCCGCCGATCATGAAAATGCTGCCGTTCTTTACATACCTGAACCCTTCTTTCCGCTTGGGAACGATGCTGAAAATATCGGTATAGCGCAGCTTGTGGATATAATAACCGACGGTGTCGACCTTGCTGGTGCCCAGGCTGGTCATATACGACTGGATATTCCATTGCCGCACAAAAACGGAATCGTCGCGGATGTCTTCTATCCAGCCGTCGATACCTATGCCATTCTGGAGCTGGAAGCTGATGGGGCTGCCTTTAAAATAGGCGCCCATGTGTTTTCCGTTGGGTTTTTTCATGAGCAGGTAGTCGCTCATGCCGATTTGCTGGCCGGTTGCTGTGCCGGCCGCCAATAGTACCAGGAAAAAAAGAATGTTTTTCATTAGCCCGCTTTTTCGCCTAAAAACGCCACGCCCCAAAACAGGGCAAACCCGAATCCGATGAGGATAAGCCCCGAGATCTTGTTTACCACCGACAGGTTGTGCAGGGTCAGTTTCCGGCGCAGGCGACCGGCCATCATCACTTTTGCCACATCGGCCAGGATATTGACCAGTATGCAGGTGCTGAAAATAATGAAGCGGTCGGAAAGGCTGTGGGTGGCGGAAAAGGCTGTGGCGTTGATCAGCCAGAAAAGGATAACACTTGGATTGAGGGTATTGATCAGAAAACCGCTGCCGAAAATTTTGGCGCCGTCGGTTTTGCTGAAAGCCTGATCGGCCATGTTTTCGGGGGCCAGCTTCACTTTTTTGAGGAAAAGATAATACACGCCCATGCCCACCAGGAAGAGGCTGCCCACATAGCCGATGGTGCGCTGGTATTGCAGCAGGGCTTTCACCCATTCGGAAAAAGCATTGCTCAGCACCACGAGAATGATATCGCTGACCCACACGCCGGCAACGAAACTGAGTCCGCCTTCCCGGCCGTTGTTCAGGCTTTGTTTGATAATGGTAAAGATCACGGGGCCCACCGATAAGGCGAGGATGCTTCCCAGGGCAAGTCCTTTCAATAATGCTTCTATCATACAGTTACCGCGGCATAAAAATAATGATTAACAGGGCATCACAGATTTGAATTAATTTCAAGGCATGTTGCGCAAAGCCATTGACGAAGCGATTACGAAGCCCGGGCAGCGTTATTTGCGGTACCTGGGGCTGGATGCCATTTTCGGCGCGAGCCGCACCAAGGAGATCCTGAGCGTAAACCCCACGGTAGCGCCCGTTCGGGAAGAGGCCCGCGAGGTCAAAATACATGTTTTCGATTACGATGCAGTGGTCGATGAATACAGCCGGTTGCGTTGTTTTGATTTCACCGGGGCGACCGTATCAGTTGGATCAATGTGGACGGGCTGCGCAAGGCCGATGTGGAAGCCATTTGCGGCCATTACCAGGTGCACCCTTTGCTGATTGAAGACATCCTGAGCATGGGCCAGCGCCCTAAGATGGACGAGGTGGAGGGGGTTTTGTTCTGCCTGCTGAACATGCTTTACTTCAACGACCAGCTGGGCACGGTGGAGCAGGAGCAGATCAGCATTGTGCTGGGCCGGAATTTTGTGATCAGCTTCCAGGAAGATCCTTCGCGGGATGTGTTCAACCCCCTGCGCGACCGGCTGCGGCTGCAGAATTCGAAGATCCGGCAGCGTACGGCAGATTATCTCTGTTACAGCATGCTCGACCTGATCGTTGACAATTATTTCCTGGTGATGGAGAAGCTGGGCGAGCGGATCGAAGACCTGGAGGAGCAGGTGATCAGGCGCAGCAATAACCGTTCGCTGGCGCGGATCAGCATGTTGCGCAAGGAGCAGATCGTGCTGAAGCGGAACATTGCGCCGGTGCGGGACCTGATCGGCGGCATTATACGCAGTGAAAGCGAGCTGCTGGACGACCGCACCACCAAGTATTTCAAAGACATCCACGACCATATCATGCAGGCTTATGACCTGAGCGAGAACTACCGTGATATCATGGTGAACATGCAGGACCTGTACATCAACAATGTGAACCTGAAAATGAACGAGGTGATGAAGGTGATGGCGATCGTTACCTGCCTGATGGCGCCCGCTACGGTAATCGGGGGAATCTTCGGGATGAACTTTGACAAGATCCCGTACCTGCACAATGATTACGGGTTTTTCATTGCGGTGGGCGCGATGTTGCTGATACCGGTTTATATGTTGTGGGTGTTCAGGAAGAAGGGGTGGTTTTAGCTAAATTTATACATTCGCATTCAGCGCAATATTATTCTGCCCGGTAGCTTCACAGCTAATTTACCCCATGATAAGAGAAAAACGATTTGAATTCATCCTGAAAAATCTGAAAAAGGAAAAAGAAGTCAGTTATGAGGGACTGGCTGAAAACTGGCCGTATCTGAGGATACCATTCGAAGGGACATTGAATATCTTCATAAAAACGGGCTTCTTTCAAAGGTTCGCGGCGGCGCTGTTCCCCGTACAAAAAACCCACTGACCTTCGAAGACAGGCAAGGGCATCTAAAAAAGGAAAAAGATATCATTGCTTTAAAGACCCAACAGCTTATTAAAGAAGGCATGACCCTATTTGTGGATGGAGGCACCACGGCATGTGCTGTTGCGGAATATCTGCCTTTGGATATAAAAGTGCGGGTGGTTACCAATAACCACCCGCTCATTTGCATTCTGACAGCGTATAAGAACATTGAGCTTATTTCAACGGGAGGCAATTATGACCCCTATTTGCAAATTTTTACAGGCACTGTCACCTGCACTGCAGTCGCCCAATTCACGGCAGATATGTACGTTATGGGCGTCTGCGGGGTGGATTCTCAGTTCGGCATCTCCGCGGCATTTCAACAAGATGCTGCTGTTAAACGAACAATGAAAAAGAACACGATTAAAACAGTTGTTCTTGCCAACCATGAGCGGCTCGGCGACACGAACACGTTTAAGATATGTGAGGCTCATGAAATCGATGTATTGGTGACTGATCTGAAAGGTGGTGATGGGATGCTGGACGCATTCCGCGCACTGGATATCCGGATTCTATAATTAATCAGCCGGGGATGTCATACAATTTTGCAATATCCTGCAAAATTGCATAATATTGCATTCATTATACACCGGCAAGTCACGTTCATTTGACAGAACCCTGCACGCAAAACACGCTTTTCTGCCTTGTTACTGTTCTTCAGGTGCAGTGGGTTGCCGGAGCATCTCAACAGCGCACCATTCGGGCGACAAACCTAAAGCTGCCTATTAAAAACTTTTATGATTAAGCTTATAGTTACAGACCTTGACGGCACATTGCTTAATGACAGGCACGAAGTGCCGGAACGTTTCTGGCAGATTGTGCCCTGTTTATTCAATAAAGGAATCAAAGTGGCTCTCGCCACAGGAAGGCCGCATTTCAGTATCGTTGAAAAATTCCGGAAAATCCTCCATGAGGTGTATTCTATATCTGACAACGGCGCGTTGATTTTACAGGGTGGCAGAGAAGTCCTTTCAAAACCCCTGCCCAAACACGAAATAGAAGCACTGGTACTGGCTGCCCGTCCGCTCGTTCAGGCATGGCCTATCCTCTGTGGCAAAGATGTATGGTACCTTGAGAACAAAGACGATGCTCTCCTAGAGAGCATCTCCGTCTATCACAAAAACTTCGAAATTGTCGACGACCTCACAAAGGTTAAGGCGGCTATATTGAAGATGTCTGTATGCGATCTTGGAGGCGCCAACAAAACAGCTATCCGCATTACAGGCAGTTTACGAGACCCCAAAGTAGCCGTTGGGGGAGCAATCTGGCTGGATGTCACACGTAGGACGCCAATAAAGGGGAAGCTGTACAGATGCTGCAACAGCTGAATCAAATTACACCCGATGAAACACTGGTTTTCGGCGATTTCATGAATGACTATAGATATGAAAGCCTACGATAGCTATGCGATGAAAAACGCTTATCCGACGATCATTGAAACTGCCAATTTCGTGACCGAAAAAGACGACGAAGCGGGGGCGCTTATGTTATTGAAGGCTTTGCCTCAGGAAGCAATAAATAGTACTTTATCTTTATCGGTGAGATAAAACAACAACTACTGTCGCTACTTTTTAATCTAACGACAAATTATCCAGCGCATTTTTGTTTCATTTATCGCACTTTGCCATTACGATCAACAGCATCGATAAGCAAAGTCAAAAAATCGATATCGCTGCCCTCTCTTTCGATCTCTTTATAGAGAAGTGTAAACACTATCATTAGCAACTACTCTTGTAATCGATTAGTATGCTGCCTTTACCGTTCCCAGCATGTATAATGCCATCTGAACTTACCAAAATGGTATCCGATTTTCCCGGCCATACCAAGGTCATAACATCCCAATTAGTTGTCTTAATAAAAGGCCTCGAATTTGACGGCCAAAAAATGCTGTAGTATTTGCCAGGGATTACATAGCAAACACCCCCCAGATTCTTCCATACGGTAACACATTTATTATCACCAGTACAATAAAAGCTTCTGTATTCAGCAAAAAATACGATAATCAATAGCAACGCTAACAGCCACATTAGGCAACCTTTCAACATAATGCTTTATTTAGGTGGGAATGGGCTTTGTTTCGGATATATAAACGAATTTACTGGATGTTCTTTCTTGAATTTATCGGAACCAATCTTGTACCCGATTAATTGCGCATTTTGCGTGGTTTGACCTTCAATTAAAATTCGTGCGTTTTGCCATGACTCAGTTAGGTCAAAAGCAAATCTCGCCTGTGCCCAGTTCAACCCGTTATCTCCGGCAACGTAGCCGGCTGCGACATTACCAACATCCCTTGCTGTGGCAATAGTAGGGAGGCCGTCATCACCTGTAGCCAATCCCAGAACATCCGATACTGACATTGCTCTGTAAATGTGTCTTTCCCACTCTCTTTTGTCGCCAGGTGCCCCTTCCGCTTTAAAATCGTATGTTTTACCTCCAGTGGCATTCCACGCATATTCGAATGACCCCAAGCCTTTCCCAAATATTCTATTATTTAAAAAATCACTTCCAGACCTATCCGACAAATCTATCACAGCGCCTTCTACCGCATTTCCCTGATCATTCAAAAAAGATCGACCTGTCAATGTACGCCCTATGACTTTACCAGTCCGTTCATCGTTTTCATCAACTTCATATATGCTCATGTCTCCATCAGCTACAGCAGTCCTGACAGTATATGTTCCATCCCTATTTCTGATGACTTCTGTTGAAAACATGCCATCCGGATCGATAAAACGCAGCGGATTGTTAAAGGCGTAGTTGTAGGTACTATGTCTGCACATCTTATC
>JASGFZ010000046.1:0-15695 GCA_047605345.1 Flavihumibacter sp. | reverse complement strand
GACCTGTCATACGCGCATCAGCCCCAATCCCGCACCCGGCGTTATCGACATCATGCCATCCTTCACCACAAATCCGCCGCTCACCACATCTTCTGCCAGGTCGAAGCTGCCGTCTAGGTCTATATAACGTGTATGCGCACACGAAAATGCGGCATGCAGGGCGGCGGTGATACTTACGATGCTCTCATCGTTGCAGCCCCAGAACAAGGCCGCGTGCGCCGGATCGGTTACGGCGGCGATCTTCATCGCACCCCTGATACCCCCGCATTTCATCAGCTTTACATTGTAAATGCCGTAGCGGCCGGCCTTACACAGGTCGAAAGCCGCTTCGGCGTCTTTCAGCGATTCATCTGCCGCCAGTTTGGCACGCAGCTCAGACGACAAAAAATTCAGCGCCGTATCGTCTTCCGGCAGCAAAGGCTGCTCGATCAGCTCCACCGGGCAGGCTTCGGTCATATGAATAAAATTCTGCAGCCCTTTCAGGTCATAACCGGTATTGGCATCCACACGCACCACGAAATAGCCGTTGAAACGTTCGTGGATCTTAATCACTTTTTCGGCGTCTTCGGCGGGGTCGATGCCTGTTTTCAGCTTCAATACCCGGAAGCCGGCCGATTTAAAAGCAGCCGCTTCTTCCAGCGTCTGCGCCAGGTCAATGATGCCAATGGTCACCGAAGTGGGCAGCGCAACGTGTTTACGACCGTACAATTCAACCACGGGCATATCCAGCCATTGCCCGAAAGCATCATGCAGCGCTATGTCAACCGCCGCCAGCGTGCCCGGCTTGTGCGGATAGCGGGCATCTACCGTGTCGATCAGCGAATTGAAACTGCGTATATCCTTCCCCGTTAGCCAGTAAATGAGATCAGTTTCGAGGTTTCGCAGGGTTTCCCCGGGCGACTCTGCCACCACTTCGGGCGATGGGTTTGCGGCGCCAATGCCCGTCATGCCGTTCTCCAGCGTGAGCTCGAGAAAAACATTCTCCACCTCTTCAATATGCTGCCAGGCGATGGTATAAGGTTTTTGCAGACGCAGGTTGCGGCTGTAAGCGCGGGCATTTGTTATTTTCATGTGCTTGTTTTTGCGTTGGCTACCAGGGCAGCGATGACGGGCACCAGTTTCCCGACACCCTGTTCCAACGGCAATAATACGGGCAAATCCAATTCTTTTTCATAGTCTGCCTGGTACCGCAGCGCTTCTTCGGCGCTGCAGTGCTCGGTATTCAGCGCAACCGCGATGACGCGTGAGCCATATTTTTCAATGAGCGCTATCTCTGTTTGAACCGGCGGAATTTTACCCAGCGCCGGCGTAAAATCGTAGTATTCTCTTTTGGGTGCATGCACCACCACCACCGATCTGGCGCCCCCCGAAATCAGCATTTCCGATCCGCTGGGGCCGCTGGGATTTCGCAGCGCCGCCTGGCCTTCGATAAAAAACACGTCGGCCCCTGTTTCTTTCGCACAGGTAAGGATGGCATGCTCCAGCTCGCCCGACACAAAATCATTGGGTGTGGCATCGAGCACAAACCCGTATTTGCCCCCCTGCAGCCAGCCCGTTTGCCCGGTATAGATCATTTCGGCCCTGATACCCGCCTCGTTGCAGGCTTGCACCAGGAAGCGGGTGGTGGTACGCTTTCCGAGTCCGCAATCGGTTCCCAGCACAGCAACCACCGGCTGCGGAAAATGCAGCATGGCGCCGGTCCAGAAATGCAGGTCGCGCATTGGCTTCGGTTTTCGTACATCCGTTAACGTTACACCCTTTGTTTTTGCCAGGCGCACCACATCATCGCGCTCGTTCAGCAGGTCGTGCAGGCCATTTACGACCGACAGCCCCCTTTCAATCGCTTCTTTCACTTCTTCCAGCAGGCTGCCCGGAAATACGCCGCCCGAAGTGGCCACCCCCACCACGCAGGCCGTAGGCTGCAGCACGTTCACCGCATCATTCACCGTCGGGAATACCGGGATGTTCCTGAAACGGCCATCTAGCATTTCACCGGCATCCTTTCCCGCATGTACGGCATCTACCACCCCCAATACTTCGTAGCGGGGACTCTCGCGGATGAGCCCGTGCGCCGTTTTTGCGTTTTCTGTTGCCAGCATGCCATGCGTCAGGATAATGATCTTCTCCATATATTTTCTGAATAACCATACGAAAATAGAATAATATCCTAAATTAGGGTGTCAATATAGAATAAAATGCCAGACGAAACCGACAGGCGTATCCTTTCGCTGTTGCAGGCCGACGCGAAGCTTACCATCCGGGATATTGCCGACCAGCTTTCTTTAACCACCACGCCCGTGCATGAACGTATCAAAAAGCTGGAGAAAGAAGGCGTTATCACCGGTTATTGCGCCCTGATAGACCCTGAAAAAGTAGATAAATCGCAGGTCGTGTTGCTCAACCTGCACATGGAAGCCTATACCCCGAAAAACATCGCCGCCTTCGAAAAAATGGTGCATGATATGCCCGAAGTGCTGGAATGTTTTCACCTGGCGGGCACGGTCGACTACCAGCTGAAGGTGGTAGTAAAAGACATCAGGGAATACGACAGTTTCCTGATGCAGATGGCAAAAGTGCCGATCGTTGCCGTGGTCAGCAGCATGATTGTTCTTCATCGTGTAAAACAAACCACCCGGATACCGTTATGAGAAAGTGTTTGTTCCTATTGCTGATTGCGCCCCTGTGCATACGGGCGCAATGGAAAAGCAAAATAAAAACCGTTGACAGTGTGCTGCAGTACCTCAGCGAAAGGCAGCAGTTCAACGGTTCGGTATTGCTGGCAGAAAAAGGAAAGGTGCTTTACCAGAAAACATTCGGCATGGCCGATACCAGCGGAAGGCCGCTGACACCGCAATCGGCTTTCAACCTGGCCTCTGTGTCCAAACAGTTTTTCGCCATGATGGCCATGATGCTGCATGAAGAAGGAAAGCTGGATTACGACCAACCCGTGCAGCGGTACCTGCCGGTATTTCCTTATCCAACCATTACGGTGCGGCAGCTGATGAACCATACCTCGGGGTTGCCCGAGTATTTTGATATCGCCGGCCGGCATATGACCCTGCTCGATACCCTCGACAACAATATGGCCCTCGCCTACCTGGCGCAATACAAACCCGCCCTGGTATTTCAACCGGGCGAAAAATTCGAGTATTGCAATACCAACTACACTACCCTTGCTTCGCTCATTGAGGTATTGTCGGGTACACCCTGTAACGTGTTTTTCAATGAAAGAATCACCCGGCCGCTGGGCATGAAAAACACTTATATCTATAACCTGAAAATGAAGAACTGGCCGGCGTCGCGGGTATTCGGCTTCCGCTATCGCAACAACCGCCCGGAGCTGGCAGACCTGCTTCCGCTCGACGGCATTGTGGGCGACGGGAACATTTATTCCACCGCCGAAGACCTGTACAAATGGGACCAGGCGCTTTACACCGAAAAACTGGTCAAACGCAGCACCCTGGCCGAAGCCTTCCAACCCGGCAGGCTCAACAACGGCGATTCCACCGATTATGGATTCGGATGGATGATAACCGGCGATACCCTTGCACATTCCGGCAGCTGGGCAGCCTTTGCCACCTATATAGAACGGATCACCAACACAAAACAGACCCTGGTCTTTCTTTCCAATACAGACAATGGCGCCGCATGCGGTTATATTCAGCAGGTATTGAAAGGAGAACCATATAGCCTGCCCCAAACCGAGCTGATCACCAACGTGCAGCTGATCGACGGCACGGGGGCCACCGCGCGCAGCGGCAGTTTGCGGATTACCGGCAATATCATTTCCGACCTGGGTGATAACCTGCGCCCCTTTCCGAATGAAAAAGTAACTAACGGTGAGGGACAAGTGCTTTCGCCCGGTTTCATCGACAGCCACAGCCACCTGGGCGAAGACCTGCGCGAAAAGCCCGATGCGCCGGCGGCTGTAAGCCAGGGTGTCACCACCATCGTCAGCGGGCAGGACGGTGGCTCTGAACCCATCGATACACTTGCCGCGCGTTATAAAAAACAACCGGCGGCCATCAACCTCGCTACCTATACCGGTTTCGGCTCCCTGCGTGAACGATACATGAACGGTCAAACGGCCCGCGCCGCCACCGCTGCTGAATTGAACAATATGAAGGCAGCATTACTGGATGATATACGAAAAGGATCGCTCGGTCTTTCCACCGGACTCGAATATGAAGACGAGTTCTATGCGCCCAAAGAAGAAGTGATTGAAATGGCGAAGGCAGCTTCGGCTGTTGGTGGCCGTTATATCAGCCATATCCGCAGTGAAGACATACACATCGAAGATGCGCTGGAAGAGATCATCGACATCGGCCGCGAAGCCAATATCCCGGTGCAGATATCCCATTTCAAGATCGCCATGTGGGGCAAATGGGGCCGTTCCAATGAGCTGCTGGCGCGGCTGGAGCAGGTACGTACCGAAGGCATCAATATCACGGCCGACTGTTATCCCTATACCATGTGGTCATCGACCCCGCGGGTGCTCTTCCCGAAAAAAGACTTTACCAATCCCGCTGCCGCGCAATTCGCGGTGACCCGGCTCATCGATCCGGCCCAATCGGTGATCACCCATTTTCCCGCCGACCCGTCCCTGGAAGGAAAAACCCTTACCGCCATCGGCGCTGTGAAAAACGAGTCGGCTGCCGACGCCCTGCTGCGCATTATCCGCGTGGCGGAAGAACATAAAACCGGGGCCGCCATTGTGGGCGTGTCGATGAGCGAATACGATATCAAAAATTTCCTGCGCTGGAATTTCACCAATATCTGTTCCGACGGCGGCGACGGCGGGCATCCCCGTGGTTATGGCGCATTTACGAGGGTGCTGGGCAAATACGTGCGCGAGGAAAAGATCATGCCCCTGGAAACAGCCATCTACAAAATGACCGCACTCACCGCCGCCCAAACCGGTATCCGCAACCGGGGCCTGCTCCAGCCCGGTTATTTCGCCGACCTCGTGCTCTTTGACCCCGCAACGGTCAAAGACAATGCCACCATCAGCAATGCCTGGGCTCTTTAAACCGGCATCCATACCGTTTGGGTGAATGGCAGTGTGGTGTATGAAAAGAGCAAAACGACCGGCCTGTTTCCCGGCCGGCTGATCCGCAAAACAACGCGGTAGGGCAGCGCTGAATCATTATATTTGTTCAGAACGATTGCGCGCTGACCAAACACACTGCCTATGGCCATTCGCGTTGCTATCAAACACGACACTACCTACGAGTACGACCGCCCGGTACACCTGTCGCCGCATATTTTCCGGCTACGGCCTGCGCCGCATTCGCGCACGCCCATTGAAGCCTATTCCTTTTATGTGGAACCTGCCAATCATTTTATCAACTGGCAGCAGGATCCTTTCGGCAACTACCAGGCGCGGATCGTTTTTCCGGAACCCGCCACTTCCCTGCGCATCAAAGTGGAGCTGATCGCCGATATGATCAGCATCAACCCTTTCGATTTCTTTATTGAAGAATATGCGGAAAAGTTTCCTTTTACCTACAGTACCCTGTTGCAAAAGGAGCTGACGCCTTACCTGGAAATAGTTGACGACGGGCCGCTGCTCAACGCCTGGGTAACTTCGGTCAACACCTCCCGCCCCCTGCCCGTGATCGATTTCCTGGTATTGCTCAACCAGCGGCTGAACCGTGAAATAACGTATAATATCCGTATGGAGCCGGGGGTGCAAACACCCGAAGAAACCCTGCGTCGTTTGAACGGATCCTGCCGCGATACGGCATGGCTGCTGGTACAGATACTGCGGCATTTCAAACTGGCCGCACGTTTTGTATCGGGCTACCTGGTGCAGCTCACGCCCGACGTAAAATCACTTGACGGCCCTTCCGGCCCCGCGGCCGATTTCACCGACCTGCATGCCTGGGCCGAAGTATATATTCCCGGTGCCGGTTGGGTAGGACTGGATCCCACTTCAGGGCTCTTTGCCGGTGAAGGGCACATACCGCTGGCCGGCACGCCGCATTACAGCAGCGCTGCGCCGGTAGTGGGCGCCACCGATCCCTGCCAGGTAACATTCCATTTTGAAAATTCGGTCAGCCGCTTCCATGAAGACCCGCGGGTTACCAAACCCCTGAACGACGTTCAGTGGCAGGCCATCGAAGCGCTCGGATACCAGATCGACGCCGATCTCGAAGCCGGTGATGTCCGGTTGACCATGGGCGGTGAACCTACTTTTGTTTCGATCGACGATATGGAATCGGCGCAATGGAATACTGCCGCCGACGGCAAGGAGAAACGCCAGCTTTCACACCACCTGATCTACCGCCTGCGCGAACAGTTTGGCCCCGGGGGTATGATCCATTACGGCCAGGGCAAATGGTATCCGGGCGAACCGCTTCCCCGCTGGCAATACGGGCTGTACTGGCGCAAAGACGGGCTGCCCATCTGGAAAAACCCCGACCTGGTTGCACGGGAAGCCGATACCGGCGCCACACACGGTTACCGGCAAACGAAAAAATTCATGGAAACGCTTTGCCGGTTCCTGGGTGTTGATAGCCATGCTATGACGGCCGCCTATGAAGACCAGTTTTTCTTCCTGTGGACCGAAGGCAAAACACCCGCCAATATTGACCCCACAAAGGCGAACCTGAACGACAGCATCGAGCGCCGCACACTGGCGCAGCAACTTGACCGGGGGCTCGGGGACCCTGTCGGTTATGTATTACCGTTAGCCTGGGATTTCTGGCAGAACTGCTGGAATACGGAAACATGGAAACTGCGCCGTGATGAGCTGTTCCTCCTGCCGGGCAACAGCCCCATAGGCCTGCGACTGCCATTCGACTCGCTGGAAAAACTCACCGAAGAGAACCGGCCCGAACAACCGGCGCCCTCCCTTTTTGAAGCACAGCCGGAGCTGGCTGATTTTCAGCAGCTCGCCAGCAGCCGTTTCAACTTCGCACAGAAAAAACCCGACCCTTCGGTTAAAGCCATCCGCACCGCACTTTGTATTGAAGAGCGGGAAGGGATGATTTACCTGTTTTGCCCGCCGCTCACCTACCTGGAACAGTACCTGGACCTCATCGCTTCCATCGAGGCAACGGCGGCGCTGCTGAACCAGCCCGTTCGCATTGAGGGGTATGAGCCGCCGCGTGATACCCGTGTAGAGCGGCTCGTCGTTTCACCTGACCCCGGTGTGATAGAAGTAAACATCCATCCGGCCAAATCGTGGAAGGAGTTGCTGCACAATACCGGTACTTTGTACGAGCAGGCTTTTCTGTCGCGGCTCGGCACGGAAAAATTCATGCTCGATGGCAGGCATACCGGCACAGGCGGCGGCAACCACATCACCATCGGCGGTATCACGCCGGCCGACAGCCCGCTGTTGCGCCGCCCCGATCTGCTGCAAAGCCTGATCACCTACTGGCAGCACCATCCCGCGCTTTCCTATCTTTTCTCCGGCGCTTTTGTAGGCCCTACCAGCCAGGCGCCGCGCATTGACGAAGGGCGGCTGGAAAAGCTGTACGAGATGGAAATTGCCTTCAGCCAGGTGCCGCCGCCCGGGGGGCATATACCCTTCTGGCTTACCGACCGGCTGTTCAGGCACCTGCTTACCGATATAACCGGCAATACCCACCGGTCGGAGTTCTGCATCGACAAGCTGTATTCGCCCGATTCCTCTTCAGGGCGGTTGGGCATTCTTGAATTCAGGGGCTTCGATATGCCGCCGCACCAGCAAATGAGCCTGTTGCAAATGCTGCTGATCCGCGCGCTGGTAGCGGCCTTCTGGAAAAAGCCGTACCAACACCCGCTGGTACGATGGGGCACCGAGCTGCACGACAAATTCATGCTGCACCACTATGTAATAGAAGACATGAAAGAAGTGGTGCAATACCTCAACGAGGCCGGTTATCCTTTTGACATCGGCTGGTTTGACGCCTATTTTGAATTCCGGTTCCCGGTGTGCGGCCGCGTGCGGCTGCAGGGCATGGAAATGGAGATCCGCAGCGGCATAGAGCCCTGGCATGTGCTGGGTGAGGAAATGGGTTCAGGCGGCACGGCACGTTATGTTGACTCGTCCGTCGAAAAAGTGCAGGTGAAGATCACCGGTATGACCGACAGCCGGTATATACTACTTTGCAATGGCGCACGCGTACCCTTGCAGGCAACCGGCGTTGCCGGGGCCTTTGTATGCGGTATCCGTTACCGCGCCTGGCAGCCACCGAGTGCGCTGCATCCCACCATTGGCGTAGACACACCCCTGGTTTTCGATATTGTTGATACCTGGAACGGAAAATCCATTGGCGGATGCACCTACCATGTGGCGCACCCGGGTGGCCGTAACTATGAAACCTTTCCCGTGAACAGCTATGAAGCCGAAGGGCGGCGGATCAGCCGCTTCTGGGACCAGGCTGCGGCGCCTGATGCGGTTATTGAGAAAGGCCCCGGTATGCCGCAGCAGCGCAGCACCCATGTGGCAGGCTTTGACAGGCAGCAAAAGGTTATGGCAGATCCGCCGCCGGCTGTTGTAAACCCCGAGTACCCGTTTACGCTTGATATGCGTAAAACACATGGAAGGCAGAAATTGTAAATATTTGCATAGATAATCGGAAGGTTTCCGATTAACCCAATAAATAAATACAATGATATTCAGCGAAGCAGTACAGGAATATGCCGAAGGGCCTTTGACCCGGCAGCTCATGCTTGACCTGCTGAAAGATTACAGAAGGCCCAATGACAAAATAAACGAGCTGGTAAAAAAAGGTGAGTTAACCACTGTCAGGCGCGGCTTATATGTGCCGGGGCCACGGTTGAAAATCGGCCGGCCCAGCAATTTCCTGGTGGCCAACCATCTTTGCGGCCCCAGCTATATATCACTTGAATCGGCGCTTTCTTACTGGGGTCTTATTCCCGAACGGGTATATGAAACCAGTTCTGTCACCGTCAAAACGGGGCGGCGCTATGAAACGCCTATCGGCCGGTTCAGCTATACACATGCGCCGTTGCCTTATTATGCATTCGGCATCAGAAGCGTTGCACTCACAGAGCGGCAGGCGGTCATGATTGCATCACCTGAAAAAGCGCTCTGCGATATGGTCACTGCAACAGCGGGTGTTTTTCTCAGAAGCATTCGCCAAACCCGCGATTACCTCTTCGATGACCTTCGCCTCGATGAAGAAGCCCTGCATTCATTTGACCTGGCGGCCATGAACAGCTGGGTACCCGATGCGCCCAAAAGCAGCAGTATTTCCATGCTGGTTAAAACCCTTCGTTACTTATGATCAGGGAATGGATAAAAGAATACAAACCGCAAAGCAGGGAACAGGCCGAAGCTGCCCTGCGTGAGATCATGCAGGAAGTGGCGCTGGCGGGCCTGTCGCGAACCGACTTTTTCGACAGGGCCGCCTTTTATGGAGGCACGGCCCTGAGAATTTTTCACGGGCTCGACCGCTTTTCGGAAGACCTTGATTTCTCCCTGCTGACCAAAGAGCCTGGTTTTTTACTGGAACCTTATTTCGAAAGCATCACCACCGAATTTGCAGCAATAGGCATGACCGTTGCTGTGCGGGAAAAAAGAAAAACAACCACACTGCCATCGACTCTGCTTTTTTGAAAGCAGAAACCATCTGGAAAGAGCTGGTGCTTGAAACGACCATTCCGCAACTGGGCCTGCAGTCGACCCCTTCGCTGAAAATAAAAATAGAAATAGACCGCGAGCCGCCGCTGGGATTTGACACCGAAGATCTCCTGCTGCTCAAGCCGTTTTCCTTCTATGTAAAATGTTTTGGCCTGCCCGATCTCTTTGCCGGCAAAACGCATGCGCTGCTTTTCCGGAAGTGGAAACAGCGGGTGAAAGGCCGCGACTGGTATGATTTCGAATGGTATGTAAAAAAAGGCGTACCCCTGCATCTTGAACATTTCCTGTTGCGTGCACAGGAAACAGGCGACTATACCGGGAAAAAGATCACGGAGAAAGAGCTGAAAGCCATGCTGAAGGCAAGGATGGAAGCAGTGCCGTACGACAGGGTGCGCGATGACGTTCGCCGTTTCATACCCGACGACAGCCGCCTCAACATATGGAGCGCATCCTATTTCGCCGACCCGGTCAACAAAATGAAATGCGTACCGGCCACGGCATAAGCGCTGGCACCCGCTTTGCATCAATACTCCTGCTATGCAACTTTTTACATGTACCTCCTGCGGCAATCCTGTTTATTTTGAGAATATTTTTTGCGGAAACTGCGGCTCATCGCTGGGTTTTGATGCCCGGCAAATGAAAACCGTCGCCTTTGCGCCTGGTAACGGTTTCCGCTACTGCAACAACTATTCAAACGGCGTTTGCAACTGGGTGCTGCCTGCAGGCAGCATGGATGCCTTTTGCATTGCCTGCAGCCTTAACCGCACCATCCCTCCTATACACGACCCCGCGGTGACGGAGCGCTGGAAAAAAGTGGAAGTAGCCAAACACCGGCTGGTTTACGGCCTTCTTCGGTTAGGCCTGCCTGTTATGAACAAAACACAGGATCCCGGTCGCGGGCTCGCTTTCGATCTGCTATCTGAAAAATACATCTCCCCCAACGAGAAACTGGTTACGGGACACCTGAACGGCCTGATTACCCTCAATATCAAGGAAGCCGATGATATTGAAAGAGAGATGGCCAAACGCAACCTGCAGGAGCAATACCGTACCCTGCTGGGGCATTTCAGGCATGAGATCGCTCACTACTACTGGGACCTGCTGGTGGCAGGCAGTGACAACCTGCCGGGCTTCCGGGACCTGTTCGGCGACGAAAACCTCGACTACCAACAGGCGATGAACCGCCATTACAGCCAGGGTGCCCCGGCCAATTCGGCCGACGCCCATATCAGCGCGTATGCCACCATGCACCCGTGGGAAGACTGGGCTGAAACCTGGGCGCATTACATGCATATCACCGACACGCTGGAAACGGCTTATTCATTCGGCCTGAGTGTTGATCCGCTGGTGGCGCGGGGGAAACGACCTGAGCGCCGATATCAGCAAAGACCCTTATCGCATCAACGATTTTGCAGAGATATATGAAATGTGGCTGCCCCTCACCTTTGCCATGAACAGCCTGAACCGCAGCATGGGGCTGCCCGACACCTATCCCTTCGTTATCAACGATGTGGTGAAAAACAAGCTGGCATTCATTCACCGGCTGATTCGAAAATCTGCAACTTCCTGACCCCGGAATAGGTAAGACTTACACGCGGCGCACATCCACCGACACTTCCAGCTGGTGCGGACCAGCGCTAAGGATCACGCCTTTTAACGGCGGCACATCGGCATAATCGCGGCCCCATCCAATAGTGATGTGCTGATCGCCGGTAAGCATATTATTGGTGGGATCAAAATCAACCCAGCCTGTATCGGGAATAAAGATCGATAGCCAGGCATGGCTGGCATCCACACCGGTGAGCTTTTCTTTTCCCGGCGGTGCAAGGGTTTCCAGGTATCCGCTCACATAGCGTGCCGGCAGCCCCAGCGACCGGATACCGGCGATGGCCAGGTGGGCGAAATCCTGGCACACCCCTTTTTTAAGCTCCATCACCTCCTGCAAGGGCGTGGCAACAGAGGTAAAGCCCGGCTTGTATTCAAAGTCTTTGTAAATACGTTGTATCAGGTCAAACGTAGCGTCAAAAAAGGAACGGCCGGGTGTAAAGGATCGGCTTGCGTATGTATGTATTTCCTGGTTGAAGGCCGTCATGGGTGTGGATCCGGTAAACTGCCGGGCGTCAAAATACCTGCCGCTGGGGTACTGCACTTCCTGCAATGCTTCCTCCCACGAATACGACTGGTATAAACCGGCCGTATAAGCCGGCTGCGGCTTTTTTTCTATTTGGGTCTGCACCGTCACTTTCAGCGCACTGTGTTCTTCCTGCACCGCAAAATACAGCACATTGTTGCCGTAAAAATCTTCGTAAGCCTCCATCACATCGGGCAGCGGACTGATCTTTACCGTCGATTTCCGCAAGGTTTGCATACTGGTATTGCGGGGCAGCAAACGGGCAATATTGTGGCAGAGCGCCACCTCCTGGTGGTACTTGTATTCAGTAGTATGGGTAATATGATAGGTCATTTCCGCAATGGTTGGTTGGCCGGAAAAAGTTGTTTGGCGCCCTGCGCATGCTGAAAATAAGCCTTCGAGATCACGTTCGGCAGCGCCAGCACCAGCGCATTCATCTTACCCAGAAATTCTTCCAGGTTTTTATAGTGACTCCTGGAGCGGGTAAGTGCCGACAGCTTTTCTTTGCCAGACAGCCGCAACAGTGTTTCTGCTTCGAGCATCACCCTGTCCTGCTCAGACATGGTATGGCCATTGATCTCCGGCAATGCCCTTATAGCAGCTTTTAATTTTTCGACCAGGTACAACAAGGAGCGCGGGTTATTGGGATCATGCAACATCAGATCCAGCACCAGCGGCAACTTGATATGTGAACGATATTTATACCTGTAATTGACCAAACATTCATTCGTTTTCAATACAGCCTCCTGCAGAATATATTCAACCTGTTCATCGTGCTTGCGAACAAGCGTGGCGCGAAGCAGGGTGATCAGCAATAGGCTTTGTTCGATCTTTTGCCCCATGTTCAGAATACCCCATCCCTGCTCACGGGAAATGCTGTCGCGGTTGAGGCCTACAAAAGCCACCAGCGAAGTGATCAGGTGATCCAGCGCATAGGCCACGCGGTGCGGACTGGTCTGCTGCTGGTTCATTGCCTGTCGCCAGTTCTCTTCCATATCGCGCAGCACGCGCCAGGTATCGGTACTCCAGTGATCCCGCGCTGCATGTACGGCCCGGTGAAAAAGGAGGAAATTATATGCCAGGCTCCCCGTTCGCTGTGCATTGAAAAGAATATCGTACAGCTCGGGCCAGGGATTTGCCCATATATCATCTGCTTCCGGCTCCACAAAACCCGGGTAGGTATAGGTATGCATCGTCAGCGCCTGCAGTAAACTCTTGCGAAGGTCTTCTTCGTTTTCATTAAAAGCCTTGTTGGCTTCCTCCACAAACTGCATCACGGTACGCTGGAAACGGGCATTTGATAACAAACGCTCGGCATACCGGCCTACCCAGAAAAGATTTTCGGCCGTATTGCTCGGCAGGATTTCTGCACGGTACTGCACCGGCTCATCAATGGCTTCCAGCTCTTTCCTGAAGCTGGTCAGCGGCCCCTGCTCCACCCCTATCACCCAGGTATCCTTGCTTACGCCGCCCGCCTGGTTGGATATAATATAATTGCCTTCGTTATTGGATGTGCGGGTGAGTCCGCCGGTCATTATCGCATATCCGTCACCGTTACTGACTGCAAAGCTCCTGAACAGGGCATCGCGCGAAACAATCCTTCCCTCCACCATGGCCGGGGTAGGCGCAAAGAGTGCTTTTTCCTGCCCCACATACAGGAAAGGCTGCGCTCTGATACGCGCTTTCAGCGCGGCGAGGGCCTCCCTGCTCAGGGCAGAGCCGTCAACAGAAGAACCCTGGTGCGAGCTGCGGGCTATCCGCTTTATGATCAGCCGGCCGGCATTTTCCAGCACATAATTCAGTTCGTTTTTTTGTCCGCACCACCACGATGCGATATTCGGCAGCAGCAAATTTTCTCCCAGCAGGTATTGCGCTGCATGAGGCAGGAAAGGCATGAGCCCCGGGTTCTCCACCACACTGCTGCCCATGGGATTGGCGATGCTTACATTGCCTGAACGTACGGCCTGCAGCAGCCCGGGTACACCCAGCTGCGAATCTTCTTTCAGTTCAAGCGGATCGCAATACACATCGTCGAGCCGCCGCAGGATGACATCCACTTTTTCAAGTCCGCCGATCGTTTTCAGCCAAACCTGCCGGTCTTTCACCATCAGGTCGTTACCCTGCACGAGGGTGTACCCCAGGTAAGAAGAAAGGTAGGCGTGTTCAAAATAGGTTTCGTTGCTGGGGCCCGGTGTCAGGATCACGACACGCGGATCTTTGTTTTTTTCGGGGCTCAGCGTAGTCAGGGCGTGTCGCAGGGAATGGAAATAGGGCGACAGGCGCGCCACTTTCATTCCCTGGAACAGTTCGGGAACGATCCGCGCCATAGCCAGGCGGTTCTCCAGCGCATATCCTGAGCCGGAAGGCGCCTGTGTGCGATCATTCATTACCCATATCCTGCCGTCGGCAGTACGGGCCATATCGGCCGAATACAGCACAAGGTGGTGCAGGAAAGGCAGTTCGATACCCACACATTGCCGCAAAAAACCAGGGTGGTTATACACTATTTCCATCGGCAATATACCCTGGCGAAGCAGCCTTTGCTCACCATAAATGTCTTTCAGGATCAGGTCAAAAAGCCTGGCCCGCTGTTCCAGTCCGCTGCGAATATGTTCCCACTCCGCCTGGCTGATGAGGAAGGGAATCATATCAAGCGACCAGGGCCGGCTGACCCCGTCGGGATCGCCATAAATATTATAGGTAACGCCGTTTTCGCGCAGAAAGCGCTGCATATCAAGGCTGCGGCTAAGCACCTCTTCTTCACCCAGCGACCGCAGCGAGCGAAAAAAGGTTTTCCAATAAGTCGGATGCTGAAACGCCTGTACATCCAGCCCGGGATTGTTCTCCAAAATCATGCAGTTATTGGTGTGGGGGCCAGCCGCCCCCGGGCGCTAAAAATACGGGAAAAATCCCGTACCCGCCCGTGGATTATACCGTGGTATGGTATATGCAGGGAAGCTAGTTTTACAAAAGAATTCTATGTCGGTCAGTCAAGGTTGCGGTAGCCCTAAAAAAGTGCCGCAGCCCTACTGGCTTCCCGGCCTGTCTACCTCCATAAAAGAATTTATCTTTAAATGAACCAAAACGAAAATTAATCATGAAAAAACTGTTCTTTTTCCTCTGCTTCGCTGTAACCCTTGCCGCCTGCGGTGTACAGTCAAAACTGGATGATGTTACTGTTGAAAAATTCGTAGCCACCCCCATCAGCATGGATGAAGCGGCCAAAATGCAGGCTGACTTTGCAGCCGACAAAAATATCCAGCGGTCTTTTAAACGGGGCATGATGATTCCTGCCGGCGCCCTCAAAGCGATCCTGGAAACGGGTGCAGACGAGATAAATGTTTTTTACGGGAAACGGGAAGGATACGCCACTCCGGTTTTCATTGTTTACGGATCTAAAGGACATAGAACGCCGGGCGGCTCCGATGAACAGAAATTTAATGGAGTAGTGTATATGGTTTACTATCCCTGCCCGACAAATTGTGTCCCCGCTGCTTTATGAATGAATCCATCGGTACAGTCGTAAAGTTCATTATAATTATCGCCGGAATAGCGGTTGGCTTTCAGAAGAAAGACAACCTCTCAGCTGCGAATTTCATCTTCTGGATATTTCTCATTGTTGCAGCAGGTTATGAAACGCTTGATATACTAATGGGTACATATTATGGCAACAACAGGGTTTACTACCATGTTAGTAAACCCTTAACTTATACACTGCTTACGCTGGCCATGTCATATGAAATCGGGCGTGCCAGGAAATTTTTCCTGCTCACCATACCGGCCGTATTGGTATTGTCTGTGCTGAACGGAATTTATCTTCAGTCGCCCGGCACCGATCTGAATACCAATATTATTGTGTTGATCAGCCTCCTGCTGATATTGCAGGTGTTGTTTTTTATTGCAAAGCTGTTTGAAGAAGCCAACAGGCAGCAGATGATGTATGAACATTCATTCTGGATAGCATTG
>JASGFZ010000045.1:0-15809 GCA_047605345.1 Flavihumibacter sp. | reverse complement strand
GCTGTCGCAACCAGCAGCACCACCATCCCAATAACGGATTGTTTCATCCATTTCTTTCGGAACATACACTGAATTATTATTCATTTAATCGCCGGTCAGGCAGCCTTGATACCGTCCCAGCACAACTGGAAATTGGTTTCAAGCACCTGCTGGCTTGCTTTTTTGTTGAAATAATTTACGCGGCGGGCAATCTCGTTGATGCCGCCTATTATAAAGGCCAGCATCCAGAAGGAATCGATGTCTTTAATGATCTTTTCGTTTTTTCCCCGTTGTAACGACAACAGTAACGGATCAAAATTTTTCTTAAGGGCAAGCCGGCTTTCTTCGTTCAGAAAGGGGGAATGAAAACTTTGTTCTATAAAGAGGCTCTCGTTAAAAAACTCAATCCTGTGGCGTACTATATTCATCCATATCTTGGCAAAGCCGTTTTTGAAAGAATCGTCGGCACTGTAATCTTTAAAAAGGCACGACGCCACATGCTGCACACATTTATCGGCCAAAGCAGCTACCAGGGTCTCTTTATTTTTAAAATAAATATAGAGCGTGCCCGTTGCCATTTTTGCTTCGCGCGCAATTTCCTGCATGGTGATACCGGCCAGTCCTTTCTGGCGTACCAGGTTCAGCAGCGCCTTGTAAATGGCCTCTACTTTATTTTGGTCTTTCGGTTTCACGCCGCAAATTTAGATGAATTTTTATTCACTTAAAACAGGGTGATTATTTTTTTTGCCATTTCACAATTGATTTACAAACGGCGGTGGTTTTTATATTTTGGCGGGTGGAAGCCATGATTTGTTAGTTTAGTGCCTGATAACCATGAATTAAATTGCCCAAATCCACTTAATTTCGAAAAATGGTCACCTGACCAGCATACACGATTTTCCTGCCAGCCAAAAAATTTCCGTTTCTCTTTGCAAGTTTCATGATATGTATAAAAGACGATATCTCTTAGTTTGTTGTATCCTGTTGATGAGCCGGCTCTGCGAAGCACAGGTGAGTTTATCGCTCAAGCAGGCGATCGATTCCGGCACCGCCCGTTATGAAAGCATCAGGGCCAAACTGCAATATGTAAAAGCAGCCGAGGCCCAGGTGGAGCAGGCCAGGAAAGACATGCTGCCCAACCTGGTGGTATCGGCACAGCAGGTATATGGAACGGTCAACGGGCAAAACGGTCCCGGGTACGGCCTGGGTGGTTACGGGGTGTCGTCGTCGGGCCTGCCGCTGCCCGAGCAGAACTGGCGCTCGGCTTTCGGCGCCCTCTACCTGGCCAATATCAACTGGGATGTTTTCACCTTCGGCCGGAACAAACAAAGAATCAGTACGGCCAATGCCCAACTGAGCCGCGACCAGGCCGATCTGCAGCAGGAACTCTTCCAGCACCAGGTACGAGTTACGGCGGCCTACCTGAACCTGCTTGCCGCGCAACAGCTCACACGCTCGCAGCAATTCAACCTCGACAGGGCCGATACCTTCCGCCAGGTGGTGGTCCGCAAGGCGGTAAACGGGCTGGTGGCCGGTGTGGACAGCTCGCTGGCCAATGCGGAAGTATCGAACGCCCGAACGGCGCTTATACTTGCCCGTGATGCCGAGCAGGAAAGAGCCAACCAGCTTGCTTTCCTGATCGGTTCGGGTGAAACCAGCTTTATATTAGATACAGTGATGGTCAGCCGCCAGCCCGATATTACCCGTGCAGCGGGCGGCAGCCAGCATCCCGTGCTGGCCTTTTACCAGCGCCGGGCCGACTTGGGCCTGTCGCAGGCAAAGCTGATCAATGCGTCAAAGTTTCCGGCACTGACGGTATTCGGTGTTATACAAACCCGCGGCTCGGGCTTCAGTCACCTGTACATAAACGATCAAACACAATTCTCGCATAATTATTTCGACGGTATAAAACCGACGCGGTCCAACTATCTGCTGGGAATGGGCTTTTTCTGGAACCTTACTTCGGTATTGCGGGTGAACCAGCAGGTGCATGCGCAGCAGGCCATCACTGCGGCACAACAACATGAGTACCAGTTGGCGGCCGACCAGTTGAACGCCCAGCAGCAACTGGCAGAAACCAAGCTCATCAATGCGCTCGCCAATTTCAACGAAACACCGGTGCAGGTAAAAGCGGCCACCGACGCCTACCTGCAAAAATCCGTGCTGTATAAGAACGGGCTGACCACTATTATAGATGTAACGCAAACCCTTTATACGCTGAACCGCGCCGAAACCAATCGCGACATTGCCTTCAACAATGTTTGGCAGGCGCTGCTGCTGAAAGCAGCGGCCGCCGGCGACCTTGGCATTTTCCTGAATCAATTGCAATAACATGAAGCTGATCCGACTCGCACTAAGAAAGCCTGTTTCAATATTGGTTCTGGTAGCCGGTTTGCTGTTCTTCGGCATCACCGCCGTAAGAGACATCAAGGTGGACATCCTGCCTAAAATGAACCTGCCGGTTATTTACATCGCTCACCCGTTCGGCGGTTATACACCCGACCAGATGGAAGCCTTTTTCGGCAAATCTTATGTGAACATCCTGCTTTTCGCCACCGGTATCAAAAACATCGAAACGCGTAATATACAGGGCCTCATGCTGATGAAGCTTACCTATTACGAAGGCACCAATATGGCGCAGGCAGCGTCAGAGATCAGCGCGCTGGCCAACCGGATCCAGGCGGCCTTTCCACCCGGCAGCCAGCCGCCGTTCGTGATCCGCTTCGATGCTTCGTCCCTGCCCGTAGGGCAATTGGTATTGAGCAGCCCCACACGCTCCAACAACGAGCTGCAAGACCTGGCCAACGTGTATGTACGCGCGTCGTTTACCTCCATTCCGGGCCTGCTGGCGCCGCCCCCTTTCGGCGGTAATATCCGTACGGTAGAGATCAATGTTGACCCGGCAGCCCTTCGCTCGCACAATATCACCCCCGACCAGGTAGTGGAAGCGATCCGCCTCAATAACCAAACGGCGCCATCGGGTAATATCCGGATCGGCGATAAGCAATACATCACGCCTACCAACAATACCATTCACAACATTAAAGACTTTGAGAACATCCCGCTTTTCAAAGGCGGCGTTGAAAACCTCTACCTGCGCGATATTGCCACGGTTAAAGACGGCGCCGATGTTACCGCCGGTTATGCGCTGGTAAACGGAAAGCGTTCGGTTTACGTGAGCATCGCCAAATCGGCCGATGCCTCTACCTGGGAAGTGGTGAACCGGCTCAAAGCCAGCCTGCCCAAAATACAAAGCACCCTGCCCGAAGATGTGCAGCTTTCGTATGAATTCGACCAGTCGGTATATGTGATCAACGCGGTAAAAAGCCTGATCAGCGAAGGGGCCATCGGCGCCCTGCTGACAGGGTTGATGGTATTGCTGTTTTTGGGCGACCGGCGCGCTGCCCTGATCGTGATACTGACCATTCCCATTTCGATCATATCAGGCGTGCTCTTCCTGAAGCTGTTCGGCCAAACGATCAACATTATGTCGCTCAGCGGGCTTGCCCTCGCCGTGGGTATCCTGGTAGATGAAAGCACGGTGACCATTGAAAATATCCACCAGCATTTCGACATGGGCAAACCCAAGGCCCTCGCTATCTGGGACGCCTGTAAAGAAATCGCCTTTCCCAAGCTGCTGATCCTGCTGTGTATCCTGTCGGTATTCGCGCCGGCCTTCACCATGTCGGGTATTCCCGGCGCACTCTTCCTGCCGCTGGCGCTGGCGATCGGTTTCTCGATGGTGATCAGCTTCCTGTTGTCGCAAACATTTGTACCGGTAATGGCCAACTGGCTGATGAAGCAGCACCATCCCCTTGAACCCATCGACCCGGAAGAAGAGAAAAATACGTTCAACCAGAAAAGAAAGCTGGTGGAACGCGACGATTTCGACACCAATGGAAAGGTCAGCCGCTTTGAACGTTTCCGCAACCGGTTCATGCGTTTTGTAAACCGCTGTATGCCCTATCGCGCGCCGATATCCATCGCCTACCTGGTGGTTGCCATTACTGCCATCGTGCTCATCATGCGCTTCGTGGGGCAGGACGTATTGCCGAAAACAAATTCGGGACAGTTCCAGGTACGCCTGCGGGCGCCCACCGGCATGCGTATTGAACGTACGGAAGAACGGTCGCTGGCCTTTTTGAAAGAGCTGGAGAAAATGGTGGGAAAAGAGCATATCGGCATCAGCTCGGCCTATGTGGGCCAGCACCCCGCGCTGTTCTCTGTAAGCCCGATTTATCTTTTCATGGCGGGGCCGCATGAAGCTGTTTTCCAGGTAGCGCTCAAAGATTACCCGGTTGATATGGACGAATTCAAAGACCGTCTTCGCGCCCGTATGAAGCAGGTGATACCCGATGTAAGGCTTTCGTTCGAACCCATAGAACTTACCGACAGGGTGCTGAGCCAGGGCTCACCCACACCGGTGGAAGTGCGCATATCGGGCAAGAACAAGGAAGCGAATGAACAATATGCCGGCAAAATAATAGCACATTTGCAACAGGTTCCGTATATGCGCGATGTGCAGCTGGCCCAGCCCACCAAATACCCCTCGATGAAGATCGAGATAGACCGGGTGAAAGCGGCCCAGCTGGGGGTGGATATGAGCGATATTTCGCGGTCGCTGATCGCCGCCACTTCTTCTTCGCGTTACACTGAAAAGAATACCTGGCTCGATGAAAAAGCAGGCTTGTCGTACAGCGTGCAGGTACAGGTGCCACTTAATGAAATGCGTACGGAAGAAGACATCCGGGAAATACCCCTGCTGCGCAATGCGAACCGCCCGGTGCTGGGCGATGTTGCCAGCATCATTCCCGATACCACGCACGGCGAGAACGACAACCTGGGTGCACTACCCTATGTAAGCGTTACCGCCAACTTATACAAAACCGACCTGGGCACAGCCGCCCGCGAGGTGGATAAGATCATTGCATCGCTGGGCGAGCTGCCCCGCGGCCTCTTCGTTGAACGCATCGGTTTGAGCACCGTATTGTCTGATACGCTGAGCAGCCTGCAAAGCGGCCTTATCGTGGCAATAGTCGTGATCTTCCTGATGCTGGCCGCCAATTTCCAGTCGTTCAAGGTACCCCTGATCATCCTCGCCGCGGTGCCGGCGGTTATTCTCGGGTCATTGATCCTGTTGTGGCTGACGGGCTCAACACTTAACCTGCAATCGTATATGGGCATCATCATGTCGGTAGGGGTATCGATCGCCAACGCCGTGCTGATGATCACCAATGCCGAGGAATTACGTCTTCATAACGGTAATGCACAAATGAGTGCGCGCGAAGCAGCCGGCCTGCGTTTACGGCCGATCGTGATGACCAGTCTCGCCATGGTGGTGGGTATGCTGCCCATGGCCATCGGGCATGGGGAAGGCGGCGACCAGGTGTCGCCGCTTGGCCGGGCGGTAATCGGCGGACTCATCGCGTCTACCATTGTTGTACTGATTGTATTGCCGCTGGTATTTGCCTGGGTTCAGGGTAAAACCAGCACCATTTCCGTATCGCTGGATCCGGAAGATCCCGAAAGCCGTTTTTATATTCATTCTGAAAACAACCAGGCATGAAACAACTCACTATAGTAAAACTGTTCACGGCAGGCGCTTTCTGTTGCGCCCTGTACGCCTGCCATTCAGCGGAAAAACCCCAGGACCCTGCATTGGTCAGCACACCAGAAAAAGCAGCTCTTTTCGCATTGGAAAAAGGCACGCTGAGCACCACGCTCAAAATGCCGGGCGAGCTCATCGCTTTTGAGAAAGTGGATCTCTATGCCAAAGCCAACAGCTTTGTCAGAAAGATATGGGTGGATGTGGGTACCGAAGTAAAAGCCGGGCAATTGCTGGCCACCCTCGAAGCGCCCGAAATCAATTCGCAACTGTCGGGAGCGGCCGCCCGGCTCAAATCGGTTGAAGCCACGTATATCAACAGCAAGGCCTATTACGAACGCCTGCTCGAAACCAGCAAAACGCCCGGCACCATTTCACCCACCGATCTCGACCAGGCCAAAGCCCGCGAGCAAAGCGACCTGGCGCAACTGGAAGCGGCCCGCGCCAGCTACAGCGAGGTCAATAATAACCGCGACTATCTTACCATTCGCGCGCCCTTTGCCGGTGTGATCTCGGCCAGGAATGTGAATACAGGCGCATATGTGGGCCCGTCGGGAAAAGGCTCCGATCTGCCTTTATTCGTGTTGCAGCAACAGAAAAAACTTCGGTTGGCCATTGCCGTTCCCGAAGCCTATACTTCGCTGCTGAGCACTAAAAACGAACTGGAATTTCATGTCAATTCACTGCCCGGTCAAACGTTCAAAGGCAGGGTCGTTCGCCTGGCCGGCGCCATCGACAGCCGGCTGCGCTCGCAGCGGGTGGAAATGGACATCGACAACAGCAGGAAAAAACTGCTGCCCGGCATGGTGGCCGAAGTAGTGATGCCCCTGCCTTCCAACGACAGCTCTTTTGTGATTCCCGAAACAGCGCTGATGAACAGCGCCGAAGGCAATTACGTGATCCGCGCCGAAGCCGGCAAGGCGAAGAAAATCCCGGTTAAAAAAGGACGCCTGAGCGATGGTAAAATGGAGATCTATGGCGACCTGCATGCCGGTGATTCATTGGTAACCAATGCCAGCGAAGAAATCCGCGACGGCAGCCCCCTGCAACGATAGGCCGGCAGTTCTCAACGGCAGAATCAGTATCTTGGCAGTTCATCCAATAAAATTGTATGACTGCAGATGAAAGATTCGCCGCTTTAAGCCTGGAATTACCACCAGCACCCACACCGATGGGGGTGTACAAACCCCTGCTTATAGTGGGTACACAGGTATATGTAAGCGGGCATGGACCCGTGCAAACCGACAGATCGCTGCTACGCGGTCGGGTAGGCGACACCGTTAGTAAAGACGAAGGCAAACACGCGGCCCGGCAGGTAGGGCTCACCATCCTGTCTACCATCAAACAAAACCTGGGCAGCCTCAACAAGATCAAACGTGTGGTCAAAGTGCTGGGCATGGTAAACTGCACCGCCGATTTCGGTGAACATCCCTATGTGATCAATGGCTGCAGCGAATTGTTTGCCGCTGTATGGGGCGACGACCTCGGTATCGGGGTCAGAAGCGCCGTGGGTATGGGCTCGCTGCCCGGTAATATCCCGGTAGAGATCGAAGCACTATTTGAACTGGCCTGACCATGAACTGGTATGAAATTGCAGCGCCTGAAACCGTTGCCTCGCCCGCTGTACTGCTGTTTAAAGACAGGGTAGCGCATAATATCAACCTGGCCATTGCCATGGCCGGCGATGCCGGGCGCCTGCGCCCGCATGTAAAAACCTGCAAGGCCTGTGAGCCGGTACAGATGATGATGGAAGCGGGCATCAGCCGGTTCAAATGCGCCACCATCGCCGAAGCTGAAATGCTGGCGGGCCTGCAGGCGCCTGACATCCTGCTGGCCTACCAGCCGGTAGGGCCTGCGCTTACCCGCTGGATACAGCTCATTACAACCTACCCGGCTCTGGCCTTCTCCTGTTTGGCCGATGACCCTAAAGCCGTAGACGCCCTGGCTGCTGCGGCAACGGCGGCAGGAAAAATAATACACCTGTGGATCGATGTAAACGTTGGGCAGAACCGTACCGGTATTCAGCCGGCCGGTATTCCCGCCCTGCTGGCGCATATCGGGCAATACCCTTCGCTGGTTTTCGAAGGATTGCATTGTTACGACGGGCACCTGCACATGCCTGACCTGGCCGAAAGGGAAAAAGCAGTAGCCGATGCCTTTGAACCCGTTGTTGCCCTGTTGCCCCCGCTTGAAAAGCAGGCCGGTAAACCCATCGCCATTATTGCCGGCGGATCGCCTACTTTTTCCATTCATGCAAAAGGGACATGGGTTTGCAGTCCCGGTACTTTTATTTACTGGGACGCCGGTTACCTCGCATTTACCGAACAGCCCTTTTTGCCCGCTGCGGTATTGCTGGCAAGGGTCATTTCACTGCCCGCACCCGGCCGTATTTGCCTTGACCTGGGGCACAAAGCCGTGGCCGCCGAAAACGAGCCCGGCAAGCGGGTCAGGTTCCTGCAAACCGACGAGCTGACGGTAGCGGGGCAGAGCGAAGAGCACCTTGTGCTCGAAAACAAAGGAACGCATCGTTATGAAACAGGAGATGTTCTTTATATGCTGCCCTGGCATGTATGCCCTACGATTGCCCTGCATGCGTGCGTGCAGGTGGTGGAAGGGCACCACGTAAAAGGCGAGTGGCTAACGGTGTCGCGCAACCGAAAAATCAATATATAGCCTATGAAGAGTTTCAATACCAAGCTGAAGCAGCTTTCGCTGCTGGCCCTGATCCTGCTGCTGACCTTCCTGCTGTTTTACAGCTTAAAATCCTTTATACCCGGCATGCTGTGCGCGCTGACCCTGTACACCATCAGCCGAAACTATTATTTTGAGCTCACCGAAGTAAAAAAAGCGCGGAAAAGCTGGACGGCCTTTGGCTTCCTGTTCTTTTACCTCGTGGTATTGGGCATACCTGTTTACCTGGTGATAACCCTGCTGGAGCCCAAGGTAAAATCCTTTCTCAGCCAGCCCCAGCAATACGTGGAACTGCTCAAAAATGCGATTGAAACACTGGAACGCCGGTATAACTACGAGCTGCTCGGCAACAACTCGCTCAGCGCCATTTTTGAAAAAGTGAGCGGGGTGGTGCCGTCTTTGCTGAACAGCACTTCCAATATTGTGGCCAACCTGGTCATCATGCTTTTTTTGCTGTATTATATGCTGGTGGAAGGGCGGCGGCTCGAAGCCTTCCTGGTGCGCATTACCCCGCTCAAGAACAGGAATATCAACCTGCTGGTGCAGGAAACCCAGAACACGATCAAGGCCAACGCCATCGGCATTCCGCTCATTTCGCTGATACAGGGTATTACCGCTGCAATCGGCTATTCCATTTTCGGTGTTCCCGAGTTCCTGATCTGGGGAACGCTTACCGGGCTCTTCGCTTTTTTCCCGATGGTGGGAACCATGATCATCTGGGTGCCGATTGTAATATTTCAATATGCCAACGGGCAGAACTGGCAGGCAACCGGTTTGCTCATATACAGCCTGCTGGCGACGGGTAATATCGACACCGTTGCGCGGATGACCCTGCTGCGGCGGTTCGGCGATGTGCATCCCGTTATCACCGTTATGGGCGTGATCGCCGGGCTCAGCCTGTTTGGCTTCATAGGGCTTATTTTCGGCCCCCTGCTCATGAGCTATATACTGGTATTGGTGCGTATCTACCTCAATGAATTTGACCCCGAAGACGATTCGCAGGAAGCGCCCGCTAGCGGCTCATCCGCAGAAAACGAACCACCAGGAAAACAGAAGCCAGGCTAAGCCCCGTGATCAGCCCCATCCAGATACCGGGTGCGCCCCATCCGAAATGGAAGGCCATGAGGTAACCCATCGGCAGCCCCACCACCCAATAAGCGATGCCCACCAGCAGGGTAGGTAGCTTCACATCTTTGATACCCCGCAGCAAGCCCGCGCCAATGGCCTGTGTGCTGTCGGATATCTGGAACAGCGCGGCAAACAGCAACAGCAGCGAAGCCATGCTCACCACCGCGGTATCGTTATTGAAGAACAACGGCAGCTGCTTCCTGAACAGGGAAAAAACCAGGGCGCAAAAAACGCCGTATGCCAGGGCCGTCAGCAGGGTGCTTCTGCCCACCTGGCTGATCTTGTACCGGTCGCCCGCACCGAAGGCATTGCTTACACGGATAGAACCGGCCTGCGCCAAACCCATCGATACCATGAAGGTGAAAGAAGCGCAGCTGAGAGCGATCTGGTGCGCGGCCTGCGGAACAGCGCCGAGGGTGCCGATGATAATACCCGAAACGGCAAAAGCGCCCGCTTCCATGCCGATCTGCAGGCTGCTGGGAATGCCGATGTGCAGCAGCTCGCGAAAAGTTGGGGCTTTCAGCTTCCACTGGCTGGAACTAACGGCAATGTATGGCCGAAAAGTGGAATGCCGCAGTATCACCAGGGCCAGCAGCAAAAAAGTAAGGGTTCGGGTAATAAGCGTAGCCCAGCCCGTACCCAGCAGCTCGAGGCGCGGGAAGCCCCAATGCCCGTAGATCAGCAGCCAGTTCAGCAATATGTTCAGGGGCAAAGCGCCGAGCGACAGGGTCATGGCGGTTTTGGTATATTGCAGCCCGTCGGCAAACTGTTTCAGCGTCATGAACAACAGCATCGGAACAATCGAGAGGCCCATGAGCCGCAAAAAAGGAATCGCCAGCTCCACCACTTCAGGGTCCTGTTTCATTTTGCGTAAAACCGGGGCGCCGGCCACCAGCAGGACCGCGATCAGCAGGGCGGTGCCGGCGCAGATCACAAATCCGTTGTAGAGATAGTGGGATACTTTCTGCCGGTCGTTGCGGCCATGCGCCAGCGATACCATCTGCGACACGGAAATGGTCATGCCGATACCCAGCACAAAGGGAATATTCATGGCATTGATCACCAGGGCCGCCGCCGCCAGCTGCTTATAACTGATGGCGCCCACCATGGCCGAATCGATCAGGTGCAGGGCCATCTGCGCCAGCTCACCGATAATGATGGGCAGCGCCAGTTGGATGGTATGTTTGGCCTCTTTTCTCAACATGGGCCGGCAAAGCTAGTATCTTTCCTAATTTTGCCGGCATGAAGTTTGCGCAATACGCCATTGACCCGGCTATAAAGGAAAGCCTCGAGGCGCTCGGATTTCGAAAACCCACCGATATCCAGTACAAGGCCATTCCTTCCATTTTAAAAGGGGAGGATGTGCTGGCCATCGCCCAAACCGGCACCGGTAAAACCGCCGCTTTTGTAATACCGGTACTGGAGCGCCTGCTGCGGAAAAAAAGGGGCAACCGGCTGCGCTGCCTCGTAATGGTACCCACGCGCGAACTGGCGGTGCAGATTGCAACCGTATTTCGCGATATCGCCCGGCATACCGGCCTGAAAGTACTGGGTTTGTTCGGCGGTGTGGAGCAGGACCCGCAGATCGGCGCCCTGCGAAACGGGGTGGATATACTGGTGGCAACGCCGGGACGGCTGTTCGACCTGGTTCACCAGGGGCACCTGGTGCTCGACCGGGTGGAGGTGCTGGTGCTCGACGAAGCCGATCATATGCTTGACCTGGGCTTTCTGACCGATATCAACGACCTGGTGCGCAAGCTGCCCACGCGCCGCCAAACCCTTTTCTTTTCGGCCACCATCAACGACCGGATCAAAGAGCTGGCTTACCGCATCGTTAAAAAACCCATCCGCATCCCGCTGTCGCCCAAAGACCCGGTGTCGAAAAACGTGGACCATGCTTTCGCCCGTATTGAAATGGACGACAAACGTTTCTTTCTTGAAAAGCTGCTGAAAGAAAGACCGGAGGCGAAGGTGCTGGTATTTGTGCGCACCAAACTGCGCGCCGACCGGGTTTCGGCCGCCATGCTGCGTGTGGGTATCGAATCGCTGGTAATGCACAGCGGTAAAGAGCAATCGGACCGGTTGCAGGTGCTGAACCGTTTCCGCGAAGGGCAAAGCCGCCTGCTCATTACCACCGATGTAAATGCACGCGGCATCGATATTCCCGATGTGGATTATGTGGTGAACTACGACCTGCCCGACCATGCTGAAAGCTATGTGCACCGGGTGGGGCGTACGGGCCGCGGAGTCAAAAGGGGAGAAGCCATCTCTTTTGTAAGCCCTGAAGAGCAACCGCTGCTCGATGCCATCGAAGCCTATACAGGAACGGATATCAAAGAAAGAAACATCGATAAGGAAAGCTACCGGTTAACCATAGCCGAAACCGAAGACACGCCGCACGACAACTGGCGCAAGCTGCTGGAAGAGGCCGCCGTCGACAATAAAAAGCGGAAGAAAAAAGCCTGATCAGGCGCCGATCTCTTTAAAGGCCGCGCCGATCTGCGCAACGATATCAGAAGCCATTACCGATTCCGTACCGTGTATTACGGAAGCCAGCTCACCCGCACGGCCATGCAGGTACACGGCCAGCAGGGCGGTCTGTTCGGGCGCATAGCCATGGGCAAGTAACCCGGTAAGCATGCCCGTAAGCACATCGCCGCTGCCGCCTTTGGCCATCGAGGCGTTGCCCGATGTATTGAAATAAGACCGCCCGCCGGGTGTAGCCACGAGGGTATAATGTCCTTTGAGTATCACTATCCATTTTTTTGACGAAGCCATTTCGATTGCTTTTTCCCAGCGCCGGCTGTCGCACCCGGAAGACCCCGCCAGCCGGTCGAATTCTTTGGGATGCGGGCTGACAATAGAAAAGGGCGGCACTTTTGCCTGCCATTCGGGGTGTTCGGCCAGCAGGTTAAGGGCGTCGGCATCCAGCACCAGCGGCTGTTCACAGGTATCCAGCACGGTCAGTAAGGCACGGGCGGCAGACGCATCTTTTCCCAGTCCCGGTCCGCAGCCGACAGCCCGGTAAATACCCAGGTCGGCCGGTTGCTGCACACACATGGCTTCGGGCAGGGCGGTTTGCAGGATATCGGGGTTGCCCGAGGGGTTCCAGCAGGAGAGCAGCCCCGGGCCCGAGCGGATACAGGCCGTTCCCGCGAGCAGGGCAGCGCCCATTTTGCCCGTGGAGCCGGCTAACAGCAATGCATGACCGAAAGTTCCCTTATGGGCGAAAGGGCTGCGGGGCTGGTAAATGGCCGTCGCCAGCGAACGGTCGATGCCCTCGAAAGCCGGACTGATCGCTTTGAGGTAAGCAGGATGAAGTCCGATATCCAACAATACCAGCTTACCGACAGCGGCAGCGTTATCGGCAAAGAGCAGGGCCGGTTTATAACATTGGAAACTTAGGGTGACCGTGGCTGTTATACAGCTGCCGGCAGGGGCCGAATTGCCGGCCGGCATGCCGCTGGGCAGGTCGATGCTGCACACCGGGTTATCCTGTTGATTGATGTGTTGAATCAGTTCGGCCAGGCGACCGGTGGGAGGGCGGTTGGTGCCGGTGCCCAGCAGGGCGTCGATCAGCCAGCAGCCGGGCGGCAGCGCCGGCAGGGGCGCATCGTTTTCCAGGTACTGCACAGGTATATGCAATGCATGCAGGCGCTGAAGGTTGGTTTGAAAATCATCTGTGCCCGGCTTGCCGAATTCCAGGATAAAGACTTCGGCCCGGCGGCCGTTTTCGATGAGCAGGCGGGCAATGGCGAGCCCGTCGCCGCCATTGTTTCCGTTTCCGCAAAAAATATAAAAAGGCTGTTCAGGAGTGAGCGGTTGCTGCAGCAGCCAGTTCGTACAGGCGTTGGCGGCCCGTTCCATCAGGTCGATCGACGGGCTGTTTTCCTGTTGAAGTGTGTACTGGTCCCAGGCGCGTACCTGCCGGGCGCTTAAAGCGAACATAGCCTGAAAAGTTACGAAAAAGCCGGTTACTGCGAGCCGCCGGCGGCGATATGGTCAACGCCCTCCATATCAGCTTCCTGGTAGAGGTTATTGCTTTGCCGGTAGTCGCCGAAAAGATCGCAAAGCTGCTTGGACCGATAGATCGCGCGGTTGTATTTATTACCCAGCACAATGATGGTCGCATGTTCATCAAGCAGGCGGATGAACACCGTATTGTTGCCATGCCACCAGCCATTGTGGTACACGATCTTTTTACCGTTTTCCACTTCGGTCAGCCGCCAGCCCAGGCCATAGTTACGGGCGCCTTTCTTTTCATAACTGTAACCCGTAAACGCCGCCTGCAGGGTGCTGTCGCGAAAGAGATGGCCGCTGTACAGGGCTTCGTCCCATTTCAGCATATCGCGCGGGGTGGAGTACACGTTTTTGTCGCCATACACCAGGTCCAGGAATTCGAGGCCGTATTTACGGTTGTTCCATTCATAGCTGGGCAGGGAGCGTGCTTCGTCGTGCGGCTGGAAGATATAAGTATCATTCATGCCCAGGGGCTGGAAGAAAGTTTCGCGCATGTATTCGGGAAAAGCTTTCCCGGTCACTTTTTCAACGATGAGCGCCAGCAGGGCGTAATTCGTATTGCAATAGGCAAAACGTTTGCCGGTGGGGAATTGCAGGGGCGGATGCATGGTGTACAGGGTCGACAGCACATCAAGGTTGGACACTGCCTTTTTCTTGTTCCAGCGATAGGCATCCAGGTAGTTGGTATAGTTCGGCAAACCGCTGCGATGGCTCAGCAGCATTTTAACGGTGGTGCCGGGATAAGGGAATTTATCGAAATAGAGGCTGAGGTCGTTATTGATGTCCAGCTGGCCGTTTTCCCACAATTTTAGCACGGCCATGGCGGTAAAGGTTTTCGACACCGACGCCAGGTGAAAGGCGTCGTGTTCGGCCAGCTCGCCCTGGCGGTTGGCCGGGTCGCGGTAGCCTTCATAGCCTTCGCTGATGATCTCACCGTCTTTCGCCACCAGGTAAGCGCCGTTGAAGCCCTGGCGGCCAAAGTTTTTTTCAAAGAAGCCTTTTACCGCAGCCTGGTATTTTTCCGCTGTATGGCGATCGGCGTAATGGAAAGAGGCGGGAATGACTTTAGCAGTAACAGAACCCTGCCGGGAGGTATTCCGGTCGTCCTGGTGCCTGCCACAGCCACAAAGGCCCGTTGCCAACACTATCGTAATAGCTACTATCCTGTTTTTCAAACGACTACCAATTTGTTTTATAGGGATATGGATTTTAAGTATAACGAAAAATGACAGGCAAATTGTATGCCGGGGCAGGATTCCTTTCCTATAAATTGGTTAAAAACGGGATATTTGCAAATAGTCAAATAATGATATGGAGCCGACAACGAGTTACCCGAAAGAAAAGATCAATATTTTATTCCTTGAAAACATCAGTGATAAAGCGGTAAAGCGTTTTAAAGACCTGGGGTACAGTTCCGTTCAAAAGCTAAGCGGTGCGCTTTCGGAAGAAGACCTGATCAAGGCCATCGAGAACGTACATATCCTGGGTATCCGGTCCAAGACCAGGATCACAGATAAAGTGCTGGCGGCGGCGCCCCGGCTGCAGGCCATCGGCTGTTTCTGCATCGGCACCAACCAGGTTGACCTGAAAGCGGCCACCCGCCGGGGTGTGGCGGTTTTCAATGCGCCCTATTCCAATACCCGGTCTGTAGCGGAGCTGGTGATCGCCCTGTCGATCCTGCTGATCCGCCGCATACCCGACAAGAACAAGGCCGCTCACCAGGGCATCTGGCAGAAAGATGCCAGGGGCAGCTTCGAGCTGCGGGGCAAAACGCTCGGCATCATCGGGTACGGCAATATCGGCACGCAGGTGAGTGTACTGGCCGAAGCGATGGGCATGCGGGTGCTGTATTATGATACCCTGACCAAACTTCCGCTGGGCAATGCCCAGTCGGCCAAAAACCTGAAAGACCTCGTATCACAGGCCGATATCATTACCTTGCATGTGCCCGACACGGCGCAAACGCGCAATATGATCAACAAATCGGTGCTGAAAAATTTCAAAAAAGGCAGCATCCTGCTGAACTACGCCCGCGGCGAGGTGGTTGATCTCGATGACCTGCGCAAATACCTGGTGGATGGCCACCTGTCGGGGGCGGCGATTGACGTATTTCCGTGGGAGCCTGAAAAGAACGGCGATACCTTCGATACACCACTGCGCGACCTGCCCAATGTGATCCTGACCCCCCATATCGGCGGGTCTACCGAAGAGGCGCAGGAAAATATCGGGGAAGACGTGAGCGCCAAGCTGTCGCAATACCTGGAAATAGGCAACAGTTACGGCTCGCATACGGTGCCGGCCCTGGGTCTGCCGCCGCAGGAAGGCGCACACCGCATCCTGCACATTCACCGCAATGTGCCGGGCGTATTGAGTGCTATTAATACAG
>JASGFZ010000044.1:0-15824 GCA_047605345.1 Flavihumibacter sp. | reverse complement strand
GAGCTCGTGGGGCATGGCCTGGGCCGTAAGCTGCACGAAGATCCGCAGGTACCCAACTACGGCAAAAGAGGCAGCGGCCCCAAACTGAACGACGGGCTGGTGATTGCCATCGAACCCATGATCAATATGGGCGTAAAAGAAGTATGGTATGACGACGACGGCTGGACCGTTAGAACCAAAGACGGATTACCCGCCGCCCACTACGAACACACGATATGCGTGCGTCGCGGCAAAGCAGACCTGTTGTCGTCGTTTGCTGAAATAGAAGCCGCCGAAAAAGCAAATGCGGCGCTGTGTTCTGACTATTAAGTCAACAATCAAAAATCAAAAGTCAAAAATGGGTCGCTGACAGCCGGGCTTGTTAATGCGAGTCAATTTTTTTCAGTCGGCGTATTTTTTGGTAAAGTGAATTACATATACCATCCGGTATCGCTCTTTGCGGTCATTGCCCCTCTGCGGTCTTTGCGTGAAAAAACCATCGTATGAACGCCACCTGCCACCGCCCAGGGATCCCTTTTTGACTTTTGATTTTTGCCTTTAAAAATCCGTCTTTTCACCCTTTTATTTCTCCCGCCGTTTCTCCAAGTTTGTTCAAAACAAATACCATGGAGAAGAAGCACCTCAAAGAAGAAAACCGGCAGCTGCGCCTGCAGGTCAACAGCCTGTTCATGGGCGAGATTTCGTTTCCGGCAATAACGAACCTGGAAAAAGAGAACGAGTTTCTTCGTTTTGTGCTCAGCATGTATGCGATGGCCACCAACAGCGATACCGTGAGTGTAATCGAGTACCTGGACTATCCGCCAATAAAAAAGCTGGAAGACATTCCGCCCGAAAAGCTCCAGTACGAGCTGGATGCACTGCTTGACCTGATGGAGAAAGGAGGTGTCAGCCTGGTGATTTCAGGCAGTTATCCGCCCGAAGTCATTTACCGGTTTATTACCGATACCCTTGTTTTCGAAGAAGTCTGCTCCCTGAAAATGCCAGGCCTCGGGAACTGCTTTCATTACGAAGATTATCATCCGAATGCGGTGATTATTTTGCGGAACCTCGCCAATCACCTGTTACAGCAATGGTATTGGGGTGCCCGTAAGCCATTCGACGATTACCTCTCCCCGGTTTTGATAACACCTTCCAACCAGCTGTTTGACCGGCAGGCAGTGCTTGAAAGAATAGGTGGCGTGGTGGGCAGGTTTGGCATTGCCGCAGCACCGGCATTCAGCGGCTCACCGGCAGTGGGTTCGGTGTCAAAGCAATACCTGCAGGTAGATATTTTTGAAACGACGGTGTCAGACGATTCACAAAGCAATTGCCAGGGTATGGTTCGCGGCCGGGCTTCGGTGTTTCAACCGGGTCATTCGCCTGCCAATTGGGATACCTTTTCTTTCCATTTCAAAAAAGTGGCCGCTGAAGAAGGCTGGCAGCTCTATTATTTTGAGTTGCCGGGTTTTGAATGGAAATGATTGTACTTACTTTGCCTGATGGTAAACAAAACCCTGGTGGTGATTGGAGGGGGCGCGGCCGGGTTCTTTTGCGCCGTGAACGCAGCAAGGCTTGATCCTTCTTTGCAGGTTATTCTGCTCGAGAAAACGAATAAGCTGTTGTCGAAAGTGCGCGTCAGCGGTGGCGGTCGCTGCAACCTGACCCATGCCTGCTTCCGGGTGGGAGACATGGTGAAAAAATATCCGCGTGGTGACAAATTCCTGCAAAAAACATTTACCCAATTCGGCCCCGCAGATACCATCCGCTGGTTTGAAGAAAGAGGTGTTGCTGTGAAAACCGAAGAAGACGGCCGTGTGTTTCCTGTTACCGACCATTCGGGATCTGTGGTGGACTGCCTGCTGGCAGAGGCCACGCGATACAAGGTAACAGTGCGGGTAAGTGAAGAGGTACAGCAGTTGAACAGGCAGCAGACCCGGTGGATGGTAACCAGCAACAGAGCCGTTTATACGGCCGACTACGTATTTGTGGCCGTAGGTGGTTTTTCGAAGGAGGTGCAGTTCAGCTGGCTCACCGCTTTGGGGCACAGTATAGAAAAACCGGTTCCTTCCCTTTTCACTTTCAACCTGCCCAAACACCCGGTAACAAAGCTGATGGGCCTGGTAGCACCCGATGCGCAGGTGAAGATCACCGGCTCGAAACTGGCAGAACGCGGGCCCCTGCTGGTCACCCACTGGGGTATGAGCGGACCGGTGATACTGCGGTTAAGCGCCTGGGGTGCGCGCGAGCTGGCTGCAAAAAACTGGCATTTCAGTATAGTGGTGAACTGGACGCCCGCTTACAATGAGAACAGCGCCCGCCTCTATTTGCAGGAACACCGGCAACAGAAAGGCGCGCAGAAGATCAGGAATAAAAACCCTTTTGATATTCCGCAACGCCTGTGGGACTGGTTACTGGAACTGGTGGGTATTGACCCCGAATTGCGCTGGGCCGATCTGCCGGCAAAAGAACAGAACCTGCTGGCCAAACAGCTGACCACCCACTTATTTGAAGTACACGGCAAAACGACTTTTAAGGACGAGTTTGTTACTGCCGGTGGTATTACACTTCGCGAAATTGATCCCGATACCATGCAAAGCCGTCTGCAGCCGGGACTTTATTTCGGTGGCGAAGTGCTGGATGTGGATGGAATTACCGGCGGCTTTAATTTTCAGCATGCATGGACAAGTGGCTGGATTGCCGCAAAAAGTATAACCAGTAAAAAGCCGGCGTTCAACTGAAGCCGGCTTTTTAGGAATAATTATCTGCCATCTGCTTACCAGATCTTCAGGCGCTCGTTTTCTGGACTGTACATTTTATCGCCAGGATGTACATTAAAGGCGTTATAAAAAGGCGTAAAGTTCATCAGCGGTCCGTTCACCCGCCAGATAGCCGGAGAGTGGGGGTTGGTGTTCACGTAGTTGCGCATGAAAGCATCGCGCGTTTTCACCCGCCAGATGCGTGCAATGGAGAGGAAGAAACGCTGATCGGGCGTAAAGCCATCAATGCGTGTGGTATCCTGCCCCTGCTTTGTCAGCTTGAAAGCGTCGTAAGCAATAGCAATACCCCCGTTATCGGCCGTATTTTCACCCACCGTTAATGCGCCTTTCACATGCACGGTATCCAGCACGGTGAAGCTGCTGTAGAGATCGATCACCTGCTGTGTTTTCGCCTTGAATTTTTCATAGTCTTCCTTTGTCCACCAGTTGCGAACATTTCCGTCTTTGTCAAACTGTGCACCCTGGTCGTCGAATGAGTGTGTGATCTCATGGCCGATCACCATGCCGATGCCGCCGTAGTTGGTGGCGTCGTCAGACGATTCGTCAAAGTATGGGAACTGCAGAATACCCGCGGGAAAAACGATTTCATTCAGCGGCGGGTTATTGTAAGCAGTAACGGTCGACGGTGTGGTATGCCATTCCGTATTATCAACCGGCTGTCCGATTTTAGCCATGTCATATTGGAAATCGTCTTTTTTTGCCGCCACGTATTTCGAAAATATAGTGGCCGATCGATACTTTTTCATAGCTGCGCCATTTATCGGGATAACCCACTTTCCGGCTGAAGGCTTTCAGTTTTTCTTTGGCGGCGGCCTTGGTGGAGTCACTCATCCAGTCGAGCTTGTCGATCCGCGCAGCAAAGGCTTTTTCCAGGTTATCAACCAGCTCGTTGATCCGCTTCTTGGCATCTTCGCTGAAGTATTTTTTTACATAGAGCTGCCCCAGCGCCTGTCCGATATGGCGATCGATTATTTCCACCATTTCTTCGCCCCGCGGCTTACGGATCGATTGACCCGACAACACTTTGCTGTATTCGAAAGCGGCATCGGAAAACGGTTTGCTCAATGCGGTCGCATAGTTGCCCAGCGTATTGGCTTTCAGGTACAGCTTCCAGTCGCTGACGGGAACCGATGCCAGCAGTTTGTTCAGTTTTTCATAATAGGCCGGTTGCTGAATATCGGCCGAATCGGCGGTAATGCCCAGCACTTTCAGGTAGGCATTCCATCCGATATTGGGTTGTTTGGCATTCAGCGCGGCCAGCGCCATTTTGTTGTAGTTGGCTTTTACATCGCGCCGTTCGATATTGGTTTTGTGCGATTCGGCCAGCTGCTTTTCGAGGCTGTAAACGGCTTCGGTCTGCTTTGCTGCGGTGGCAGCGTCGGCGCCGGTCAGTTCAAACAGGGTTGCAATGAATTTTTTATACGCGTCCTGCACAGCCAGGGAAGGAGCGTCGGTTTTGAAGTAGTAATCGCGGTCGGGCAAACCCAGCCCGGTTTGCGCAAAATGAACGATGTTGACCTTGCTGTTTTTGTCGTCGGGACCTACGTTGATACCCATGATCGAGCCGTCGTGTTCTTTTTGCTGCACATCCACCACCAGCAACAGCGAGGGGATGTCTTTGATGGCTTCGATCTTGCCGAGCACCGGCTCCAGCGGCGTGTAGCCACGTTTTTCGATCGTAGCCGTGTCCATGCCCGAAGCAAAAAAATCGCCCAGTTGCTGCTCGATGCTGCCGGGCTTGTTTTCGGCCTTCGACACGCTGTCGAGAATGGTTTCCAGCCGCAGGCGCTGCGGGTAATTCAGGAAACTGTAAGAGCCCACACCGGCCTGGGTAACCGGAATGGATGCCGTATCGTACCACTTGCCGTTTACATACATGAAAAAGTTGTCGCCCGGTTTGATGGACGAGTCGATGCCCAGCACCGTGTCGATCGGAGGGCGTGTAGCTGCCTGGTTGTTGCTGCAGCTCTGCAGGGCGGCCAGCGCCAGCGCACCCGAGAGCAGGGGTAATATTTTTTTCATATGTTCGTGTGAATCAAGAGGCTATATTAGGCAATTACCCGTTTCGGCGGGCTACGGGAATTGGCAGATCACAGCCCTTCGCTGCCGTCAAACGGTCAATTTTGTGCAGTTATCCCTCATATACTGCCGGTTTTTGCATTGTATTTCGTACCTTTGCCGCCCCGAATAAAACCATCGGGAAAATACCATGTTTCAAAACATTTTTGTAAAACAATTAAACGCTGATGAACAGGAGGGAGCAGCTGCACCGGAATCAACACCGGCAGAAGCGCCTACAGCGTCAACAAAAGCACCTGAGCCCGTTGTGGCTACCGCCCACGACGATTTCGACTGGAGCATCGACAAACGCAATGTTTCGGCATATGCTGCCGACGAAAAAGCCAAGTACGACAAAGTGTACGACGCTACTTTCGTATCCATCACCGACGGTGAACTGATCAAGGGCCTCGTGGTTGGCCTTACAAAGACCGACGTGGTACTGAACATCGGTTTTAAAAGTGATGGCCTGATCTCCCTGAACGAGTTCCGCGACCAGCAGGGTCTGAAGATCGGCGATGAAGTGGAAGTAATGGTGGTGGAAAAAGAAGACCGCCAGGGTAACCTGAACCTCAGCCGCAAGCAGGCCCGCATTACACGCGCCTGGGAAAGAATCGTGGAAGTGCACAAAACCGGCGAGATTGTTACCGGTACGGTTACCAGCAAAACAAAAGGCGGCCTGATCGTAGACGTATTCGGTATGGAAACCTTCCTGCCGGGTTCTCAGATCGACGTGAAGCCGGTTACCGACTACGACCAGTTCGTGGGCAAGACCATGGAATTCAAGGTGGTGAAGGTGAACGAAGCCATCAAGAATGCCGTGGTATCGCACAAGGCGCTGATCGAAAGCGATATCGAAGCACAGCGTGCCGAAATCATGGGCAAGCTGGAGAAAGGCCAGGTACTGGAAGGAACCATCAAGAATATCACCGATTTCGGTGCGTTCATGGACCTCGGCGGTCTCGACGGTTTGCTCTATATCACCGACATCAGCTGGGGCCGCATCAACCACCCTTCAGAGGTGCTGAAGCTGGACCAGAAGCTGAACGTGGTGGTACTGGATTTCGACGACGACAAAAAACGCATCAGCCTCGGCCTGAAGCAGCTGACACCCCATCCCTGGGATGTGCTGCCTGAAGCCGTGTCTGAAGGTCATGTGGTTAAAGGCCGCGTCGTAAACATCGAAGATTACGGTGCGTTCCTTGAAATTATGCCGGGTGTGGAAGGACTGGTTCACGTGAGCGAAATCACCTGGGCCAATACCCCTATCAACGCAAAAGAGTTCTTCAAGCTGGGCGACGAATACGAAGCCAAGATTGTTACCCTCGACAAGAATGCCCGCAAGATGAGCCTGTCGATCAAGCAAATGACGCCTGATCCCTGGAACGAGATCGAGAACAAATACCCTGTCGACAGCCGCCACAACGGCCTGGTGAAAAACATCACCCCTTATGGCGTGTTCGTAGAGCTGGAGCCTGGCATCGGTGGTATGATCCATATCAGCGACCTGAGCTGGCTGAAGCGCTTCAATCACCCCACCGAGTTCACCAAAGTGGGCGAGCGCATCGACATTATGATCCTGGGTATCGACAAAGAAAACCGTAAGCTGCAGTTGGGTCACAAACAACTGGAAGAAGATCCCTGGAATACCCTCGAAGATACTTTCGCCATCGGCACGGTACACGAGGGAACGGTTATCCGTAAGGACGACAAAGGGGCAATCGTTCAGTTGCCTTATGGCCTGGAAGGCTTTGCGCCCAACCGTCACCTGAACAAGGAAGATGGCGGCCAGGTAGGTGCCGACGAAACCGCTCCGTTCATGGTGATCGAATTCGACCGCAATGAAAAGCGCATCGTGGTAAGCCATACCCGCACCTGGGAAGCTGCCCGTGCCGAAGAGCGGGAAGCTGTGAAGAAAGAAGCCAAGGCTGAATCGGAAAAGACCAAAAAAGCCGTTAAGAATATCCAGAATAAGGTAGAAAAAGCTACCCTGGGTGATCTCGGCGTACTGGCTGAACTGAAGAAGAAGCTGGAAGGCGGCGAAAGCGAATAATCGACGGAAATTCCCTAACCAGCGGGAACCTCCTTATAAGATCAAGGTGCATCAGCAAACGCTGGTGCACCTTTTTTGTCCAATGCAGTAACAACACGTAATCAGATCCGGTTGGGCATTGATGGAGTAGGGTTTAACATAGGAACAACAACTTGACGAGGTAACAACTTTCCGTTTATAGTTTATAGTTTATGGTTTGTGGTTTATGGTTGGTTGGAGGTTGGAAAGTTGCACCGGCGGCAGCACCTCAAACCTATCCAGGCGTTACACCCGGGAATCAAGTAAAATGGCCTGCCTTGAAATACGACTGAATAAGTAAACCAAGAAGGGAGGCTGCTGATTTCATAAAGATAGCCTTACGAGGAATTCAATAGATTCCCCTCGCTACTACGCACCAGCCGCATCCAAAGCAGGCTTAATATAATGACAGGTTGTGGTGGGTTCGGCTACAACTGTTTATTATCTGTTTCAACAATTGATCTTACGGAAGAGGGGCGTCAGGCGTGGGTCTTTCAAAGGAAGATGGAAAGGAAGTTGATTGACGCTGAAACGTCGGTTTCTTAGGATATTGAAAAAGTTCTGGACGGTTGTTACAGGGACATTGGATTTGCAGGTTGCGTTCCTCGTCAATCAACTTGTAACAAAAGTAACATGGTAGTTCAATGCCGGCAAGAGCGGAAATGCTTGATTTTTACGGCGCAGTATTTACGGTGATTTTAGTATATATACGAAGATGAGCGCTGTAAATGCACGAGGTTCACAGCGGAATTTCAACGGTTTCCGGGAGCTGGTACCCTTTGAAAAACTATCTTTACGTAGAAATACTATCGTGAATGTTCAGCATATTCAACAATTTGAAGGCCGGTTTGACCGTTAAACCAACCGTACCCGAATCGAAAAAATCACCGTATGAAAAAACCAGACCCTAGTAATCCTATCAAAGTGGCTATTGCCGACGACCATGCACTTTTCCGTGCGGGCGTGAAAACCGCTCTTTCCACCAAAAAAGATGTTGAGCTGGTTGGTGAAGCAGAAAACGGCATGCAGCTGCTGACCCTGCTGAAACATACCGAACCCGATGTGATCCTGCTGGATATACAGATGCCCATTATGGACGGCATCGCAACCCTTCCCGAAATCAAAAAGGTCAACCCTTATGTCAAAGTCATCATCCTGTCGATGCACAACGACCACTCTATGATTTCGCGGCTGATGGAAATAGGCGCCAACAGCTACCTGACCAAAAATTCTGATTCCGAAACCATTTACCAGGCGATCAAAACCTGCTATGAACAGGAATTTTTCTTCAATGAATTGACTAATAAAGCATTACTTACCGGTTTACGTACCCGGAAAACCGACCCCGACGCCCTGCTCGATGCCCAGCTCTCCGAAAAGGAGATCCGGATACTGAAGCTGATGTGTGAGGAAAAAACCACAAAAGAGATTGCCGATATCGTGGATATCAGTCCGCGTACCGTTGAGGCCATACGCGATAAGCTCAAAACAAAAACCGGCGCCAAATCAATGGCGGGTTTGGTTATGTATGCCGTAAAAAAAGGTTTTGTGCAGGAGACCTGATCTTCCGGCCTGTTACTGTATCGCCCCACCACAAATGGTGGGGTTTTTTGTAGCCGGAAGATTATGGTGTTTCAACATTGATTTATTGCTGAAGGGAAAAAAATCAACCAATTGCAGTCTGTTTACATACGATAAAGAGCTAACAGCCGTTTAAAAAGGTGACCGATGCCCATCCCATCAGAAAACTGAACCGTATCGATGAAACAGCTTTACACATTTATGGCAGCGCTCCTGTCCATATTTACTGTAGGCAAACTGAGTGCCCAAACATGTCCCACCCTGGAAATAGTAAGTGCTGTTCCCTGTGAGTCGCGTTGTATGGCCACCGGAACCATACTGGTAAATGTGACCGGCGGCAGCGGCAGTTACAACTACAAGGTCGAAGGGCCGGTTAGTACCAATTTTACCTCTTCTTCCATTATTACCGGTCTTACCGCCGGTACCTATACCGTTGTTATACAGGACGTAGACACCTATTGCCTTGATACCATGACCAATGTGGTGGTAACGGGGTCATATGTTGATCCGCGGTTCAGCCTCAATAAAACCGATGTTACCTGTATGAATGCCTCCAACGGCACCATCACCTTGAACGACCAGTCGGGTGGCCGGTCGCCGTTTGTGTACACGATTGTGGCGCCCAGTCCCGACCATGTAGGGGTATCCAACAGCACCGGCACCTTTACCGGGCTGGATGGCGGGGATTATTCCATTGAGCTGAAAGACTCCTGCGGCGGTATTCAAACCCGCCGCGTTGTTGTTTTGGGATATAACTGGTGGATTCAGTCGGTAAGCGGCAGCCGGGTTAACTGTAACGATGCCAGCTTTGACATCCGGCTGCTCGACAGCCGTGGTAACCAGAATACATCGGGTACGGCTTTCAGCGCCTTCCAGTACGGGGTAGTGAATGCACCGGGTGATACCTCCTGGTATGCTTCCCATACTTTTACGCATCCGGCAGGGTCAAGGCGAATCGTACCGCTGGTGGTGAAAGACGGCTGTGGAAACGTGCTGACCTCGTCGTGGGTCAACCCTGTTTTTCCCAGCGTGGCCAACCTGGTAAGCGTAGTTAACGTAAGTTGTAACAGCTTTACGGCGCAGATCACGGGACAGTCGAACCTGACCAACCCCACTTACTGTTTGTATAACAGCACCAATGATCTGGTGGCCTGTAATACTACCGGTCTATTTACGGGCATTCCCCAGGGCAGCTATTCTGTACAGGTGAAAGACGGCTGTTTCGATACCACCATTCAGCGCAATTTCGCTGCTTTTATGCCGACGCCATCCTTGTCAACAACGGTGAGTTCGGTGAAAACGGATTGCAGTCACTTTAATGTAAACCTCACGGGTATCACTAACTTTACGAACCCGCAATTCTGTTTGTACAATTCGGCCGATATGCTGGTAAGCTGTAATACCACCGGTGTGTTTAGCAGCCTGGATACCGGCGCTTATTGCATAACAGCCAAAGACGGCTGTTATGATACCACCATACGCCGTTGTTTTCAGCTATCGGCGCTGGTACCATCTGTAGCGACCAACGTTACGGTCACAAATGAGGAGTGCCTGACCGCAACTGTATCTATCGGCGGCCAGAGCAACCTTACCAATGCAGTATTTTGTTTGTATGATGCTGCAAATGTCCAGATTGGCTGTAACAGCAACGGTACGTTTACAAATATTCCCTATGGTGACTATTGCATGTATATCAAAAACAGCATGGAATGTTACGATACCACCATTCAACGCTGTTTTACCCTGCTGAAGCCCAAGCCCGGCGCCAATGCAGATATTACCGTTGTGAAAAACTGTAATACAGTTGATTTGAGCATTGGCGGCTTTGTTCGCATCGTCAATCCGCAAATCTGTATTTACGACGGGTCCGGCAACCTGGTTGCCTGTAATACTACCGGCACATTTACCGGTTTACCGTACGGAAGCTATTGCATGTATATCAAAAATGACCCGGTTTGTTACGACACTACCATTCAGCGTTGTATTACGGTGGTAAAAGATGTGCCGTCGGTATCCAATACAGCCAGTATTACCAACAGGAAATGCAGCGGTTTCGATGTGGCTATTACAGGAAAAAACAACCTGAACAATCCGCAATTCATATTGAAGGACAGTGCGACGGGCACGACCATCGCCACCAATGGTACCGGCAGCTTTACCAACCTGGCTTATGGTACTTATTGCATAGATGTGGTAAATGATGCCAGTTGTTATGCCTGGGTGAAAACGGTATGTTTTAATGCCAGCAGGCCGGCACCGGCTATGGGCAATCCAACCGTGAACAGCAGGAATTGTACCGGGTTCAGCGCATCGGTATCCAGTTTGTCAAATATATCCAACCCCGTGTTTACGCTGGTAGATGCACTGGGTAATGTACAAACAAATACATCGGGCTCATTTTCGAATATTGCCTATGGCACGGCAACGATTTCGGTGTACGACGACTGCTCCGGCACCACTATCAGCAAAACCGTTACTGCCGCTCCGGTAGCCATTGTCTTTACTGTTTCTGCCAGCCCTTCGTGCGAGTTCAATACAACTGCGCTCTCGGTCGGCATAACCTCAGGCAGCGGACCGTACACCGTGACGGTATATGATCCTTATAATGTGGTGGTGGCAAATGGTTCGGGTAACGGAACAAGCTACAAATTCCAGGACCTTGCTGCGCTGGCGTCCGGAAACCAGTACCGGGTAGTGGTGACAGACAATTGCGGCCGTACTTCCGAGCGGCTGATAACACCGGTGATCAGCACCTTCAACAGCAACATTCAGATAACGGCCAAATGCCCGTCGGGCACTTTCCAGAATGGCTCGTCTGAGGTGCAAATAACCGTAACCTCTAACCTCGGAACCATCAAGCCGGAGCTTATTTCCAAAGACGGAAGCCCGGTAAGCATTGCGTATAATACCGGATCGGGAAATGTTTATAAGTGGAACGACCTGGGTCCCGGTACGTATGTGTTGCAATATAACCTGCCGGGCAGCTGTACAAATAAACCCAATGATACCTTTGTGGTGTCGCCCTATACCTATCCCGAACTGGGCCGGTCGGCGTCCTACCAGTGCGATAACAACAGCTTCAGCGTAGGCGCGTTGTAACCGGCGGATCTGCACCGTACCAGTAAGATCATCGGCAGCGTTCCGGCCACACCGTCAATCATTGAAGGGCCACAGTCAAGCCCGATATTCAATATCAACAACGGCAATATTTATTCGCTGGTAAGGTTGCGCGCGGTAGACAATTGCGGTAACGCCACCCTGAACGACGTGAGTGTAATGCCGCTCCAGAATATCGTTGCAACCAGCACAGCCAATTGTGCCATGGCTACCACTACCCTGAAAGTGGACTATTTGCCGAACGCCACTTACTCCTGGTACTTTAAGACCAGCCCTACAGACAGTGTGCTTGTCAGTCACGACAATGAATACACGATCGACGTTCTTACACCCGACCAGCTGGGCACTTATGTTTGTGTGATGGTGGTGAATGGCGGCTGTTTGACCCGTCTGGCCTACCATACACTCACCGGCAGCTGCGGGGGGGTACTGCCCGGCAGGCTCGAATTGCAGGGCAATACCCAGGATGTTAAAAACAGCCTGAGCTGGAATAAATACATCGGCGAATCTATCGGCGAATACGTGGTGGAAAGAAAAACAGGCGATACCTACAGTGTTATCGGGCAGGTGCCCGTTGGCGCAGGTTCTCCCGCCGCTTTCAGTTTCTACGACGCACAGCATAACAACAAAACACAGCAGTACCGGGTAAAAGCGGTTTCGGTGAGCGGCAGGTCCCTTTATTCAAATGTGGTCATGCTGAACAGGTCTGCAGCCGGCAGCCTGAAAGTATATCCGAATCCGGTAGGCAGCCAGGTGCATATACAGGTGCCGGCAAACGGCGCCGGTAAATACAGGCTGGTATTGTACAATGCCGGCGGGCAACAGGTGTACCGTACAGATAAAACCGTGCAGGCCGGAGAACGCATAGACATCACCCGGCAGCCATCCATGAAAACCGGTATCTACCTGTTAAAGGTCATCCACCTGGAAAAAGGAGAGGAAACAGCTGTAAAACTAATGTTCGAATAGAAAAACACCGGCAGAACAAGATTCATTTTTGTTCTGCCGGTGTTTAATCATGTAAGGCCGGTTGGCTTACTTGTAGCCAATCATGCCCGAAGAAGTTACACATCCGTTTTTGGATGTGGTGCAGGCGCTGAACCCGAGCGCCAGCAACAGGGCGAAACAAAGTGTGATAATTGTCGTTTTCATGATCTGTTTGGTTAGAGTAACAAATTATTGTACCAGTTATACCGGTACCAACAAACAAATATGTAAATAATTACTTTAAATTAAAAGCGAACTGCCGTGTTTCTGTTGTCCAAGGCCATTTAACCGTACATTTGCTTTCGGCCGCCGGCCGATCTGATACTTATAATACATGGCTCTAATTCTGCAGAAACCACTGGCATTCATTGACTTGGAAACAACCGGCACCAATTTGGGCAGCGACCGGATTGTCGAAATTGCGATTGTTAAAATTAACCGCGATCACAGCCGCCAGGTTAAGCGAAAACTCATCAATCCCGAGATGCCGATTCCCCCGGCATCGGCCGAAATCCACGGCATCACCGATGAAATGGTGAAAGACGCCCCTGCATTCAGGGCCGTGGCGAATGAATTGAAACAGTTCCTGGACAACTGCGACCTCGGGGGCTACAATTCCAACCGTTTTGATATTCCTCTGCTGGTGGAAGAGTTCCTGCGAATCGGCATCGATTTCGATATGAACAACCGGAAACTGGTGGATGTTCAACGTATTTTCCACCTGATGGAGCAGCGCACCCTTTCTGCTGCCTATAAATTCTATTGCAACAAAATGCTTGAAGGCGCCCACAGTGCCGAGGTGGATGCCGTCGCCACCTGGGAAGTGCTGGTGGCACAGCTGGAAAGGTACCCGCAGCTGGGTGATACGGTAGACAGCATCGTCAAATTTACCGGCGAAGACCAGCTGGTGGATTTCGCAAGGCGTTTCATCCTGGTGAATGGCGTGGAAACTTTCAATTTCGGTAAACACAAAGGCCGGGCTGTGGCAGACGTATTAAAAGCGGAGCCGCAGTATTACGATTGGATGATGAAGGGCGACTTTCCCCTGCATACAAAGCAAAAGCTGACCGAGATTTTAAACCGCACACTGCTGAAAAAATTTTAGACGCGGCCGCTTGGAAAAGATAGTAATCATACCAACTTATAATGAAAAAGAGAATATTGCTGCTATCCTGAAAGCCATTTTTTCTCTTCAGCAGCATTTTCACGTGCTGGTGATCGACGATGGTTCACCCGATGGTACGGCCGCTATTGTACAGTCACTGCAGGCTGAATACACAGGTATGTTGTTCCTGGAGCAGCGCACCGGCAAGCTGGGTCTCGGTACGGCGTATATACACGGGTTCAAATGGTCGATTGCCCGCGGCTACCGTTTCATCTTTGAGATGGATGCCGATTTCTCGCACAACCCGAACGACCTGCAGCGGTTGTATGATGCCTGTAAGCACGGCAGCGCCGATGTAGCCATCGGTTCCAGGTGGGTTCGCGGCGGCGGAACAGTTAACTGGCCGCGCGACCGGATCGCCCTGTCGAAAGGCGGCAGCCTCTATACCCGTCTTATTACCTGGATTCCCGTGCGGGATACCACGGCCGGTTTTGTCTGCTATCGCCGCGGGGTGCTGGAGGCAATCAATCTTGATGCCATCCGCTTTCTTGGTTACGCCTTCCAGATAGAGATGAAATTTGCCGCCTGGAAGCTGGGCTACCGGATTGTGGAAGTACCGATCATATTTGAAGACCGTAAATACGGTGTTTCAAAAATGCACAAAGGCATTGTCAAAGAAGGCATTCTGGGCGTATTGAAATTACGCTGGGAAAGTATTTTCAAAGATTACCGGTCGCGCATTAAAAACACCGAAGGAGAAGAGGCCGCTGCATGAGAACCGCCTTCCTCAAATTACACCTGGCGGTGTTCCTCGCAGGCTTTACCGGCATACTCGGCCGGCTGATTACACTCAACGAAGGGTTGCTGGTATGGTACCGGTTGCTGATCAGCGCCGCAACCTTCTGGATACTGTTCAGCATCCGGGGAAAGCTGCAGAAAATTCCCCCGGCCACCATTGCCCGGATATTCGGCATCGGCGCCATCGCAGCTGCGCACTGGGTTTGCTTTTACGGTTCCATCAAGTATTCCAATGTATCGGTGGGATTGGTTTGTTTCTCGGCCGTTGGTTTTTTTACGCCCTCCTCGAACCTCTCCTGTTACGCCGCCGGCCGGTAGCGGGGAACTGCTGCTGGGGCTGCTGGTGATCGCCGGTATCTACCTCATCTTTCAGTTTGATCCGCAATACAAACAAGGCATCCTGATCGGTATGCTGTCGTCTGTACTGGGCGCCACTTTTCCTATTTTAAACCGCCAGGTGCTGCAAACGGTTTCTGTTGAAACCCTTAATACCTACGAGCTCACCGGCGGCTTCCTGGCGCTTAGTGCGCTGCTGCCTTTTTACCTGCATTATTTTCCCGCAAAACAGTTCCTGCCCGGCTGGCAGGACATCGGCTGGTTGTTGTTTCTTTCCTGGATTTGTTCGGTATGGGCCTTCCAGCTGGTAGGGTTTGCCCTGAAACGCATTTCGGCCTTTACCGTAAACCTTACGTATAACCTGGAACCGGTGTATGGAATTTTAATGGCTTTTGTGATCTTTGGCGAGAATAAAAACCTTGGCTGGAATTTTTATCTTGGCTTATGTTTGATATTGCTGGCTGTTTTATTGCAGATGTACCGGGTACGTCGCAGCCGGCGCTAAATACACGCGTATGAGAATTACTGCCCGTTTACTGGCGCTCTGTTTATTGCTTATGACCGTTGTTTTTGCACAGGCGCAAAAGAAACCCTTAACCCACCAGTCGTACGACGAGTGGCAAAGCGTTGGTCAGAAAATGATCAGTGCCAACGGAAAATACATTGCCTGGGTAGTGAACCTGCAGGAGGGCGATGGCTGGCTGGAAATACAGTCGACCGACCGGCGCTGGAAAAAGCTGATTCCCCGCGGGGCAATGCCTTCCTTTACCGACGATGACCGTTTCCTGGTTTGCCGTATCCGCCCGTTTTTTAAAGACACCCGCGAGGCAAAGATCAAAAAGAAATCACCGGCCGAAATGCCCAAAGACTCGCTGGCCATTTGCTGGCTGGGGCAGGACAGCGTTCGCCGGATCGCCCAGGTGAAATCATATAAAATCCCCGAAGAAGGCAACAGCGGCTGGCTGGCCTGGCTGCATGAAAAGCAACCGGCGGCCCTGGCAGCGCAGCCCGATTC
>JASGFZ010000043.1:0-15835 GCA_047605345.1 Flavihumibacter sp. | reverse complement strand
ACCAGGTTCATAATGTCTTCTTCAAGATTGGCGCCTGTGCAGGAAATGATATCCACTTTTCCCTGGCGGATCATTTCGGCCAGCGACACACCCAGCTCGGCGGTGCTCATGGCGCCGGCGAGGGTTACCATCATTTTTCCACCTTCCAGCAGGTGCTTTTCATAACCTTTGGCTGCATCAACCAGCGCAGCTGCATTGAAATGGCGGTAGTGATGCTGGATAAATTGAGAAACGGGACCCTTGGACATGTTTTCTTTGATTTTAAGGCACAAAAATAAAAGAAAGTTTGAGGTTTGGGGTTTGAAGTTTGAGGAAGGGCCCCGCAAAAAAAAGGCCGCCTCATGAATGAGACAGCCTTTTATTTTCCAACAAAACCTCAGAGAAAAAAGAGCTATTTTTTTGATTGCTGGAAGCTGCTCCAGTCGGCGCCGTTTTCGCTTTTCAGCGTAACGGTATTGTTGGCATTTTCCAGGGTTACGTAATAAAATGTCTGGTTGTCTTGCACCAGCTCAAACAGTTCGCTGATCCAATACTGGTTATAGTTTTTTTTCAGACCGGCCTCCAGTTGAATAGGAAGCTGCGTTGACAGGATGTTGCGGTAAAAGCCGATTACCTCGCCGTTTAAATTCTGCAGCGCAAAAAAGATCCGGTCATTGAGGGTAAATTGTACCCGGTAATAATTTTGAAACTTTGTCCAGTTGGCGTCTTTGGCATTGCTGAATTCTTTGTAGAAAGCAGTTTCTATGCCCGGCGTTATGCCGGCCTTGTTTTTGTCGTTGTGGGCGAATGCAAAGGATACGGAGAGGAGCACAAACAGAACGGCTCCCGTGATGTTCTTTTTCATAATAAGCTTATTGAATTTTTACTTGGATGAGGTATTTGTCAGGATTTTACTTTTACACTTTTAAATACACTGAGCGTTCCACCCGGTGTAGACGAAACAATCATCGATGACTTCGCGCTATGCAGGGTTACATAGTAGGTGGTTATTTCGCCGCTGATATGTTCTATTACATTTTTCATGATATGGTTCGGATAACGGTCGGCAATGGCTTTTTGCACCAGGATCGGCAGGTTGTCTGTATTTATATAGCGGGCGGTGGCAACCATTTCACCGTCGGCGTTGTAAAACGCAGACAGCTCTGAATTATTGTAAAGGAAGGTCGCCTGGAAGAGGCCCGACTCATCTAAAGACTTCCATGCCACATTTTTAGCATCAGAAAAATTGGTTCGGAAAGATTCCAGCACCTTCCCTGTTACCGGGTCGGCATTGGCAAAAACAGAAATGCTGGCAAAGGCAGCGGCGGCAATGAGGATGAACTTTTTCATAAAATCAATTTGAGTAGTTGAATAATCTTGTTGTGTTATTGGTTTGACGATGTAAAAATATTTTTGTTACAGCCGCCAGTCAAGTAAATAGTGAAGGGTGGTATTAATAACGAACGAAACATTATCCACCTGATAAGAAGAATATGGCGGGCCGGTGAAAAACAGCTGAAACCCTTGCCCATGGCTGGTTTCAGAAAAAGTGTTAAATGATGCACAAAGTCGGGTTAAGCCATGGTTAAATTAAAGAAGCGGGATCGGGCTTCTGTGTGTAACTTTAATGCGGTAACAACATTGTATCAAAACCGGACAGTTATATCGAAATCATTCGACGAACGGTACAATAAATTAAAGCCCGCGGCACCTAACAGCATCCGATAATGAATTTTCTTGCGCATGCATATCTTTCTTTCCGCCAGCCCGAAATACTTACGGGAAATATGGTCAGCGATTTTGTGAAAGGCAAAGCAAAGTTCGGCTATCCCTTACCGGTACAGGAGGGTATTGTTTTGCACCGTGCCATCGACAGCTTCACCGATGCACACCGCGTGAATGCCGTTGCAAGGAAACTGTTTCATCCTGCAGTAGGGAAATACGCAGGCGCCTTTCTCGATGTTGTATATGATTACTTCCTTGCAAACGACCCTATTGTTTTTCCCGCACAAAGCCTGCATTCGTTCACGCAATGGGTGTACGACAGCCTCGAAAAAAACCTGGCTGTTTGCCCGCCGCCTTTCCGGGAAATTTTTCCCTATATGAAAAACAACGACTGGCTGGGCGGCTACCGCGAAGAAGAAAAGCTGAAGCGGAGCTTTCAGAACCTTGTTTACCGCGCCGCCTACCTGCACGATGTTAGCGCCGCCTGGGAAGCTTTTACAGAAAAAAAGCCGCAGCTGGAAGCCGCCTACCAACGCTTCTTTCCCGAACTCATGCTGTTTACGGGAGATTATTTTAAAAAACATTTAGTGCAGAAATGGAAGCTCTGAATGGCCAGCCATTATTTTTGTGACATGAAAAAACTGATGATTGTTTCTCTTTGCCTTTGGGGATCTGTGGCACTGCAGGCCCAGCAAAAATTTCCGCCGGTAGATAAATCGCCGCTCGACATAAGCTTTTATCCGAACAATTACCCCGTACTCAAAATACAGGACAAGGTGACCGAACCCCTGCTGGCCAGGGTGGTTTACAGCCGCCCCCAGAAGAACGGCCGTAAAGTGTTCGGCGAACTGGTTGAATATGGCTCACTCTGGCGCCTGGGTGCCAACGAGGCCACCGAGCTGGAACTTTTCAAAGACGCCAGGATCGGTAATGTAAAAGTCAAAAAAGGACGGTACACCTTATATGCTATTCCAACTGAACAAAAGTGGACACTGATCGTGAACCGCGAAACAGATACCTGGGGCGCATTCAAGTACGATAATAAAAAAGACGTGGTGCGCGTAGACCTGCCCGTGCAGGCAAGCGGCGATACCATAGATTCATTTGGTATGTACTTCGAAAAAAACAACAACATCGTTCACCTCGTTATGGGATGGGACGATGAGCTGGTACGCCTTCCCATTGAATTCTGATTATGTGCGGAATAGCCGGCATCATACTACCCTCGGCACAACCTGGTCGTTGCGAACGCGAAGAATCCGATATACGCAGCATGGCCGGCAGCCTCGCACACCGGGGGCCCGACGGTGAGGGCTATTGGACAAACCGGCAGAACCAGGTTTTTTTCGGCCATCGCCGGCTGGCGGTTATCGATCTTTCGCCGGCGGCCGCACAGCCTATGCATGCCGGCGGCCGGTACAGCATCGTGTACAATGGCGAAATATACAATTACCCCGAGCTGCGCACCAGCTTGCAAAACAAGGGTATTGACTTTCATACACAATCAGACACCGAAGTGTTGCTCGCTGCATTCGCCTGTTGGGGTATGGATTGCCTCGATAAGCTCGACGGTATGTTTGCCTTTGCCATTTGGGATGAAGCACAGCAAACCCTCAGCCTGGCGCGCGATCGCTTCGGCCAAAAACCGCTGTACTATTGCCGCGATGCAAACAACCGTTTCCTTTTCGCTTCCGAAATGAAGGCGTTCTGGCAGGCCGGTTTTCCCAAAAAAGCCGAAGCGCATGCAATGTTGTATTTCCTGGCAACCGGCCAGGCCCGGTCGCCCCTGTCGCCTGAAAACAGTTTTTACGAAAATATCTACCAGGTGCCGCCGGCCCATTACCTGCAGTACCAACCCGCCAAAGACGAGCTGACGCTGAGCCGTTACTGGGACCTTGACCGCACCGTTGTTTTCAGCGGCAGCCGGAATGAGGCCGCAGTGGCGGTAGGAAAAGCCCTGGAAAAATCGGTGCAGCAGTCCCTCAGGGCCGACCTGCTTTGCGGCAGCTCCCTGAGCGGGGGGATCGACAGCGGCAGTATCGCCTATGAGGTCAGCCGCAGCCTCGGCGCCGGTTATCACAGTTTTTCTGCTGTTTTCCCCGGCTTTGAAAAAGATGAGTCCGCGCTGATCAGCGGGATGGCTGCGTACCTCGGCATCAGCAATCACCAGGCAGCGCCCGATGAATACCAGCTCGACCGGGATTTCGACCGGCTGCTGTACCAGCACGAAGAACCCATCGGCTCGGCCGGCGTATTCGCCCAGTACCAGGTGTTCAAGCTGGCAAAGGAAACGGGCGTGCCGGTATTGCTCGACGGGCAGGGCGCCGATGAGTTGTTGGGCGGTTATGATACCAGCGTAGGCTGGTTCCTGCAATCGTTGTGGCGGTCGGGCCGCTGGCGGGCTTTCCGGCAGGAGAAGCAGGCCTTCCGGCGGCATGGCTGGTCAGCGCCCTATGGTTACCGGAACCAGGTAGCGGCGTTGTTCCCGGCAGCGGCGCAATCGGCCCTGGTGCGCCGCGAGCGGCGGCAAATCACCGGGCTGCCTTTTGTGCCGGAAGACCGGAAAGCCGCCTTTCCGCTGGAGCTGGTGGAAAAACCCCTGGTAACAGACCTGAACGATCTCTTATACGAAGAGCTGACGCGCAGCCGCCTGCCGGAGCTGTTGCGCTACGCCGACCGGAACAGCATGACTTTTGGCTGTGAAGTGCGGTTGCCGTTTTTGAACCGTGAAATAGCCGAACTGTGCTTCTCGCTGCCTGCCGGCTATAAGCTGCACCAGGGTTTCCGGAAATGGGCCCTCCGGGCCTCGGCCGATAAAAAGCTGCCCCAGGCCATTGTTTGGCAGAAAGGCAAAACCGGTTTTGAGCCGCCCCAGGCCGGCTGGATGCAAAGCGCCCGGATGCGCGAAAGGCTGCGCGCCGCCCGGGAAAAGCTGGTGGCGGATGGCTTCCTGGAGGCGCGCGTGCTGGAAACACCTGCCAGGCCTGCCGCCGCTTACCACCGCGATAATTACGACTGGCGGCAGCTTGTGCTGGCTTCGTTGTAAATTGGGCCATGAAACTAGCCACTACCATTATTCACGCCGGTATGGAACCCGACCCCGGCACGGGCGCCATCATGACGCCGATATTCCAGACATCCACCTTTGTGCAGGAAGCGCCGGGTAAAAACAAGGGCTTTGAATATGCCCGCTCCCAGAACCCGACCCGGCAGGCGCTGGAAACTGCGCTGGCAGCCATCGAAGGCGGCGCTTACGGATTGGCGTTTTCCAGCGGTGTGGCGGCAACCGACGCGGTGATGAAACTGCTGGTTCCCGGCGATGAAGTGATCGCCGCCGCCGATATGTATGGCGGTACCTACCGCCTGTTCACCAAAGTATTCGAGAAATACGGTATCCGGTTTCATTTTGTGGATACCACGCAAACGGCAACGATTACCCAGGCACTTTCGCCCAAAACCAAACTGATCTGGCTGGAAACGCCTACCAACCCGCTGATGAACATCACCGATATCGGGGCGGTGGCGGCGATCGCCAAAAAAGCCGGCGCCTGGCTTTGCGTTGACAACACGTTTGCCTCGCCCTACCTGCAGAATCCCCTGCAGCTGGGTGCCGATATCGTGCTGCATTCTTCTACCAAATACCTCGGCGGCCACAGCGATGTGATCCAGGGTGCACTGGTGGTGAACGACCGCGATCTGCGCGAGCAGTTGTATTTTATCCAGAAAAGCTGCGGCGCGGTGCCGGGGCCGATGGATTGCTTCCTGGTGTTGCGCGGCATCAAGACCCTGCACCTGCGCATGGAGCGCCACTGCGAAAACGGCCGGAAGCTGGCATACTGGCTGCGGGCCCATCCCCAAGTGGGAAAAGTGTACTGGTGCGGTTTTGAAGACCATCCCGGTTATGCCGTTGCCAGCAAGCAAATGCGCGGCTTCGGCGGCATGATGTCGTTTGAGCTGAAAGACAACAGCGTGGAAGCGGCAAAACGGGTGTTGTCGGGCACCCATCTCTTTTCGCTGGCCGAAAGCCTGGGCGGGGTAGAGTCATTGATCAACCATCCGGCCAGTATGACCCACGCCTCGATCCCCCGCGAAGAGCGCCTCAAAAACGGGTTGTCGGATGCCTTGATCCGGCTCAGCGTGGGGGTGGAAGATGCAGATGACCTGATTGCAGACCTGTCGGCCGCCATCGGATGAAGAACAGGAAACAGGTGATCGATTTCCTGAACCGGAAATACAACGACTACAACCGGCCGGCTTTTATTGAAAGCGACCCGGTGCAGGTACCGCATTTGTTCAGCAAAAAAGCCGATATCGAGATCGCCGGCTTGTTTGCCGCCCTGTTTGCCTGGGGCAACCGCACCACCATCATCAATAAGGCAAAAGAGCTGATGGCGCTGATGGACCATGCGCCGCATGATTTTGTATTGCAGCACGAGGAGAAAGACCGGAAGCGTTTTCTTTTGTTCAAACACCGCACGTTCAATGCGACCGACCTGCTGTATTTCCTGGAATTCCTGCAACAGCATTACCGGCAGTCGCCCAGCCTCGAAACCGCTTTTCTGCGCGGCATGAAGCGCGGCGACAAAGACGTTACCGGCGCCCTGGACGGATTTCACCGGCACTTCTTTTCGCTTGACGAGGCACCCGCGCGCACCCGCAAACACGTGGCGGCGCCGTTCAGGGGATCCACCTGCAAGCGCCTGAATATGTACCTGCGCTGGATGGTGCGCAACGATAAGCGGGGCGTGGATTTCGGGATCTGGAAAAAAATAAGCCCGGCGCAGCTGGTGATCCCGATCGACCTGCATGTGGCGCGGGTAACACAGCGGCTGGGTATATTGGAACAGGAAAAGGTCAACTGGCAGGCGGCCCTGGCGCTGACCGACTGGTTGCGCGGCCTCGATGCCGATGACCCGGTAAAATATGATTTTGCCCTGTTTGCGCTGGGCGTGATCGAGAAGTTTTAAAGATGGAAAACGAACCTGAACTGGCCCTGGCAGTCAACCATATAACCGGGCTTGCCTTACCCCGCGAAGCTTCGCTGGCCGGGGTGCGCGCAGCATTGAAACAATGGATTGACAACCGGCTGGCCGGCGACCTGGAAACCGTGATCCGCTTATTGTACCAGGTTGATGTGGATGAGCAGCGGCTGAAATACCTGCTGCGCGAGAAAGTGGGAGAAGATGCGGCCGGCGTAATGGCCGACCTTATCATCGATCGCCAGCTGGCGAAGCTGGCTTACCGGCAGGCACAAAAAAACGCACCGCCGCCGCCGGAAACCGGCGACGACGGTACGCCGTTGGAAAGATGGTGATCAAACCGGTTTTACCTTGGCCCTGAGCCTGGCCACCGCGGCCCGGGCGGGCTCGGTGAGGATCAGCCTGCCGCTGATCGAAGCATTGTCGAACAGGAGCTGGTCCCAGTGATCGGTATTTTTCCAGAGTAATTTTTTGATATCGGCCATGGCCTGCAGCGAAGAGTTCGACAGGGTGGTGGTGAGCCGGAAAATCGATTCGTCCATGCTTTCCACATTGGGATGCAATTCGGCATACAGCCCCTTGCGGCGCGCCCAGTCGGCATTGCGCCACATGGTGGAATCAATGGCAAGCTGCGAGAACGACGACAGGCCGATCTTGCGTTCTACGGCCGGGCCCACAACAAAGGGACCGATACCGAACGACAGTTCACTGAGCCGGATGTCGGCTCCTTCTACGGCGATGGCGTAGTCGACGGCAGCCGCAATACCGATGCCGCCGCCCACACATTTTCCATGAATACGGCCCACGATGAATTTGGGCACTTTCCGCATAATATTGATGAGTTCGGCAAAGCCGCTGAAGAAATGAATGGCTTCATCGAGTGTTCTCAGCTGTTCCAGTTCATCAAAAGAGGCGCCGCTGGAGAAAACCGTGTCGCCGCCCGATTTGATAAGGATAACGTGCACTTCTGCATTGTGCCCGTGTGAATGAATCTCTTTCGCGAGTTCGCGCAGCAATGAGCCTGGCAGGGAATTTCCCTGGGGGTGAAAAAATTCTACTGTTGCTATGCCTTTGTGAATCTCCGATTTAACAAATCCGCCGTTGGCTTCGTGAATCATAGATGAAAAATTTTGGTTGGGGGTGTTAAAGGTAGCTAACCCCGGGTTATACATACGTTAACGCAAACCGATCGTACAAATTACCTGATCTTTGGGTCTTTAAAAATATTTTATGAAGCAATACTTTTTTGGGGCGGCAATAGTCCTGGCGGCCGCAGCCTGCAACGGCGGCGGATCGCACGAAGGGCATGAAGACCATGCCGCTGCGCGAAAAGACGGGTTTTCGGAAAAACCCGCCACCACCGAAGACAGCCTGTACAAGCTGGTCATAGACGGCCACGATGAAGCCATGGCCAGAATGGGCAGGATCAAGGGGCTGAAGGCAGACGTTGAAACCAAGCTCGACAGCGTGAAAAAACTGCCGGCAGGAAAACTGAAAGAAGAGCTGACGGCTTCCTATAAGCTGCTGGGCGCAAAGCTGGACACTGCCTACCAGTCGATGAACAACTGGATGAAGCATTTCGACCCCGATTCGGCCAAGGCAGATGCGGCAAAGCGGGTGGCGTACCTGCAGGGGGAGCTGGATAAAGTAAACAAGGTAAAAGAGGCCATTGCCGGCAGCCTTTCAAAAGCCGACTCGCTTTTCAAATAAGCGGGTCAGGCCCGCTGGCGTTTTTCGATTTCCTGCGAGAGGGCGTTGAAGATCTGGTCTACGGTGCCTTCTCCTTTTACTTTCACTACCTTATCGGCCAGCGCATAATGGTCGGCCACAGCCGATGTTTTCTTATGGTATTCGGCGATGCGGGCCCGGATCACCGACTCATCGGCGTCGTCAGAGCGACCGGAGGTGAGGCCGCGGTTGAGCAGTCGTTTCACCAGCTCTTCTTCCGAAACATCCAGCGCCAGCACTACATTGATGGCCTGGCTGCGCTCGGCGAGCAGCTTGTCGAGCGCCACGCTCTGGGCCTTGGTACGGGGAAATCCGTCGAAAAGAAAACCTTTCGCAGCCGGGTTGGCGTCGAGGGCGGCGCTGATCATGCCGATAACCACTTCGTCGGGAACCAGCTCTCCCCTGTCCATCAGGGTTTTGGCTTCCAGGCCAAGCGCTGTTTTATTGGCGATCTCTGCCCGGAGAATATCGCCGGTAGAGAAAGGTGCTTGAGCCCGAATTTGGCGATCAGCCGTTCAGATTGTGTGCCTTTGCCACTGCCCGGAGGCCCAAATAAGATTAAATTGAACATGTTATTTGCTGCGGGTGAAGGTCAAAAATAGTACTTGCTGTGGAAAAAACCGCAGGTAGTGGCGATTCAACCCCGTTGCGGCAACTATTGGGGCGTACGATTGTTAGTATTACACCGTATGAAGTATTTCCTGTACATACCTGTTTTAGCGGGCTGCCTGCTGCTGCAGCAATGCAGCTTTTCACAGGAGCCCGGCGCCAAAGCAGGCACTAAAAGCAATAAAATGGCAGACAACCCGAAAAACCCGGTTTACTCCAGGCAGCAAACAGACAAGCTGAACCTGAGCGATGAAGAATGGAAAAAGATATTGCCCGAAGATGTGTACACCATCGCCCGCCTGAAAGGCACGGAAAGGCCGTGGAGCAGCCCTTTTGAAAATTCAAAGGAAATAGGCACCTATTACTGCAAGGCCTGTGGTAATCCCTTGTTCAAAAGCGATACAAAATTCGAAAGCGGTTGCGGCTGGCCCAGCTTTTATGAGCCCATCAGCAAAACCAGCATCATTTATACACCCGATAATTCACACGGCATGCGCAGAACCGAAGTGCAATGCGGCCGCTGCAAGGCGCACCTGGGGCATGTATTTGAAGACGGTCCGCCGCCTACGGGCCTGCGTTACTGCATCAACGGGGTGATCCTGGATTTCGAAAAAACGAAAGAAAAAGCCGATTAACGGCGCTTGGGGTATGTTGATCGAAAGGATTCTTTAAGGGAAGAAGAAATCGAGACCTTTATATCAGAAACAACGCGCTAATCATACGCTACACATAATTACACGGTTGTTAATCTGGATTTGGTTTAAAAAAAGAGGTGCTCCTGCCAGGAGCACCTCTTTCATTATGACTGTATCGTTTCGGGTTGGTGGTGGGCGCCGCGTGCGGGCATTGCCCTTTTATTTGGCCTGGTCCAGTTCAACTTTAACGGAGATCTCAACGTCTTTGCCCACTACCAGTCCGCCGGTTTCAGTAGCGCGGTCCCACTTGAGGTTATAATCGAACCGGTTGATGGTGGTAGTGGCTTTAAAGCCTGCTTTGGTGCCACGCTGGCCGGCGATGGATCCACCGTAAGTAACATCAAAAGTTACCGGCTTGGTTACGTCTTTGATGGTGAGGTTGCCGTTGAGCTTGTATTTGTTGTTACCGAGCGATTGCATGGAAGTGCTTTCGAATTTGATCGCCGGAAATTTCTCAACATCAAAGAAGTCGGGTCCTTTCAGGTGTTTGTCGCGGTTTTCATTGTCTGTGCTGATAGAATTGACATCAATGTTGAAAGCAATCTTTGCGTCGGAAAAATCCGGATTGGTATTTTCTACCGTTCCATTCCATGATTTGAAGCTTCCTTCCACTTCTGAAACAACCATGTGGCTTACGGAGAAGCGAACATTGGAATGTGATTTATCCAATGTCCATTTGGTTTGTGCCGAAACGGAAGACGTGATGCAGATGGCAGCAAGCGCCAATAACCCGGTAAATAATGATTTCATAACTGTTGATTAACTGTTTCAACATCAAAAATAAGGGGAAACAGGATTCATCAAAGGTTAAATAGTTATAATTCGAGGGCGTTCAGCTGCTGCCGGGTAAAGGGTTTTTCGATGATGTGCAGCCTGTTTTTTTGGGCGGTATCGGGCGGGTCGGGGTGGAAAGCGCTGATCAGGTGAATGTTCAGTGCAGGGTATTGGCGCAGCAGTTGCTCGGCCTGCTCCCAGCCCAGCCCGTCGGGCAGGTTGTTGTCGAGAAACAGGATATCAGGCTGCCAGGAAGCCAGCTTAAGCAGCCCCTCCTGCAGGGTATTGGCGACGGCTACCTGGAATTGCTTGCGGGTAAAATAAATTTTCAGCAACAGACAGAGGTCTTCTTCGTCATCCACAATCAATATTTTCTTCCCCGGGCTCATCGATCAGATCATATAAAATCGGTGCCACGAAATTAAAGAACGGGCGCCCCGTTCCAACGCGGCATTTGGGTAAAATATTTCACGAAAAGGCAATAGTTTGCCTGGATACCGGCCGCCGGCGCTTCGAAAAAAACGGTAAACGCGCCACTGGCACGAAGTTTTAACGGGTAATGGAAACACTAATAAAAACAAAAGTCATGAACACAACATCTAAAGTTATCCTGGGCGTTTTGAGTGCCGCCGCTGTGGGTGCGGTAATTGGTATGTTGGTAGCGCCCGAAAAAGGAAGCGACATAAGAAACAAGATCGCCGGGAATGCCCGTGACTGGGCCGGTGAATTTGCCGACTGGTTAAGCGCCCGTCAGAGTGACCTCAAAGATGTCAAAAATAAAGTAGGCAATAAAGCAGAAGACCTGGTCAAAGAGGCCGACCATGAGTGGAGAAAAGCGAAAAATGTATTGAGCTGAGTCCATTGTGGTTAACCTGACCGCGTGCCCCAGGGCACGCGGTTTATTCTTTGTTTATGGAAGCGATAAAAAATTCCGTTGAAGAGTTGCTGGACCATACCGGTGAGCTGGCCGAGAGTTATTACAAGCTTTCGGTTGCGAAAGCCACCGAGAAAGCCGGCAAAACAGCTGCCGCAGGCGGCCTCGCGCTGGCAGCGGCCGGTTTTGCCGTAGTGCTGCTGCTGTTGCTGGGGCTCGGATTTGCCTGGTGGATCGGCGAGTCTATGCAGAACATGAAAGCAGGCTTCTTTATTGTAGCGGGTATTTATGCGTTTGTTTTTTTGCTGCTGGTATTGTTTCGCCGGCAATGGCTCGTGTTGCCCATCAGCAACGCAATAATTCGTTCGGTATATGACGACGACAATCAATAATATGGAAGCCCTGCGGCAGGAGCAGCGGCGCCTCGAAGCGCTTATCGACACACAAAAGCAGGTGGTCAGGGCCGATATGCAAAGGCTTCGTACCGCGCTGGAACCGGCTACCAAAATGTTGAATGTGGTGGGCCGGTTTACGGGTGACGGCAAGGGTAAAACGCTGTTGCAAACGGGGCTCGGTCTCGGCCTGGATGTGTTGATGGGCCGTACTTTCTTCCGGAAGGCAGGCCCGGTTGCGCGGCTTGCCATGCCCTTCCTGATCCGGAATGTATCGTCGGGCGTGGTGGTGGGTGCGGCCGGCAAACTGGTTAAGGCTGTCGGTTCCCTGTTCGGCCGCAGGAAAAAAGAGCTGCCTTCCCATGGCAGCCCGGTTCATCGCCACTGATCAGGGAATCCGGGCGGTTTCAAACCAATAGGTGCGGATATCGTTGATCGTTTGCAGCAGCGACTCAAATCCCACCGGTTTCACCACATAGGTATTTGCGCCGAGCTCATAACAACGGTTGATCTCGGTTTCATTTTTGGCGGTGGTGAATACAATGACGGGGATCTTCTTGAAACGTTCATGCTCCTTTATCTCCTTCAACACCCGGCGCCCGTCTTTTTTGGGCATGTTGAGGTCAAGCAGTATAAAACCTGGTAAGGGTCGGCCGGCAGGTTTTTCGGTCTGCTCCAGCGAATGCAGGAATTCCATCAGCTCCACCCCGTTTTCCACGAAAACCAGTTCTTCTGAAAATCCTTTCTCTGCAAAGGCGGTCTCCAGCAGGAACCGGTCGTCTGCATCGTCTTCGGCTACAAGGATATATGGTTTAATCATGCAATAAAAATAGGGTAAATGTTTATGGTAATACAGCGCCATAAGCATTTTGTGGTTTTCCTGACCATTAACCGTAACATAATTGTAAATTTATTGGAGAACAGGTGTTTTAACAGGAAGGAAAAGAACTATGCCAGTACTTTGTTGTTAGCGACTGGTAGGTATTCGACATTCTTCATAAAATTCAATTGGCACCTAATGGACAACAACATCCACGTAAAACTTGAGTGCAGCATTTCCGATCCCCGCGCGTTGAATTCTTTAATGGAACTGATGCTGGAGAAGCTGAAAATGATTCAGGCTGTCACCGGGCCGATGCAGCGAATGGAATTAAATCTGTTCGATGATGCAGGCACCGACAAAATTGCTTTGTTCAGGCTCATCAGCGACAATGGAAACATGACCGAGTATTCCCGCTCCAAACGGTGGGACGATGCGCTGTTGAATGCGATCGAAAAAATCAGGGAGCGTTGTGTACGGCTGAACCCGTGGGAACAGCTCGCCTGAGAACTACAAATGCATGCGGTAAAACCGGACTCCTGCCCAGGATGCCGGTTTTTTTATGCAGGGCCGGCAATTTTGGCGGGATTCCTCAAAATGGGGAAATTAGTACACGCGACCGGCGGTTGAAACGCCGGCGGTACCCCAGTATATAAAAACAAAAAGCAGCTTAATAAGGTGATTGTCAGGTGTTAATACATATATCCGGTTTTCGGGCCCCAAACGACCAGTTTGGCGTTTTACTTGTCTTTTTTAAAAGTCCAATTACAGCGATATGATCAGTCAACACTTACACCAACAGCAAACATTAAAGATTCTTCCGCAGCAGATCCAATTGCTGAACCTTTTCCAGTTAAACAGCCTGGAGCTGCAGCTGCATTTACGCCAGGAGATGGACCAGAACCCTTACCTCGAACAGATCAGTGATGCGCAGGAGGCAGATCAGGAGAAGTACGACCGGGAGGCTGCGCAGGATTACAAGGATTGGGATGAGTTTGCCGAAAATGATGTGCCTGATTACAAGGCGGAATATGCCAATTATTTCAACGAAAATGCCCTGCCCGAGCGGCCGATCGTGTCGGTAGCCGATTTCCGGGAAGAGGCCAGGCGGCAGCTGGCCCTGGTTCCGTTGCCGGAGCGGATACATACCATTGCGGATTATCTTATCGATTCGCTGGAAGATTCGGGCCTGCTGCTGAAAGACCTCGAAGACCTGGCCGATGATTTTTCTTTCGGCTATTTCATCACCACACCGGAAGAAGTGGAGGTGGCGCTGAAGGCCGTGCAGTCGCTCGACCCGGCAGGGCTGGGTGCCCGCGACACGCGCGAAAACTGGCTGCTGCAGCTGGCCAGGATGAACAACCGCCGCCCCGATGTGGCCAAAGCCGTTGAGCTGCTGAGCAAACACTACGATGACTTCAAGAGCCGCCGGTTTGATAAAATAATGATGGAGCTGGAACTGGAAGAGGATGAGTTCCGGGTGGTGGTGGCTTTTCTCAGCAAGCTGCCGATGCGGCCGATTACGGAGTATGCCAATTCCACTGCACCCAAAGACAATATTGTACCTGATATCCAGGTGAGCCTCGACAATGATGTGTTCAATATCACGGTGTGTGGAATCAATGCAGAAAACTTCCGCGTAAGCGATGCCCTGCATGAAAACTTACAGGCAACGAAAAACAAAACCGCGTTGCAGTATTTGCGAAGCAAGCTGCAGTCGGCCAACTGGATACTCTATGCCCTGCGGCAGCGCAATGAAAGCATGATGAAGATCACGAAAGCCATTGTGCTGTTCCAGAAAGACTATTTTGTAGATGGCGATGTGACCAAACTGCAGCCCATGATCCTGAAAAATATTGCCGACAAAGTAGGGCTGGATATTTCAACGGTATCGAGGCTTACCAGCAACAAGTTTGCAGATACGCATTTCGGCATCATTCACCTCAAAGACCTGTTTACCGAAGGCATTATCAACAAGACCGGTGAAGTGATCAGTAACCGGGTTATCCAGAATGCGCTTGAAGAAGTGATTGAGCAGGAAGACAAAAAGAACCCGTACACCGACCAGCAATTGGTGGCCATACTGATGAACAAGGGATACAAGATAGCCAGGAGAACCATTGCCAAGTACCGCGACCTTTTACAAATTCCGGTTGCACAGGTAAGGGCCATGTGGGCATAAGACTTAAAGCAAAACAAGATGCAGAAAATACTGGTAATAGACGATGACCGCGACATGTGCATGCTGCTGAACAGGTTTCTCAGCAAGCAACAGTTTGAGGTGATAGAAATGTACAACGGGAAGAAAGCCCTGGAATGGCTGGCGCAGCAAAAACCCGATCTGATCCTCTGCGATTTTCGCCTGGAAGACATGGACGGAAAACAGGTGCTCATCAAATCGAGAGAGCTGTATCCCGATGTGCCGTTTATCATTATTACCGGTTACAGCGATGTAAAGCTTGCGGTGGAGGTATTGAAGCTGGGTGCGTTCGATTATGTAACCAAGCCGGTATTTCCCGACGAAATACTGATCACCATCCGGAAAGCGCTCGCCACCCCGGCCGAGGCGCATGGTTCGGCTGCATCATCGCGCGAGCGGGTGGTTCCGGTAAATGCTTCGGCGAAAAAAGGCGATAAGCGGGTGATGGAGAAATACATCTGGGGAACAACCCCTGAAATGAAAAATATCCTCAAGCAGATTGAGCTGGTATCGCCCACCAATTACAGTGTTATCATTTACGGCGAAAGCGGCAGCGGCAAGGAAGCCATTGCCAGTAAGATCCATGAAATGAGCAAAAGGCGCGACCAGCCGTTTATTGCCATCGACTGCGGCGCCTTGTCGAAAGAGCTGGCCGGCAGTGAATTGTTCGGGCACGAGAAGGGTTCGTTTACCGGCGCCTTAAACCAGAAGATCGGGAGCCTGGAGCTGGCCGACGGCGGAACGGTTTTTCTTGATGAGATCGCCAACCTTCCTTATGACGTCCAGGTGTCGCTGTTAAGGGTGGTGCAGGAAAGAAAGATCCGCCGGGTAGGCGGTAATAAAGACATTGAGCTGGACCTGCGCATTATCGTGGCGAGCAATGAAAAGCTGTGGGAAGCGGCACGCAACGGCAGGTTCAGGGAAGACCTCTACCATCGTTTTAACGAGTTCAGCATCAACCTGCCGCCGCTGCGCGAGCGGGCGGAAGATATTCTCCTGTATGCGCGGCATTTCCTTGCCATGACCAATGATGAATTAGGCAAAAGCATCAGGGATTTCA